>NZ_JAVBIN010000001.1:0-487730 GCF_032989665.1 Morganella sp. BCCO 40_0007 | reverse complement strand
ACCGTCCTTCATCCTTACATCCGCAGGTTCGTTGGCTGCTCTCTGTCACCCCGGTCACATACTGATGTATGCTCACGGTGTGCCTTCGTTTGCCGCCTGCCTGCAAACAAAATGATTTTGAACACCGTCCTTCATCCTTACATCCGCAGGTTCGTTGGCTGCTCTCTGTCACCCCGGTCACATACTGATGTATGCTCACGATGTGCCGCATATCAGGATAAAAAAAGGCAGCCGTTTGGCTGCCTGACAGAAATAAGTGCCGGATTAACCCAGGATACGGGCTAATTCCTGACTGACTTCGCTTACCGGACGGGTGCCGTCAATACGGTTGTATTTCACGTCACTCATCTGAGCTTCTTTCTGATAGTACTCAATCAGTGGTGCAGTCAGCTGATGGTATTCCACCAGACGCTTACGGACGGTTTCTTCCTGATCATCTTTACGGATGGTCAGCTCTTCACCGGTCACGTCGTCTTTATTTTCTGTCTTCGGCGGATTGTATTTTACATGATACACACGGCCTGAGCCTGCGTGTACGCGGCGGCCGATAATACGGTCAACGATAATGTCATCCGGAACATCGAATTCCAGAACGAAATCAACGGTGATGCCGGCTTCTTTCATTGCATCTGCCTGCGGAATGGTACGCGGGAACCCGTCCAGCAGGAAGCCGTTACGGCAGTCATCCTGTTTGATGCGCTCTTTAACCAGTGCGATAACTAATGCGTCAGTCACTAATTTGCCGTTGTCCATCAGTTCTTTTGCCTGGAGACCCAATTCACTGCCGGATTTCACTGCTGCACGCAGCATGTCACCCGTCGAGATCTGAGGGATCCCGTATTTTTCCATGATAAACTGAGCCTGAGTCCCTTTACCGGCGCCCGGAGCGCCGAGCAGAATAATACGCATTGCGTAAACCCCTTGCTGGTTGCTTTTTTATAATTCGGATAAAAACAAGCTACCATACCATTTGTCAGGGTATGGACTCAAGAAAAGCGGGGAAACTCTCCCGTTCGTTTTTACTGATTTCAATGAAAAAACCACATGATTATCATGAAATCATGTGGTTTTTAAGCGGGTTATGCACGATTGCGCTCACCCGGCGCGGGAACGCCTGTTTTTAGCCTAATAACAGACTATTCATCCGGGATACGAATTCATTCGGATCTTCCAGGGTTCCGCGTTCAACAAACAGTGCCTGATCGAGCAGCAGATTGATCCAGTCGGCAAAGCGGCTTTCGTCCTGCTGCTCTGCGGCCAGTTTCACCAGCGGATGCTCCGGGTTCAGCTCAAAGTTGTATTTCACTTCCGGTGCCTGCTGACCGGCAGCGGCAAACAGTTTCGCCATCTGCGTACTCATATCATCCGCATCAGTGGTCACAATCGCCGGCGTTGACGTCAGACGGTGTGTCAGTTTCACTTCTTTCACACGATCACCGAGCAGTGTTTTCACGCGATCAATAAACGGCGCCAGCTCTTTGTCTGCTTCTTCTTTCGCTGCCGGATCTTCATCCGCCAGTTTTTCCAGCGATTCATCCGCCTTGCTGACAGACTGGAAGGTTTTACCATCAAATTCATTGAGGTAATTCATCATCCACTCATCGATGCGATCGGAGAGCAGCAGTACTTCAATGCCTTTCTTACGGAATAATTCCAGATGCGGGCTGTTTTTCGCCGCTGCATAGCTGTCTGCGGTGATGTAGTAAATCTTTTCCTGACCTTCCGCCATGCGGGAAACATAATCCGCCAGGGAAACGGTCTGTGCGGAGCTGTCTTCTTTCGTGCTGGCAAAACGCAGCAGTTTGGCGATCAGTTCCGCATTGGTGCTGTCCTCACCCGGGCCTTCTTTCAGAACCAGGCCGAACTGCTGCCAGAAAGTCTGGTATTTTTCAGCGTCATTGTTCGCCAGTTTCTCCAGCATCTGCAGAACACGTTTGGTCAGTGCACTGCGCAGGCTGCGGGTCACGGCGCTGTCCTGTAAAATTTCACGGGAGACATTCAGCGGCAGATCATTCGAATCTATCAGACCGCGCACAAAGCGCAGGTAGTTCGGCATGAACTGTTCCGCATCATCCATGATAAAGACGCGCTGGACATACAGGCTCAGGCCGCGGCGCTGGTCGCGGTGCCACAGGTCAAACGGCGCCACAGACGGGATATAGAGCAGGCTGGTGTACTCCTGCTTCCCTTCCACGCGGTTATGCGCCCATGTCAGCGGATCAGCGAAATCATGGGAGAGATGCTTGTAAAACTCATTATATTCTTCATCACTGATGTCGTTCTTATTGCGCGTCCACAGTGCCTGAGCTTTGTTGATTTTTTCCCAGATGACAGTACCGTCTTCTTCATTTTTGCTTTCGATTTCCACCGGCAGCGCAATATGATCGGAATATTTGCCGATAACCGAGCGCAGACGCCAGTCATCCAGGAACTCATCTTCCCCCTCACGGAAATGCAGGGTGATGTCAGTACCGCGTGAATCCTTATGGGTTTTGGCGATAGAGTAATCCCCTTCCCCTTCGGACTCCCAGAACACCGCCTGGTCAGACGGTACACCCGCCGCACGGGTGATAACAGTAACTTTGTCCGCCACGATAAAGGCAGAATAGAACCCCACCCCGAACTGGCCGATCAGCTGGCTGTCTTTTGCCGCATCGGAGCCGAGTGATTCCAGGAATGCTTTGGTGCCGGATTTGGCAATCGTACCGAGATTGTCGATGACTTCATCGCGGGTCATCCCGATACCGTTATCACTGATGGTCAGCGTACGCTTTTCTTTATCAGCGGACAGGCGGACATGCAGATCACCATCGTTCTCATACAGTGAACTGTCGGATAAGGCACGGAAACGCAGCTTATCGGCCGCATCAGAGGCGTTGGAGATAAGCTCGCGCAGGAAAATTTCTTTGTTGGAATAAAGTGAGTGGATCATTAACTGCAGAAGTTGTTTTACTTCTGACTGAAAACCACGGGTTTCTTGTTCTTGCAGACTCATGAATAACCTCAGACTGACTTATCAACGAAAAAAAACAGGATAAAAATCAGGTGGGGCCGGTCTTCAGATTTTCAAGGCAAACGGGGAATTTTTTGTGACAATTCTGAGGGAAAGTGACAGACGGCACAGGCCGTCTGTCCGGATAACAGGCAGAAACCGCCGTCAGTAATCGCTGTTGTAACGGATTTTCTGACGCCCGGCGATGGAGTGAGACAAGGTTGTGCCATCCACCATTTCCAGCTCGCCCCCGACCGGTACGCCGTGAGCGATACGGCTGGCTGAAACATCATACTGCGCGCACATTTCCGCAATATAATTGGCCGTCGCTTCCCCTTCCACTGTCGGATTGGTCGCCAGGATCACCTCATTGAGGGTTTCCTGAGACAGCCGCTCCTCCAGTTTATCCAGCCCGATATCAGCAGGACCGATGCCGTCCAGCGGCGACAGGTGTCCCATCAGCACAAAGTAACGGCCGGAGAACTGCCCTGTCTGCTCGATAGCGTGGATATCCGCAGGGCTTTCCACCACACAGATAAGGCCGGTCTGCTGACGGCGCGGATTGGCACAGATAGTACACTGCTCCTGCTCGGTAAAGGTCCGGCAGTCGCGGCAGTGGCCGATTTCCGACATCGCGCGGGTCAGCGCCTGCGCCAGACGCATGCCGCCGCTGCGGTCACGCTGTAACAGCTGAAACGCCATACGCTGGGCCGATTTCGGCCCGACGCCCGGCAGACAGCGCAGGGCGTCCATCAGTGCTTCAAGAAGCGGACTGGTTTGCATCAGAACGGCATCTTAAAGCCCGGCGGCAGCTGCATTCCGCTGGATACTGACGCCATTTTTTCTTTCTGGGTTTCGTCGATACGACGTGCGGCATCATTAAATGCGGCAGCAATCAGATCTTCGAGCATCTCTTTGTCATCTTCCATCAGGCTTGGATCGATTTCCACGCGGCGGCAGTTATGTGCGCCGTTGATAGTGACTTTAACCAGGCCCGCACCGGATTCACCGGTGACTTCCGTATTTGCAATCTCTTCCTGCATCTGCTGCATTTTATCCTGCATTTGCTGGGCTTGTTTCATGAGATTGCCCAAACCGCCTTTACCGAACATAGTTTTCTCTCTTTGACTAAATTGCGTATTCCAACGCAAGGTGGTTAAACAGGCCGGATACTCTCTTCATCCAGTTCCGCATCAAAAAAGGTCAGCAGAGTCTGAATGGTTTTATCCGTCACAATGGACTGACGCGCCTGCGCCAGCATCTCTTCATAGATAGCCTGCCGCCATTCCAGCGGCGTTTTTATGCTGACATCATCATCTTCACAAATAGTGAGACTGATAACTTTACCATAAAGTTCACTCAGTGCATCACTCAGCATACTGTGTGCTGATTTTGAATTCAGGTGGCGCTGGGAGGAGCGCAGATGCAGACAGATACTGTCTTCACCGGTCTGTTCTTTCACTGCATTCAGCGCCAGCTGCTGCACCAGTTTCGGCAGCTGCATTTTATCAATATCTGCCGCCCATGCATCACGTTCACGGGCAGCAACAGCGAGTTTTTCAGCCACTTCCGGCGTTTTTTCATGCTCGAGGGCTTTTTTGATATCTTTCGGTCGTGTAACCGGAGCCTTTTCTTCCGGTTCATCCTGTTTCTGCGGACGCCACTGATACGGCTGCGGTTTACCGGATGCTTTCGGCTGCGGTGCAGACGCAACATGCCCCCGGCGGTTTTCAGTCACGGCAGCGAGTCGCTCCAGTGCTGAGTTCGCCGGTTTAACCTTATCTGTTAAGGTAACCGGCTCAGACTTTTTTGACGGCGGAGTCTCCTGCCGGTTCAGCGCATCACGGGCTTTCAGCAACTGGGCAGTCGGGCTGTTCTCCGTTTCCGGTGACATCACCGGCGGCGGTGTGCTGCGTGCCGGTGCAGCCGGTTCCGGTGTCTGCGGCTGTGACGGTAAAGAAACCGGTGCCACGGACGGCGCGGTGATCACTTCATCAATCACATTACGCGGATGGAATGCCAGCGCGCGCAGCAGCGCCATTTCAGCGCCCATTCGTCTGTCCGGGGCATACGGCAGCTCTTTGCGGCCGACCAGCAGTGTCTGATAATAGAGTTGCAGATCTGCCGGGGCAATAGCCCGGGCCAGGATACGAAGACGCTCTTCTGTCACACCGGCAGCACTGTTTTCCTGTACCGGCAGCAGTTGCAGCATGGCAATTTTATGCAGCGCAGCCAGCATTTCTGTCAGCAGATTATCCCAGTCCGCGCCCCGTGATGCGGCATCATTCACGCCGTTCATCACCTGAACGCCATCCCCTTTTACCAGGGCTTCCAGGATAGTGAGGGGCTGCTCGTCGTCGAGAGTGCCGAGCATCTGCGTGACCACGTCCGTGGTCACTTTTCCGGCACCAAGTGCAATCGCCTGATCCGCCAGACTCAGCGCATCACGCATACTGCCGTCGGCGGCACGGGCCAGTAACAGCCGTGCGCGGGCATCGTTTTCAATCTGTTCGGCAGTCAGAATAGTATCAAGCTGCTGACTGATCTGATCCACATCCAGCGCTTTAAGATGAAACTGTAAGCAGCGGGATAAAATTGTCACCGGCAGCTTTTGCGGGTCCGTTGTGGCCAGCAGGAATTTGACGTGCTCCGGCGGCTCTTCCAGGGTTTTCAGCAGCGCATTAAAGCTGTGACGGGAGAGCATGTGGACTTCATCGATCAGATAAACTTTGAAACGCCCGCGTGACGGGGCGTACTGGACGTTATCCAGCAGTTCACGGGTATCTTCCACCTTGGTGCGCGACGCGGCATCGATCTCAATCAGATCAACAAACCGCCCCTGCTCAATTTCCAGGCAGTTCTGGCATTTGCCGCACGGCGTGGCGGTGATGCCCTGCTCACAGTTAAGACCTTTGGCAAACAGGCGTGCAAGAGTGGTTTTCCCGACCCCGCGGGTGCCGGAAAAAAGATAGGCGTGGTGAAGCCGCTGATGTTCCAGCCCGTTTGCGAGCGCTGTCAGAACATGCTGCTGACCGATAACCTGTGAAAATGTTTGTGGTCGCCACTTACGGGCAAGGACTTGATAGCTCATGGATTCCGCAGAGAGTGAACATGATTTTCCATCATGCTACCACAGCCTCACCATAATGGGCGAGGCTGAGTTTGCGTTTAATACAGGGGAAAGACTCAGCCGCCGGCATATTCCAGCAGGCAGAAGCTGTGCACACCTTCCGCTTCAAGGCGTTCGGCGCCGCCGAGATCCGGCAGGCCGATAATAAAGGCGGCTTCATGCACTTCACCGCCCAGGCGGCGGATCAGGCGGATAGTTGCGTTCACGGTACCGCCGGTGGCCAGCAGGTCATCGACAACCAGCACACTGTCACCACTGCTGATGCTGTCTTTGTGCATCTCCAGTGTGTCAGTGCCGTATTCCAGATCATAGGTCTCGCTGAGGGTATCACACGGTAATTTCCCTTTTTTGCGGACCGGTACAAAGCCGACACCCAGACGTAACGCAACCGGTGCGCCGAATAAGAATCCACGGGCTTCAGTGCCCACGACTTTGGTGATCCCTTTGTCTGCGAAATGCTCCACCAGCATATCAATCGTCAGACGATATGCTTCCGGATTGGCCAGTAATGTGGTGATGTCGCGAAACAGTACCCCTTCCTTAGGATAGTCAGGGATAGTCCGGATACTTTCTTTAATAAATTGCAGTTGTTCAGCAGTTGCGCTCATAATAGGTGCCATAGAGATAACACGAAACCTCAGAATCTATGCAAATCAGGGGAAAATTGCAACCGTATCCCGTGACTTTGCCGATTATTTGTTGTTTTATATCAAACAGACTAAAAAATGCTCCTGTAACTATGATCTTCAACAACGATCCCGGGCACATTTCACTGAGGCGGATAATGAACACCAGACAATTGTTACAGGCGCTGCGGCAGAAAATCAGCGTACTGGAAACACAGATTGCACCGATAGCGGATCGGGAACTGAGCCAGCGCCGCTTCGATGATACCCTGTTCGCCGCCCGTAATAAAACCCTTCGCCTCTGTATGGATGAATTACTGCACCATACTGACCAGCTTGAGCAGTGCGCGGATGAGAACCGGGCAGAACAGGTGCGCTTCCTGGCCGAAAAAATTGTCGCCCAGATTGCGGCACTGAATCGCGAGGCCGCCACACAGTCACTGCGGCAGAAAGAACAGGGCTATGTGAAACGGGACAGTCAGGTGGATCTGTATCAGCGCCTGGCACAACATCAGGATTATGAACGCCGTCTGGCGCAAATGACCGATGACCGTGAACTGGCTCTCGGCCGCGCACAGACCTTTGCCGAACAGCAAAAAATCCAGAAAGAACTGGCGGCGCTGGCCGGACGCCTTGTCCGCTGCCGTCAGGCTTTACAGCGCATTGAACGGCAGATTGAACGCCACGACGGCACCGAATTTTAATCAGACAGCGGATATCCCATGAGTCTTGAAAATGCCCCCGATGAGGTAAAACTGGCGGTCGATCTTATCTGCCTGCTGGAAGAGAACCATATCCCGGCCGAAACCGTGCTCGCGGCGTTACAGATTGTCCGCCGCGATTATGAAAACAAACTGCGCGATACTGATGGTGATCAGGCCGGCTGAACGCCGTCATCCTTCTCTTTTCCCTGTACCTGCACTTCTTTGCCGCTGTTCTGATCGTGGAGATACACTTCCAGCTGGTTGAAGGCGATATTGATATCGTTTTCACGCGCCATCCGGTCAATAGCACGGTTCACTTCATCGGTGGTGGCACTGCGGTCGCCGATGGTGCGCACATAGAAACGCAGCTGGTGGTCGAGACTGCTGGCACCAAACTCCGTGAAATACACGCCCGGCGCCGGGTCGGTCATCACTTTCGGGTTATCCGTGGCCGCTTTCAGCAGAACCTCTTTCACTTTCGCCAGATCTGAACCGTAAGCCACCCCGACATTAATCACAATCCGCGTTACCGTATCGGAGAGCGACCAGTTGGTCAGGCGCTCGGTCATAAAGGCTTTGTTCGGGATAATGACCTCTTTGCGGTCAAAATCAATTACCGTGGTTGCACGGATGCGGATCTTGTTAACTGTCCCTGAGAAGGTGCCGATAGTGACAGTATCGCCGATACGGATCGGGCGTTCGAACAGAATAATGATACCCGAGACAAAGTTAGCGAAGATCTCCTGTAACCCGAAGCTGAGGCCGAAGGTCAGGGCTGCCGCCAGCCACTGTAATTTACCCCACGACACCCCGAGGGTTCCGAATGCGGCAATGGTTCCGATCCCGACAATCAGGTACGTCAGAATAGTGGTGATGGCATACGACGTCCCCTGACGCAGTGAGAGCCGCGAAAGCACAAGAACTTCCAGCAGACCGGGGAGGTTGCGCATCATTATCCAGGATACCACCACAATCAGCACCGACAGAATCAGATCGCCGAGCGTGACCGCTTCCACCACATTCCCCAGCGTGGTATCCACGTTGTAATGCCACAGTGTGATACTGTCGAAGAACGAGAAAATAGTAATAAAATCAGACCATATTCCGTAGAATGCGGCGGCAAAGACAATAAACAGCACCATGGATGTCAGGCGCAGAGACTGCTGGTTAATCAGCTCCATCGACATCGGCGGCTCTTCCACAATCATATCCGGAACATCATCCCCGTCATGCTGTTCTTTAAGCTGAGTCTGCTGTTTCTGACGGCGGGCCAGCGCACGCTGATAGGTCAGACGCCGTGCCGCCAGTGCCAGGCCGCGCAAACTGGAATGATACACGATATACCACAGCAGCAGCAGATAGAGGCTGTCTATCCAGCGGCTGCTCAGGCGCAGTGCGGTGTAGTAATACCCCAGCCCGACCAGCACCACCAGCACCAGAGGGGAGAACGTCAGCAAGGTCAGCAGGACAGCCCGCACCAGGTGAGAGCCCTTTTCGCGCCAGATCTCAATGCAGAACGGCAGTGTGAAGATAAAGACAAATACCAGTGCCACCGGCACCACCAGCTGTCCGATCACATCGTCCACCAGACGCAGCGGGTATTCCATACCGTAAGCCGCCCACAGCATAATCGGCAGCAGCGGCAGAGCCAGGCGCAGCAGTCTGCGGCGGCCGATCCGGCAGATTTCCGGATCAATCCCGAAGTGTGTGACGGCGATCCCTTCCGGTTTCATAATCCGGTAACTCCACTCAAACAGCACCCAGAAGAGTGCCAGCTGGCGGGAGATAGTCCACATCAGCGCGGAATCCGCGCTGCCGGTTTTCAGACAGAAATACCCGAAAGCAATCACAAACAGCGAGGACGGCAGGGTTTTGATCAGCATCAGTCCCAGCGCCATCGGCGTGTAGATCTGACGGTCTTTTTTCAGCCGCCCGACATCGGCATTAATTTCAGCCAGTTTGGTATCTATATTCTTGGTACCGAAACGCAGCAGCAGTGCAATAATCAGCAGCGGAACGGTAATAAAGAGGGAATCGACAAAACCGTTGATCAGACTTTGCAGCGACCAGTTCAGATCCAGTGACGTCAGTTCCTGTTTGACGGCGCCCGGGAAGGACTGAAACCAGGCCAGGTTGACCGGTTTGTTACTGTTGACCCAGAAAATCTGCTGTGCGAGGGTTTTCTCCAGTGAGGCGACCACAGTCACGAGCTGAGTCTGATCCAGTTGCAGGTTAATCGCCTGGGAAATCTGATTACCCATCTGGGTGTTCAGCTGATCCAGCAGATCCTGGCGGACAGACACCACCTGTACCAGCGCATGCTTCTGTGCCCGCAGCTCTGCTTCCGTTTCCGGCATATCATGCGTTTTGGCATATTCATCAATCAGGGTGCTGACAAATTTGTCCGGCTGATAAAGATTGTCACGCTGCTGGTTAATTTCAAACTGCGCCAGGCGCATGTCCGCGATTCTGTCCGGTAAATCCTTAATCAGCAGATCCGGCGGCAAATCGATCTGCTCTTTAAACAGGATACGGGAGAGCAGCAGGCTGCCGCGCAGCACAGTAATCTGCTCTTTGAGATTGCGCTCGGATTGCAGCGCGCGGTCAAGAATACTGCGGACTTTGATGGTACGCTGCACCAGCTGGTTATTGTCTCGGGTGGCGGCGACCAGTTTTTCACTTAATTCATGGTTCAGGGCGATTTCACGCAGCACCAGCGGATCATCCCGCATATTGCGCTGGGTATCATCCGAGCTCTGTGCTTCTTTTGCCGCCTCTTCCGAATAATCCAGCCGTTTGCTGCTGACCGTTTCCTGAATCACATCGATATAGCTTTCCAGCTGTTTGATGTGTTCACCCACATAATCACGCTGCACCTGAAGCAGATTCTGTAATTGCGTATTCGACTGTAATGCACGCTTCTGATAATCAATCTGCTGCTGTAAGTAATACTGCTCCACCTGAAGAGACTCGATTTCAGTCGGCCTCAGTACTTTCTGAGCCGCCATAGAGTCATTCAGTTCAACACGGATTTGCTGTAAACGCTGCACATTGGCATACATGATATTCTGCGCGCGCTCCGGCTGCGTCTGGAGAGCAATCAGATCACTGTTATAAGAAGAGAGATTATTTTGTGCAGTCTGCAACGCTTCAAGAGTACTGTTAAGTTTCAGTTCCAGCTGTGAAAGCGGCAGACGCTCAACAGAGGCGCGGTAATCAGCCAGACCTTCATCCGTTAATGATTTAATCTGTGTTAATTTTTGTGTGACCTGTTCTGACAGACGCGGGGCTTCATCCACCCGCTTTTTCAGTTCCTGTGATTTTTCTTTGAGGGTATCCAGATTGTCATAAAATACCAGCGCCCGCTCCAGATCCTGCACGGACAATTTATCCGCAGCCGTCTGTTCTTTACGGTTATTCAGGGCATTCAGTTCAGTCTGGATTGTGTTACGGTCAGGAATCTCCTGAACGGCCGCCGCCGCACTGTTCTGAATAAGCACCGGCAACAGAAAGACAAAACAGGTAAAAAGACGGAGAAAAACCCGTCTCAGCAGACCGGAAGCCGGGACACGGCTGACTTGCTTCATCATAATATCCACTTGTATCTGCCCTTCCCCGGCTGTCCGTTTCAGACTATCTGATTAAAAAGTAATAATTTTTTCAGCATCAAGCGACCACTGCGCCAGTTCGGCCAGTGTGCCTATTTCCACCCCGTCCACCAGCGGAAGTTCAGAGATACCGCGGGCATCGGTGCAGGTTTTACACAGTTTAATTGCTGTTTTCTGTGCCAGCAGGATCTCCAGCATCTGTTTCAGGTTATAACCTTCTTTCGGCTGCTGACCGCGTAATCCGGCCACCACCGCATCCGACATCAGAAAAACATTCATCGGCACCTGACTGTCCTGCTCTTTAATTGCAATTGCCAGACGCAGTGCATTAAATAAAGATTCACTGCCATATGCAGCGCCATTGGCAATAATTAATACAGGCTTCATACATGATATCCTTAAGGTTAATATTATAAAATGTAAATCAGGCGTCTGCCGGCGTCAGCTGCATATTTTTACTGAACATTAACATATCCAGATAACCGTCAACCAAATATTCCGCCTGTCCGTCAATATTAAAACTCTCGCTGGAAAAGAGCCAGTTTTCTAACAGGCCGGTTATCATTCCGCGCAGCATGATTGCCGCACGGCGCAGGTCGAGGGTTGACGGCAGCAGTCCCAGTGTCACACTTTCAATCAGGAAAGATTCAATTCTTGAGTATTCCGCAGCATATAAATTTTGTCTGATGGTAATTAATTCGCTCATTTCACCGGTAAATTCACATTTATGAAATGAAATACTCAGAATAGCCCGCATTTTGGGATCGGATACCACTGAGGTCAGAATGTAAATTAATATTTTCTTAAACACTAAAAGTGGATTATCCGGGTATTTTGCCCGATACTCTTGTTCAATAACGCCAATTTTTGTATCGGTTATCGAACAGACTTCAGTAAACAGATCAACTTTATTTTTGAAGTGCCAATAGATCGCACCACGGGTCACACCTGCTTGCTTAGCAATATCCACTAATGACGTCGCAGATACGCCCCGCTCACTGAAAGCGGTTAATGCGGCCTCAATAATCTGCCGGCGGGTTTCTCCGGCCTGCTGTTTAGTTTTTCGTGCCATGTAAGGCCTGTGTCATCTGAAGTTAATTTACATACATTCGTGTATGTTTGTATTATAGCACGCTGATTTATTAGTTAATCAACCATATTTACCGGTTAAAAATCGACATTTTATAGAGGTTTACTATGCGAAAAAACAGAGGCGTTCTACCTCTGGCTATGCTCGTTCTGTCCGGGAGCTTTCTGCTGTCCGGATGTGGTGAAGAGCAGAAGCAAGGGGGCGAAATGCCACCGCCGGACGTTAAAGTCGTTACACTGAAAGCTGCACCACTGACAGTGAGTACGGAACTGCCGGGACGAACTTCTGCATACCGCATCGCGGAAGTGCGCCCTCAGGTCGGCGGCATTATTTTAAAACGCAACTACAAAGAAGGAAGTGACGTCAAAGAAGGCGAATCGCTCTATCAAATCGATCCGGCTCCTTTTCAGGCTACGCTGAACAGCGCACAGGCTGAACTGGCCAAAGCCAAAGCGAATGCCGAACTGGCCCGCCTGACAGTGAACCGCTATAAACCGTTGCTGGGAACAAACTATATCAGCCGCCAGGATTATGATGAGGCGGTCTCCACGCATGCACAGGCTCAGGCTGCGGTTCAGGCTGCACAGGCTGCTGTTCAGACTGCGCAAATCAACCTGAACTACACCAAAGTCACCTCCCCGATTGCCGGTCTGTCCGGTAAATCAAACGTGACTGAAGGTGCATTAGTGGCAACGGGTCAGACCCAGCCGCTGACACTGGTTCAGCAGATTGACCCTATCTATGTGGATGTGACCCAGTCCAGTGATGATTACCTGCGTCTGAAACAAGAAATCGCCAGCGGTGCCGTGGATAAAGAACAGGGTAAAGTTGCTGTCAGCCTGGTGACGGCTGAAAACAAAGATTATACCCATAAAGGTTATCTGGAATTCTCCGACGTGACTGTCGATGAAACCACCGGCTCTATCACTATGCGTGCCGTGTTCCCGAACCCGCAGGAATCCCTGCTGCCGGGAATGTTTGTCCGCGCCCGTGTGGATGAAGGTGTCCGTCCTGACGCTATTTTAGTTCCGCAGGAAGGGGTTATCCGTACGGCCAAAGGCGGCGCAGTCGTTAACGTAGTCAACGCCAAAAATGAAATCGAAGTCCGTCCGGTCACTGTCGGTCAGTCTTACGGTAACAAATGGCTGATTACCTCCGGTGTGAACGACGGGGAGCGCGTGGTAGTTGAAGGCTTCCAGAAAATCAAAGCGGGTGCTGCCGTTAAGGCAACAGAAGCAGATTTAAATGCACAGCCGGCGGCTGCGCCGAAAAATACTGAATCTGCTCAGAAGTCCCAATAAGGAGTCAGTGATTCATGCCAAAGTTTTTTATTGAAAGACCGATATTTGCATGGGTAATCGCAATTATTACCATGCTTGCAGGTCTGTTGGCGATCATGAAATTGCCGGTGGCACAGTATCCGACTGTTGCGCCGCCGACCATTTCAATTTCCGCAAACTATCCGGGTGCGGATGCCGAGACGGTTCAGAATACGGTAACTCAGGTTATCGAACAGAACATGAACGGTATCGACAAGATGGTGTACATGTCTTCAACCAGTGACTCAGCGGGTAGTATGAATATCTCGCTGACCTTTGAAGCTGACGCCAACCCGGATATTGCCCAGGTTCAGGTTCAGAACAAACTCCAGCTGGCAATGCCGCTGCTTCCTCAGGAAGTTCAGCAGCAGGGTATTACCGTTGAAAAATCCACCAGTTCCTTCCTGCTGGTGGCCGGTTTCGTGTCTGAGGACGGTACCATGTCCCAGAACGATATCGCGGACTACGTCGGCTCTAACGTCAAAGACCCGATCAGCCGTGTGACCGGGGTTGGTGAAACCCAGCTCTTCGGTACCCAGTATGCCATGCGTATCTGGCTCGATCCGGACAAACTGGTGAAATATAACCTGAGTACCATAGATATCATCAATGCGATTCAGGTGCAGAATAACCAGGTTGCCGCCGGTCAGCTGGGGGGAACACCGCCGGTACCAAACCAGCGTCTGAATACCTCTATTATTGCGCAGACCCGTCTGAACACGCCTGAGCAGTTTCAGGAAATCATGCTGCGGGTTAACACTGACGGTTCGGTTGTCCGCCTGAAAGATGTTGCTTACGTGGAACTCGGTGCTGAAAACTACGGGATTATCGCGCGTTATAACGGGAAACCGGCAGCCGGTATCGGTATCAAGCTGGCAACCGGTGCTAACGCCCTGGATACCGCCAAAGCGGTTCGCGATAAACTGACAGAAATGTCAGAGTTTTTCCCTGACGGCCTGGAAGTTGTTTACCCGTACGATACAACACCATTCGTTAAAATCTCCATTTTCGAAGTGGTGAAAACACTGGTTGAAGCAATCATGCTGGTGTTCGTGGTGATGTATCTGTTCCTGCAAAACTTCCGTGCAACACTGATCCCGACTATCGCCGTACCGGTGGTACTGCTGGGGACCTTTGCCACCCTTGCCGCATTCGGGTATTCGATAAATACCCTGACGATGTTCGCGATGGTGCTGGCAATCGGTCTTCTGGTGGATGACGCCATCGTGGTGGTGGAAAACGTCGAGCGTGTCATGCAGGAAACCGGCCTGCCGCCGAAAGAAGCCACAAAAATATCGATGGGTCAGATCCAGAGTGCTCTGGTCGGTATTGCCATGGTGTTATCAGCGGTATTTATTCCGATGGCCTTCTTCGGCGGGTCAACCGGGGCAATTTACCGTCAGTTCTCCATTACCATTGTTTCCGCGATGATACTGTCAGTCTTCGTGGCGCTGATCCTGACACCGGCACTGTGTGCCACCATGCTCAAGCCGGTTGCCAAAGGCAGCCACGGCAGTCAGACCGGTTTCTTCGGCTGGTTTAACCGTGTGTTTGAGAAACAAACCAATCACTACACTGACAGTGTCGGCCGTATGCTGCGCGGCACAGGACGTTACCTGCTGATCTATGTGCTGCTGGTTGCGGGTATGATCGTGATGTTCACCCGTCTGCCGACTTCTTTCTTACCGGAAGAAGACCAGGGCGTACTGCTCTCGATGGTTCAGTTACCACCGGGTTCGACGCAGGAACAAACTCAGACTGTTCTTGATGGTGTCAGTAAGTACTATCTGGAAGATGAGAAAAAAGTTGTTGAATCTGTCTTTACCGTTAACGGCTTCGGCTTCGCGGGTCAGGGACAGAACATGGGTCTGGCGTTTATTGTTCTGAAAAACTGGGACGAACGTAAAGCAAAAGAAGATAAGGTGGAAGCGGTTGTTGCACGCGCCAACCAGCACTTCTTTACCAACTCGTCAGCCTCGATTTTCGCGGTAAACATTCCGCCGATTGTGGAACTGGGTTCATCCAGCGGATTTGACCTCGAACTGATGGATAACGCTAACCAGGGACACGAAGCACTGACCGCAGCCCGTAACCAGTTACTGAAGATGGCAGGTGAGCATCCGGATATGCTGGTGCAGGTGCGCCCGAACGGGATGGAAGATACATCACAGTATCATATCCATGTCGATCAGCAGAAAGCCGAGGCATTAGGGGTTGATATCAAGACCATTAACGCCGCGCTGAGCACCATGTTCGGCGGCAGCTACGTCAATGACTTTATCGACCGCGGTCGTGTGAAGAAAGTGTACGTACAGGCTGATGCTCCGTTCCGTATGCAGCCGAAAAATATTGCTGAGCAGTATGTCCGCAATAACCAGGGTCAGATGGTACCGTTCTCTGCCTTTATCGATACGAAAAAGGATCCGTGGACTTTCGGTTCACCGCGCCTTGAACGTTATAACGGTATTCCTGCTATGCAGATTCAGGGCAGCGCCGCACCGGGCAAGAGTAGTGGTGATGCGATGGCACTGATGGAAAATATGGCGAAAGAACTGCCGCAGGGCTTTGGTGTTGAGTGGACAGGTATGTCTTACCAGGAAAAACTGTCCGGTAACCAGGCACCTGCACTGTATACCATCTCTCTGATTGTGGTCTTCCTCTGTCTGGCGGCCCTGTATGAGAGCTGGTCGGTTCCGTTCTCAGTTATGCTGGTGGTTCCGCTCGGGGTTATCGGTGCGCTGTTACTGACGCATGCCCGCGGACTGGACAACGACGTGTACTTCAAGGTCGGCCTGCTGACAACCATTGGTCTGTCGGCGAAGAACGCCATCCTGATTGTCGAATTCGCCAAAGACCTGATGGAGAAAGAAGGCAAAGGGCTGATTGAGGCAACACTGGAAGCCGTTAAGATGCGTCTGCGCCCTATTCTGATGACATCACTGGCCTTTATGCTCGGGGTTATTCCGTTAGTCCTGAGTAACGGTGCCGGTTCCGGTGCACAGAACGCCGTAGGTACCGGGGTGTTCGGTGGTATGATCGCCGCAACATCACTGGCTATCTTCTTCGTGCCGGTCTTCTATGTGGTTATCCGCCGCCGCTTCAGTAAGAAGAGTGAAGACATTGAGCATGCTCATGCGGTAACGCAGAAGAGCGATAGTCCTGACGGATTTTAATCCTGCTTAAACATAAAAAGGTCACATTAGTGACCTTTTTTATTTTCACGCCATGATAAATATTTTTAAATTTGAGTAAAAAGAACTTAAATAAACAATAGATAAAAGTAAATTATAACATTCCGCAAATGTAAGGTTTTGTCATAACCCGTAATGATTCCCCACCGCGCCATTCCATAAAAAACCAATAAATTTAATAAGATGAGTAATTATACCTGGTGCGTTCAGGCATTTACTCTGCATTTAAATTTACTTTTTTTGTATTTTGGCTAGTGACAAGTGCTGAAATAGTGTTATATTACAAACAGGATTAAATCAGATCTTTTTATTCACGTCTTTTTCCGGAACGTCATGTTCACTAACTGAAACAGATTAACATGTAATCAGCATCTGATTATCCACTTGTGCTGAACAGAACCTTACATTACCTTTATTTATAATTAAAGGCGGTTGATATATATAATATACCGACGTCGATAGCGTAATAACTTACTCATGTGTTAATTATAATTTAACGTTTTTCAGCGCCTTATCATTCCCGGCTACATTCAGGAGGTGATTATGGACGAGTATTCTCCACGAAATTACGATATTGCGGTACTGAAGTATCTGTGTGATGAACTTTGCCGTGAAGGCACACAAACTCTCATCAGAAGCAATAATTTTTGGGTTAATGATTTAGCCTCAGATTCAAACTTAAAACTTAACGAATTATTAGGTTACATTGCTGACGTGACCTGGAGTTTTAAGATAAAACATACACAAAATAAGGATCTCATCTCATTTGTCGATGAATACATCGATGAAACTTACGCGCTGTTTGGTCAGATGGAAGTTTCATTTAATGATGTTGAGGAATGGAAGAAGATGGCATCACTGGTAAGCAGCATGCTGACCAGCGAAGGGCATCTGGTCCACTAACGGAATACAGAACTAAAATCAGTATATTGCGTACTAACAACTCAGCAAGAAGATGACATATGATGACTAAACTTGACTATCTCATGCGCTTACGTAAGTGCACTTCGATCGAAACACTGGAACGTGTCATTGAGAAGAACAAATATGAACTGACTGATGACGAGCTGGAGGTTTTTTATTCAGCTGCCGATCATCGTCTGGCCGAATTAACCATGAATAAACTGTATGACAAAATCCCGGCGTCTGTCTGGAAATTTGTCCGTTAATTCAGTCTGCTGTAACCGCCTCTCTCAGGCATTGTCTTATTTTTAGTGATCACGGGCCAAAGGCACAGCTGACTGACTTTGGCTTTCGATCATGCCTGCTATTTATCCCGCTATTCCTTACTTATATTACGATATATATATTGTTTATAACAAAAGTATATATTTTGTGTTTGTTTCACTCACCAGATTATTAAATCCTGATACGCATTTATTAAACACCGGGTATACCGAAAATTTTATTTTCAGTTTTCACCACTATAACGGGTTAAATCAAAAATAGGATTTTTATCTAATCATGCGCTTTTATGTGAAACTCACTCTTTTACACTAAGAACATAAAACAAATTTTACTCATATTGTTATATCCCTGAATCCGGTGCGACCCTCTGAAAGTCCCGGCTTGTGCTGACAGGCATAATGTCAAATTATGAATATATTAATAGGATACGCCGGATGAATGGAGAATGAATAACGAAGACAACCACCGGATGCAGACAGAGGCATTCAGAATCAATAACAGGAGAATAGCGGCAGGTACTGCAGAAATGGGTGGGGGCCTTGCCAGCGACATCCCGGCACACAATTCCCCTGCTATGGCTGCTTCCTTCCGGACCTGACCGAGTTAACAAGTTCATGTTGCGGGAGAACCAACAAAGCCCCCATAGGAACCCTCAATAATGAGGCGGTGCCATTATCCGGGATCATCACTGAAATAGCAAGGCAACCGGGACTGACCGCTGTAATTTTACACACCTCTGACATAACCATACGCACCTGCCGGCCGGGAACCGCACATAACGGCGGTTTATCATTTTTCAATTGCACTGACAGCGATTAGAATGGACGGTTCCTGCTGAAAAGATGAATAAGGGTAACTATGAGCCTGGCGTTAGAAAACCTGATAAGCCTGATGGCACTGGAAAAACTCGAAGACGGGTTATTCCGGGGACAAAGTGAAGATCTCGGCCTGCCGCAGGTCTTTGGCGGACAAGTTGCCGGACAGGCACTGTATGCAGCGGGACAGACCGTTCCGGCTGATCGCCGCGTTCATTCATTCCATAGCTATTTTCTGCGCCCGGGCGACAGCCATAAACCCATTATTTATGATGTGGAAAATCTGCGTGACGGCAAAAGTTTCAGTGCCCGCCGTGTCAGCGCTATTCAGAACGGAAAGCCGATTTTCTATATGACGGCCTCTTTCCAGGGGGAAGAGAGCAGTTTTGAGCATCAGAATGCCATGCCGGACGTTGCCGGCCCCGACGGGCTTGTTTCTGAAACCGATATTGCCAGGAAAATTGCGGCTGCTCTGCCGCCGAGAATGCAGGCGCTGTTTCTGCGTGAACAAGCCATTGAATGGCGCCCGGTGCAGTTTTACAGCCCGTTTCAGAATCCCGCAAGTCCGCCGGTACGTTATACCTGGCTGAAAACCAATGGTGCAATGCCGGATGATCAGGCGCTGCATCAGTATCTGCTCAGCTATGCCTCTGACTATAACTTCCTGCCGACCGCGCTTCAGCCTCACGGCTACGGTTTTATGCAGCCGGAAATTCAGATTGCCACGATTGATCACTCCATGTGGTACCACCGCCCGTTCCGGCTGGATGAATGGCTGCTGTATGCCGTGGAAAGCCCGACAGCGTCCGGCGGACGGGGATTTGTTCGTGGTCACTTCTATAATCAGGATGGTGTGCTGGTTGCCTCCACAGTCCAGGAAGGCGTTCTGCGCTTACGGGATATCTAAACGTCCCGGCAATAAAAAGCCCCCGCTGCACACCCGTGAGCGGGGGCTTACTTTTTTTCGGCTATGAACGGTTATAAGCCTGTTCGCCGTGCGTACTGATATCCAGCCCGTTGATCTCATCCTCTTCTGTACAACGTATGCCGGTTGTCAGTGCCGCACATTTGAATGCGATGTAAGTAATCACTCCGCTCCAGAGCACAGTCACCAGGATACTCTCCGCCTGTATCCATAACTGATGCAACATCGTGACGCCTTCCGCATACCCCGTGCCGCCGAGTGCCGGTGCCGTGAAAATACCGGTCAGCAAACATCCGGCGATACCGCAGACACCGTGAATGCCAAAAACATCACAGACATCATCGGCTTTCAGGCGACGCTTCAGGGCTGTAACCCCCCAGTAACCGGCAATACCACTGATCAGCCCGATGACAACCGCTCCCGGAACACCCACCGTCCCTGCGGCAGGCGTGATCCCGACCAAACCGCTGATACACCCGGAGCACGCACCAAGAAGTGAGGGCTTACCCCGCATACACCATTCTGCGATCACCCACGCCAGCACTCCTGCGGCCACCGCAATCACGGTATTCAGAAAAGCCAGCGCCGCAATGCCATCCGGTTTTCCGGCAGAGCCGGCATTAAACCCGAACCAGCCGATATAGAGAATAGCGGTACCGGTAAATACCATCGGCAGGCTGTGCGGTTTGGTGGCGGCTTTCCCCGGCAACCGGCGCGGTCCTAATATGTAAGCACCAACTAACCCGGCAACTGCCGCGTTGATATGCACAACGGTTCCCCCGGCAAAATCCAGTGCGCCATCTTCCGCCAGCCAGCCGCCGCCCCAGACCATATGCGCCATCGGTACATACGCCAGGGAGAACCAGATCACCGTAAATAACAGAAAGGCAGTAAATTTGATCCGCTCTGCCAGCGCTCCGGTGATGAGTGCAACCGTGATCGCAGCAAAGGAGCCCTGAAAAATAACGTGTGTCAACTGGCTGATGCTACCGCTGTTACTGACCGGTGTGATCCCGCTGAGAAATGCATGAGATAACCCGCCGATCACACTGTTTCCGTCAGAAAACGCCATACTGTAGCCATAGAAAATCCATAACAGCAATACCAGAGCAAAGCTGACGATGACTTGTGTCATCACTGACAATACATTCTCACGCCGTACCAGTCCGCCGTAGAACAGAGCGATACCGGGCAGAGTCATAAAATAGACCAGCGCCGCACAGATCAGCATAAAACCGTTATCCGCGCGATCCATCCCTTCCGTTGCACTGTAAGCCGATGCCGGCAGTACCGCAGATATCACAACAGGCAATACTATTTTTCGTTTCATCATCTGAGTATCTCCGCGCGGTTTAAATGGCATCATCATTTTGCTCACCGGTACGTATCCGTACCGCCTGACTAATTTCTGAAACAAATATTTTTCCGTCACCGATACTGCCTGTGTATGCTGACCGGCAAATCGCCTCAATAATGCGATCAAGGCAATCATCAGGCACAACAATATTAATCTGTGTCTTCGGCAGGAAATCGGTGCTGTACTCTTCCCCGCGGTACAGTTCGGTATGTCCTTTTTGTCTGCCCGCGCCCCGCACTTCCAGTACGGTTAATCCCTGAATACCTTCTTCGTTCAGCGCATCTCTGACGTCATTAAGTTTAAAAGGCTTGATGATGGCCATTATCATTTTCATCGCATGCTCCGCTTCAGGTTGTTGTTGTCCTGCGGATAAATTGCAAAAGTGATGCCAATGCATGAAATAAAAATTAAATTGTTTAATAACAACAGGATAGAAATAAAAAAGGCGTCTGAATCATCAGACGCCTTTTCTGCTAACGGGAGGATTGCACTTTTTTACAGCATCATGCACCTGTTTATGTGAACGATCTCACAATTATAGTGCAGGGGCTTCGCTCTCTTCCGGGGCATTCAGTGATTCCCCGACCTGCTGCAACTGATACATCTGGTAATAGCGGCCTTTCTCTGCCAGCAGCGCACGGTGAGAGCCGGATTCCGCCATTTCGCCGCGGTTCAGCACATAAATGGTATCGGCATCCACAATGGTGGACAGACGGTGTGCAATCACTATCAGCGTGGTTTCACGGCGGATCAGTTGCAGAGCTTTCTGAATGGCCTGTTCAGTACCGGAGTCAATATTGGCGGTTGCTTCATCCAGGATCAGGATTTTCGGGGTCTGCACCAGTACCCGCGCCATTGCCAGCAACTGTTTCTGCCCGTCAGACAAGGTATTGCCCTGCTCACCCAGTTCCGTATCCAGCCCGTGCTCAAGCTGTGAAATATGCTCACTCAGCTGAACCATATCCAGCACCCGGCGGATACGCTCATCATCAATATCCCGTCCGAGAGTGATATTATCGCGGAAGGAAGCGGCCATAATGACCGGGTCCTGCTGCACCATCGCGATGCCCTGCCGCAGTGCTTTATGCGAAAACTGTTCCAGTGGTCGCCCGCCGAGGCTGATTTCCCCGGCCTGCCACGGGTAATAGCCCATCAGCAGATTCGCCAGTGTGCTTTTTCCGCTGCCGGTATGTCCGACAAAAGCGACAAAGCTGTGCTCCGGTACATCCATACTGATATCGCGCAGTACCGGTTTTCCGGGCTGATAGGCAAATGTCAGGTGTGATACGCGGATACTGCCGCAGGTCAGCGGCTGATCATCTGCCCCGTACTGCTGCTGCGGGCTGTCCATCAGCTCAAAAACACGTTCGCCGGAGATCACCGCCTGCTGTAAAACAGACTGCTGGGATGTCAGCGTGATCAGAGGTTCATTCAGCCGCCCGAGGTAGGTAATAAAGGCGTACAGCACCCCGACGCCGATAACCCCCGTCCCCTCAACCCCGAACAGCAACATCAGACCGCAGAGAATAGCCGCCGAAAACAGACTCAGCAGCGGGCGCAGTAAAATACCGTCCAGCCGCAGTGCCGCCATTCTGACCTCATAATGGCGGCGGTTGGCGGCAAACATCCGCTCACCGAAACGCGCCTGCTGGCGGAACTGTTGTATGACCGTCATGCCGCTGATAACTTCATGAAAACCATCATTAATATCTGCCAGATAACTGCGCACCCGGCGCACAATCGGCGTACTCAGCCGCTGGTAGATCCACATCACCAGCATTACCGCCGGGAACATCGCGGTTGCCACCAGTGCCATCCGCCACTCCAGGGAGTACATGGCGATCAGCATCACCACGATCAGTGCGATACTGCGGAACAGTGTCGGCAGGACGTTCACAAACAAGTCTTTGATCATTTCCGTGTCATTGGTGACACGCGAGATCAACTGCCCGACAGGCTGAGTGTCAAATGCACTCAGCGGCTGACGCAGTGCAGCGTCCATCACATCGGCCCGCAGTGTCTGTACCACACCGACGGCGGCCTGATTGAAATAGATCAGCTGGAAATAGTGCAGCAGCGAGGCGGCAATCTGTAAAGCGATAAACCCGGCCACCAGCCATAGTGTCACGGACAGAACAATCTGGTTTTTCGCCACCATATTATCAATGAAATAACTGACCAGAACAGGTGCGGCGACTTCTGCAATGGCTGTCAGCCACAGCATCACAATGGCAGCGGCCATCGGGCGGCGGTAGTTACGGCCGTATCCGAGCAGACGTTTCAGCGACGGCCACAGGTTTTTTGCCGCTTCAGGGCGGATCTGTTCACTCATCGAGCTCGGCCTCTAACTGCTGATAATGATACATTTCGCGATACCATCCGTTCTGATTAATCAGTTCCTGATGACGCCCCTGAGCACTGATACCGCCCTGTTGCAGAACAAGAATATTATCTGCCTCTGTCAGTGCGGAAAGCCGGTGCGCACTGATAATGACCGTGCGTCCTTCGCCCCATTGCCGCAGATTTTGCAGTATCCGGTATTCGGTCTGCCCGTCCACCGCGGAAAGGGCATCATCGAGGATCAGGATTTCCGCATCCATCAGCAATGCGCGGGCAATAGAGATCCGCTGTTTCTGTCCGCCGGATAACATAACGCCCCGCTCACCGGCCTGAGTCTCATAGCCGAGCGGCAGACGCTCAATATCATCATGCACACTGGCCAGCCGGGCAGCATGTTCAATCTCTTCCTGTGTCGCCCCGGGCCGTCCCAGCGCAATGTTGCTGGCAATTGTATCGGAGAACAGAAACGGGGTCTGATTCACGACAGCCAGCCGTGCATGCCAGCCGGAGAATGTCAGTTCAGGCAGCGGTTTACCCTGAAAACAAATTTTACCTGCTGTCACATCGTAATGACGCTGGATCAGTGCCAGCAGCGTGGATTTACCGCAGCCCGTCGGGCCGCACAGCCCGAGCAGCTGACCCGTTTTCAGGGTAAAACGGACATCATGCAGAACCGTCCGGCGGCTTTCCGGATAACAAAATTCATCCACCGCCACTGACAGTTCACCGCGCCCGGGTGCCGGGGCATCAGTACCGTCCGCCAGTACCGGAGGCGTTTCAAGAAGGGACTGGATACGGCTGTAAGCCGCACTGCCGCGCTCAACAATGTTAAACATCCAGGCCAGCGCCAGCATCGGCCAGATCATCAGCCCGAGATACATAATAAAACTGGTCAGCCCGCCGAGTGTCAGTGTGCCCTGCACCACCATCCAGCTGCCGCCGGCAACCGCAAGCAGGTTTGACATCCCGATCGCCATGATGATGGTCGGATCAAAGCGGGCATCCACCTGTGCCACATGCATATTTTTGCGTCCGGCTTCCGCCGCCACAGATTCAAACCGGGAAGACTGGTGATCTTCCAGGCCAAACGCTTTAATCATCCGGATACTGCTGAGGCTTTCCTGAGCGTGATTATTCAGTGAGGAAAATGCACCCTGCGCGGTTTTAAAGCGCTGATGAAGCTGCTGTCCGTAACGTTTGATCGCCAGTGCCATCAGCGGCATCGGCAGCAGGGACAGCAGCGTCAGCTGCCAGCTGATCTCAATGCTCATCGTCAGCAGCACCACGAGCCCCATGACGAACGAATCCACCAGCGTCAGTACACCTTCTCCGGCGGCAAACACCACTTTATCCACATCGTTGGTACTGCGCGCGATCAGATCGCCGGTACGGTAACGGTGATAGAACGCCGGGGACTGGCGGCTGAACTGCTGATAAAAATCCTGCCGCAGACGCACTGCCAGCTTATAGGATGCGCCGAATAACCAGACCCGCCAGATATAGCGCAGAATATAAATCACCAGCGCAATAAGCAGCATCACACCGACCCAGCCCCACAGCGCCGGGGTAGTCATCGTTTCTTTGGTCACGCCGTCAACAATAATGCCGACAAAACGCGGTGGCAGGATCTGTAATACCGCGATAATGATCAGAAAAGTGACCGCACCGGTATAGCGCCGCCATTCACTGAGGAAATACCATTTTAATTGGGCAAATAATCTCACAGGATCCCGTTAACATCTCAGGTTAATAATCAGTCCGCTTTGCATTTCTCCGGAATCGGCAATGCGGTGGTGTACTTTATGCGCTCCATCGCGAAATTGGAAGTCACATCAATTAAACCGGGTACACCGTTGACCAGTTTTTTGTAAAAATGATCGAAGCATTTCATATCCACCACTTCGACCTGCAGCATGTAATCGAATTCACCGGCCATGCGGTAAAACTCCACCACATCAGGCATCTGCTGCACATACTCCACAAACTGAGTATACCACTCGCTGCTGTGATGTTGTGTCTTGATCATGACAATCACGGTCAGTCCCAGCCCGAGTTTTTCCGGGTCAAGCAACGCCACGCGTTTACGGATGTAACCGTCATCCTCCAGCCGCTTCAGCCGTTTCCAGCAGGGGGTGGATGTCAGATTTACCGCTTCGGACAGTGTGTTCAGTGATAATGACGCATCTTCCTGCAAGAGTTGTAACAATTTACGGTCTGTTTTATCTAACATATCGCCACCAGAGAGAATAAATTTCTCCATATCATGCATGATAAAGAAAATAGAAAAAGCCTTTTCTCTCACAGAATTGCTAAGATGCATCAACAGACCGTGAGGAGATACTACATGACAACCCAATGGACGACATCCGCCATTAATGCCATTCAGGCCGATTATCAGCGCAGTGCGGATACCCACCTGATCCCGCTGGAATTACCCGTTTACCCGGGGGTTTCATTATATCTCAAGGATGAAAGTACTCACCCGACAGGCAGTCTGAAGCACCGACTGGCACGTTCGCTTTTCCTGTACGGCTTGTGTAACGGCTGGATCCGCGAAGGCACACCAGTCATTGAGGCATCATCAGGCAGCACCGCTGTCTCAGAAGCTTACTTTGCCCGTCTGCTCGGCCTGCCGTTTATTGCTGTCATGCCGCGCTGCACCGCGCGCCGTAAAATTGAACAGATTGAGTTCTACGGCGGACAGTGCCACTTTGTGGACAGCAGCGCTCAGATCTATGCGGAATCCGAACGTCTGGCCCGTGAAACCGGCGGCCACTATATGGATCAGTTTACCTATGCCGAACGTGCCACTGACTGGCGCGGCAACAATAATATCGCCGAAAGCATTTACCGCCAGATGTCACGGGAAGCCCATCCGGTTCCGCGTTACATTGTGATGAGTGCGGGCACCGGCGGTACGTCAGCCACCCTCGGCCGGTTTATCCGCTACCAGGGACACGACACAAAACTGATTGTTGTTGATCCTGAAAACTCCGTTTTTCATGACTGCTATCATCAGAAATGCTCACATCTGCGCTGCGATACCGGCAGTAAGATTGAGGGTATCGGCCGTCCACGCGCAGAGCCGTCCTTTATTCCCGGTGTGATTGATGATGTGCTTAAAGTCAGTGATAAGTGCAGTATCGCCACCCTGTACTGGCTGGAAAAACTGCTCGGACGCCGCACCGGTGCTTCCACCGGCACCAATGTCTGGGGTGCGCTGCAACTGGCGAAACAGATGCATGAACAGAAACAGACCGGCTCCATTGTCACGCTGATCTGTGACAGCGGCGAACGTTATCCTGACACTTATTACAATCCGGAATGGGTAGCGGAAAATATCGGTGATCTGACTGACGCGCAGGCAACACTACCCAAATGGTGATGCAGCCGTTACCATAAACCTCATCTTTTTATAATGAGGTTTACCGATGAAACGTGCTGTGGTCGTATTCAGTGGCGGGCAGGACTCCACAACCTGCCTGATTCAGGCGCTCCGTAACTATGATGAAGTGCATTGTGTGACGTTTGATTACGGACAGCGCCATAGTCAGGAAATAGATGTTGCCCGTAAACTCAGCCTGAAACTGGGTGCGGCAGCGCATAAGGTGCTGGATGTTTCCCTGCTGAATGAACTGGCGGTCAGCAGCCTGACCCGCGATAACATTCCGGTTCCGGGGTTCTGCGAAAGTGAACAGAGTGATATTCCGAATACCTTTGTTCCCGGACGGAATATTCTGTTTCTGACCCTGACAGCGATTTATGCGTATCAGGTCGATGCAGAAGCCATTATCACCGGTGTATGTGAAACCGATTTTTCCGGTTACCCGGATTGCCGTGATGAATTTGTCAAAGCTCTCAATAAAGCGGTTAACGCCGGTCTGGCCCGCGATATCCGCTTTGAAACCCCGCTGATGTGGCTGGATAAAGCACAGACCTGGGCTCTGGCCGATTATTACGGACAACTGGACACCGTCCGCACAGAGACACTCACCTGCTATAACGGTATTCAGGGGGATGGTTGCGGGGAATGTGCCGCCTGTCATCTGCGCCGCAACGGGCTGGATAACTATCTTGCTGACCGCAGTACCGTGATGGCCGCCATGAAAAAAATCACCGGCCTGCAATAATCACCTGTTACGCCCGGTGACCGGCCGGGCGTTTTTCTGTCCTTCGGATCATCAGCTCTCTTTTGGCCCTGTCAGCAATTCAAATTTATCGCGGATTTCCCCTTCAATCGGGATCGCTTTACCGGTTTTCATATTAATAAAGACAAAAGTCACTTCCGCATCCGCCACAACCTGCTTATCTTCCTGACGGGTAATAATCTGTTTGAGAACACCGCTTTTCTGCCCGGCATGCTGTAAATAACTGTCGATGACCAGCCGCTCTCCCACATAGACCGGTAACCGGTAGTTAATATTGATATTCACCACCACCACAGCAATATCCATCTGTTTAAACCAGCGGTATGCATCATAGCTTTCCAGCCAGTCCCAGCGGGCAGCCTCCAGAAACTCCAGGTAACGCGCATTATTCACATGTCCGAAGGCATCAATATGGTAGCCAATCACTTTAATTGTGGTGCTCATAATATTTCTCCCTTTACTCTGTTTCCGGTATTCCCTTCCCCGTCAGCCCGGGGAAGGGAAATCAGCTTCTGCTGATATTACAACGCTATCTTATCGCTGTTCATCGTAAAAAGGCGCTCACCAATACCATATACATCTTTCAGTTGTTCCGCAGAAGTAAATGGTCCGTTTTCCGTGCGGTACTCCACAATCCGCTGTGCTTTTTTCGGCCCGATACCACTCAGTTCCCGTGCCAGTTCTTCCGCTGTCGCGGTGTTAATACTGATACGGTTTGTGTCCTGTGCAGCAGACGGCTGAACCTGCGTACTTTCTGCCGGTTGTGCCACCTGAGCCAGAGAGGAGGTACTGAAAAAACCGCCGGTTAACAGCGCTGATGTTAATAATAATGCAGATGTCCATTTTGTTTTCATGCTATTTCTCCTTTTGTGTTTAGCACAAAGCGGAGTGTCGCAAAAATTTTTTCTGCCGGGGGATTTTCAGAACAGAAATGCGAAAGGCTGCGAACGCAGCCTTTCGGGAGATGTAACACGACATTTTATTTTTCGGTACAGATCGAAAAATTTTAGTCCATATTTCTCACATCAATATCTGCGTTGGCACGCAGGTTCAGCAGTAATGATTCCAGTTCAGTGGATGCCATCTGCTGGCGTAATACTGTGCGCAGCTCAGTTTTTTCCTGATCGGTTGCGGTACCGGCAGTAACTTTATCGAGCTGAATCAGAACAATATTGCCCTTGCCGTCAATGGTGCGGCTGTAGGTCGGTTTACCGTCCGCCGGATGCGGCTGGGTAAAGGCAGCATTAATTACCGGATCTGACGGATTCAGACGCTGAACGGTCTGTTCTGCACCGAATTTCACACCGGCTTCTGTTAACGCCGCGTCACCTTTACCTTCTTTCAGTGCCGCCAGCAGTTTATCCGCTTCCGCGTTCAGCGCGGCTTCGGCTTTACCGCGTTTGACCAGCGCGCTGATATCAGATTTTACTTTCTCAAACGGCTCTGTTGCTTCCGGGCGGTACTCATCAACACGGACAACAAATGCACGATCACCTGAGACAGTAATGATATCGGAGTTAGCACCGGACGGCCCTTTCTCATCAAACAGTCCGTTTTCCGTTAAGGCTTTTAACACTTCCGGATAATTGATCGCGTCCGGCAGGTTATTCAGCGCAAACCAGTCGGTCTGTACGGCTTTAACGTTTGTCGCCTGCTCAACACCCATCAGGGATTCGTTATCATTCGCTGCGGCTTCACTGGCTTTCTGCTGGAGATCAAAGAACGCTTTGCTCGCCGCTTCGCCTTTGGCCAGACGGGTCACTTCGTCTTTCACATCCGCCAGTGGTTTAACGGTTTCCGGCTCATACACATCGAGACGGAAAATTGCGTAGCCGTTATCCACTTTCAGGATTTCTGAAACCTGACCGGCAGCTTTCAGCCCGGCATCTTTGATTTCAGGGATAAGCGCGGCATCTTCCATCCAGCCGGTCACACCGCCGTTACGGGCAGTCAGTTTATCGGTGGATTTTTCTTTCGCCAGAGTTTTGAAATCGGCCCCGTTTTTCAGTTCATTCAGTACGGCTTTGGCATCATCTTCCGTCGCCAGCATGATCTGGCTGTACTCGCCTTTTGCCGGCACGGTGAAGCGCGGGATATTTTTGTCGTAGTAGTCCTGAATCTGTTCTTCCGTAACGCTGGTGTTGTCCTGGATATTTGCGGCATCCAGCTCAACAAAACTGATTTTTAACGCCTGTGGTGCGATGAAATTGTTTTTATTCTTCGCGTAATAAGCCTGCAGCTCTTCATCGGTTGCGGTCTGTTTTTCCTGTGCGGAAGCCAGATCCAGTGTTGCGGTACGGATAGTGCGCGACTGGAGTAAAACCGCCGCTGCATTGGTCACTTCAGAATCCAGCACAAACGAATCACGTACAAACGGCTGAACCAGCTGAGCCTGAATCATCTGCTTGCGCAGATAGGCTGCATAGGCGTCACCCGTGATACCGTTACGGGACAGGAACGTGCCGTAAGCATCCTGGCTGAACTGACCGTTAACCATAAAATCAGGTTCCTGACGAATCGCGTTAATGATCTGCTCATCGCTGACAGTGATACCTAATTTCTGTGCATACTGTTCCAGCAAAATGGTGTCGATCATCTGGTTCAGCGCCTGAGAACGGATCTGTTTAACACCCTGTTCGGTACTGACTAACTGCGAGAACAGGTCACCCAGCTGAGCCTGCTGGCGGTTACGCTCTTCCTGGAAGGCGCGCTCTAACTGCTGGACCGATATTTCAGTATCGTTCACTTTGGCAGCATAGTTAGAACCGCTGACGAGGTAACCACCGACACCTGTCAGAATAAATGACAGGATAATGATGGCGAAGACAATTTTAATCACAGGGTTGTTCGCCGCTGTGCGCAGGTTTTCCATCATAAGAAATCCAAACTCCGCTTTGGTAAAAGAAAAATCAGGTCAGGGGAAATTATGCCCTAAAACAAAAAAAAGCGCATCATTCTGATGCGCTTCCTGTTTAGCTTTATACGGTTTTTGTGCCCGGGACAGATAAATATCCCGGTGCCTGAGGAAAAACTCAGCCGTTTACTGCGTCTTTAAGACCTTTACCTGCACGGAAAGCCGGGACTTTCGCTGCGGCGATTTTGATCTCTTTGCCGGTCTGCGGGTTACGGCCTGTACGTGCTGCGCGCTCACGAACAGTGAAAGTACCGAAACCAACCAGAGCCACATCATCCCCGCCTTTCAGAGAATCAGTTACTGAACCAATAATTGCATCTAACGCGCGACCAGCCGCAGCTTTAGAAATATTCGCGTCTGCAGCAATTTTATCGACCAATTGTGACTTATTCACTATTATCATCCCCTTTCAGAATTTTCGGCCCGGATTTACGAAGTATGTTCCTGACAGCCACAGCCGTTATATCAAGCCTTTTCGCTCTTGGCAAGATTGCAGACTTCGCATATTTCGTAAGAATGTTCGCTAAATTAGCGGGACAAAAAAAGGCTGACAAGTCCGAAAGTACCTGTCAGCCCTTTATTTATCTGAACTTCTTGACGCAGGTCACTATTTCCTACGCTTTTTTACTTACCACTTCCATGCCGAAAGCAGGATTCACTAAGGCAAGTGAAAGAACTTCATCTATTGTTTTAACCGGATGAATATCCAGATCCGCTTTTACGTTATCCGGAATTTCTTCCAGATCGCGGCGGTTTTCATCAGGAATCAGAACAGTCTTAATACCGCCGCGGTGTGCTGCCAGCAGTTTTTCTTTCAGACCACCGATAGGCAGAACCAGACCACGCAGGGTAATTTCCCCGGTCATCGCCACATCAGCACGTACCGGGTTGCCGGTCAGTGCGGAAACCAGTGCGGTACACATCGCGGTACCGGCACTCGGGCCGTCTTTCGGTGTTGCGCCTTCCGGAACGTGGACGTGAATGTCGCGTTTTTCATAGAAATCATTGTTGATCCCTAATTTATCCGCACGGGCACGTACCACGGTTAACGCTGCCTGGATGGATTCCTGCATCACTTCACCCAGTGAACCGGTGTAGGAGAGTTTTCCTTTGCCCGGAACCGCTGCGGTTTCGATGGTCAGCAGGTCACCGCCGACTTCTGTCCACGCCAGACCAGTTACCTGACCCACGCGGTTTTCAGTGTCTGCACGGCCGTAATCCACTTTCTGCACACCAAGGTAATCTTTCAGGTTATCCTGATTAATTTCGATGTGTTTCAGTGTCTTATCCATCAGCAGTTGTTTCACCGCTTTACGGCACAGTTTGGAGATTTCACGCTCCAGTCCGCGCACACCGGCTTCACGTGTGTAATAACGGATGATGCCGAGGATCGCACTGTCATCAATGTGCAGCTCGGTTTTCTTCAGCGCGTTACGTTCAATCTGCTTCGGCAGCAGGTGACGTTTGGCGATGTTGAGTTTTTCATCTTCCGTATAACCGGACAGACGGATCACTTCCATACGATCCAGCAGTGGTGCCGGAATATTCATGGAGTTGGATGTCGCGACAAACATCACGTCGGACAGATCGTAATCCACTTCCAGGTAGTGATCGTTAAACGCGATATTCTGTTCCGGGTCCAGCACCTCAAGCAGTGCGGAGGCCGGATCACCGCGCATATCCGATGACATTTTGTCAATTTCATCCAGCAGGAACAGCGGGTTTTTCACACCGACTTTTGCCATTTTCTGGATCAGTTTACCCGGCATAGAACCGATGTAAGTACGGCGGTGACCACGGATTTCCGCTTCATCACGCACGCCGCCCAGCGCCATACGGACATATTTACGGCCGGTTGCACGGGCAATGGACTGCCCCAGAGAGGTTTTACCCACCCCCGGCGGTCCGACGAGACACAGGATCGGCCCCTTGATTTTACTGACACGGCTCTGAACCGCCAGATATTCAAGGATACGCTCTTTCACCCGCTCCAGGCCGTAATGGTCACTGTCGAGGATTTCCTGCGCCTTAATCAGGTCTTTTTTCACCTTGCTGCGCTTAACCCACGGAACCTGAACCATCCAGTCGATATAGCTGCGGACAACAGTGGCTTCCGCAGACATCGGGGACATCATTTTCAGTTTCTGTAATTCCGCTTCGGCTTTTTCTTTCGCCTCTTTCGGCATCTGCGCTTCTTCGATTTTACGTTTCAGCGCTTCCGCTTCATCCGGCGCGTCGTCCATCTCACCCAGTTCTTTCTGGATAGCTTTCATCTGCTCATTGAGATAGTACTCGCGCTGGCTTTTTTCCATCTGCTTTTTGACGCGGTTACGGATGCGTTTCTCAACCTGTAACAGGTCGATTTCCGATTCCATCATCGCCATCAGATATTCGAGACGCTCAACCACATCTGCCATTTCCAGTACAGACTGTTTGTCCTGTAATTTCAGTGTCATATGGGAAGCGATAGTGTCAGCCAGTTTGGCGACATCTTCGATACTGTGCAGGGAGGTCAGGACTTCCGGCGGGATCTTTTTATTCAGTTTGATATAGCCTTCAAACTGGTTGATCGCCGTGCGCAGCAGTACTTCCTGCTCACGCTCGTCCACAACAGGGGATTCCATCAGCTCTGCCTGGGCAGAGAAGAAATCACCGTTGTCACTTAATGTTTTGATATGCGCACGTTGCAGGCCTTCGACCAGCACTTTTACGGTGCCGTCCGGCAGTTTCAGCATCTGTAATACAGACGCGACTGTCCCGACGGAAAATAAATCATTGACGCCCGGTTCATCCGTTGACGCTTCTTTTTGTGCAACCAGCAGCACTTTTTTATCCATATCCATCGCTGTTTCCAGGCAATGGATAGATTTTTCGCGCCCGACAAATAAAGGAATAACCATGTGGGGGTAGACCACCACATCGCGCAAAGGCAGTACCGGGATTTCAATGCGTTCAGCACGCTCAGGATTCATAGAGCACTCTCTTCGTTTAGCTTACGCCTTGTTGGGAACGTCGTGAAACGCGTTATCACGGGTTCCACTCCATAGAATGATCAATATATGGGGATGCATTTCTCACATTCAACACTTTATTTAGTAAGAAAAGCAAAATGAGGGAAAATTCCCTCATTTGGTTAATATTGATAACAACTGCGCTAACTTTCCGTTACTCGCCGGAAACCTGAGCTTCCGGTTTACGGTAAATCAGCATCGGTTCGGTCTGATTGGTTATCACGTTCTCATCAATAACCACTTTTTCAACATTTTCCATCGATGGTAAATCATACATCGTGTTGAGCAATGCCGCCTCAACGATGGAACGCAGACCACGGGCGCCGGTTTTACGGTTCATCGCTTTTTTCGCGATGGCAATCAGTGCTTCACGGCGGAACTCCAGTTCAACATCTTCAATGCTGAACAGTGCCTGATACTGTTTGGTTAATGCGTTTTTCGGCTCCTGAAGGATCTGAATCAGCGCATCTTCACTCAGCTCACCGAGCGTTGCCACCACCGGCAGACGACCGATAAATTCCGGGATCAGACCAAACTTGATCAGATCTTCCGGTTCAACCTGAGCCAGTAATTCACCTTCTGTTGCTTTGTCTTTATCGCCGCGTACTTCCGCACCGAAACCGATACCGGAACGGGTGTTCAGACGCTGGCCGACCACTTTATCCAGACCGGCAAATGCCCCGCCGCAGATAAACAGAATTTTCGAGGTATCAACCTGTAAAAATTCCTGCTGCGGATGTTTGCGCCCGCCCTGCGGCGGAACAGCAGCAATCGTGCCTTCAACCAGTTTCAGCAGCGCCTGCTGAACGCCTTCACCGGACACATCACGGGTAATCGACGGGTTATCTGATTTGCGGGAGATTTTATCGATTTCATCAATATAGACGATACCGCGCTGTGCTTTCTCCACATCATAGTCGCATTTCTGTAAAAGCTTCTGAATGATGTTTTCCACGTCCTCGCCCACATAACCGGCTTCAGTCAGTGTGGTCGCATCCGCCATTGTGAACGGCACATCCAGGTAGCGGGCCAGTGTTTCAGCCAGCAGGGTTTTACCGCTGCCGGTCGGGCCGATCAGCAGAATATTACTTTTACCCAGTTCCACGCCGTCAGCGGTTTTATCGCCGTTGCGCAGACGTTTGTAGTGGTTGTATACCGCGACTGCCAGCACTTTTTTAGCCAGTTCCTGACCAATGACATAATCATCGAGGTGCTGACGAATTTCATGAGGAGTCGGCAGTTCACTGCGTTCACTGCCCCGGGCCGGGATCAGATCTTTAATTTCTTCACGGATAATATCGTTGCATAAATCAACGCATTCATCACAGATATACACTGACGGGCCGGCAATCAGTTTTTTAACCTCATGCTGACTTTTTCCGCAGAAAGAGCAGTACAGCAGCTTTCCTGAACCGTCTTTGCGTTTGTCTGTCATCAGTAAACCTCACTTAATCAGTACAGCTCACAACCCGTGAGCTGCAAAAAAATATCACAGCACCGCTTGTACCCTGCCACCCGGCAGAATACGGGCAGTACCGGTGTTACTTACCGGTGTGTGTAAATATGGTCAACCAGACCGTATTCCTGTGCTTCTGTCGCGGACAGGAAGCGGTCACGCTCGGTATCGCGCTGAATTTCCTCAACGGATTTACCGGTATGGTGAGCTAATAAATCATTCATGCGCGCTTTCACTTTCAGAATTTCCTGAGCATGAATTTCAATATCAGTAGCTTGTCCCTGATAGCCGCCCAGCGGCTGGTGAATCATCACGCGGGAGTTAGGCAGACAGTAGCGTTTGCCCGGCGCACCTGCCGTCAGTAAGAAAGCGCCCATTGAGCAGGCCTGGCCTACGCAGATGGTACTGACCTGCGGTTTGATAAACTGCATGGTGTCATAAATAGACATCCCTGCGGTGATCACGCCGCCCGGTGAGTTGATATAAAGACTGATGTCTTTTTCCGGGTTCTCAGCTTCCAGGAAGAGTAACTGTGCCACGATCAGGTTTGCCATATGATCTTCAACCTGACCGGTTAAAAAGATAATACGGTCTTTTAATAAACGGGAATAGATATCGTAGGAGCGTTCACCACGTGAAGTCTGCTCGATAACCATCGGCACCAGCGCCATGTTGGGTGCGAAAGTATCCTGATTGTCGTGATATGACATGTCCATCTCCTGATTGAATTTTATTGGTGCCTGGCGGATACCGGTTATTTTACTTGAGATCCGGTGAGATGACCATGCGCTATACGCGATTCGATCATGCACACGCTGTCCGGCAGAGACCCTGTATGGCAAATATGGGGGATAACCACCGCAGTTTTCAAGGAATATTGTCAGAAATGACAAAAAAACCGCAGGCAATATACATTGCCTGCGGTTTTAATCAGATAAACAGCCTTCGGCCGTTCACAAAGAGAGAGGATTAACCTGCTGCCTGAACCTGGTTCATCAGGTCAGTGAAGCCGGTTTCTTTATCTGTCACTTTTGCTTTCGCCAGAACAGTCTCAACAGCCTGCTCTTCCAGTGCCAGATTACGGATACCGTCCATCATCTGTTTGTTTTTGTTGTAGTATTCCACAACTTCAGCCGGATCTTCGTACGCTGATGCCATTTCTTCGATCAGTGCATTAACGCGATCATCTTCAGCTTTCAGTTCGTTAGAAGAAATCACTTCACCTAACAGCAGACCAACCATGACACGGCGTTTAGCCTGACCTTCAAACAGTTCGCGAGGCAGTTCCATCGCCTGTTTTTCAGAGCCGCCGAAACGCTGTGCCGCCTGACGGCGCAGTTCTTCGATTTCGCTGTCAACAGCTGCTTTCGGTACATCGATTTCGTTTGCTTTCAGCAGACCATCGATAACCTGGGATTTGATACGGTTGCGTACTGCATTTTTCAGTTCGCGTTCCATATTTTTGCGGATTTCCGCTTTCAGACCTTCCAGGGAACCGTCGCCGATACCGAAACGTTTGATGAATTCTTCAGTCATTTCCGGCAGTTCGCGCTCTTCCACTTTTTTCAGGGTGATAGCGAATTTCGCTGCTTTCCCTTTCAGGTTTTCAGCGTGGTAATCTTCAGGGAAAGTGACGTCGATTTCGAATTCTTCACCGGCTTTGTGACCCACAACACCGTCTTCGAAGCCCGGGATCATGCGGTTCTGGCCCATGACCAGGACGAAATCAGATGATTTGCCGCCTTCGAACTCTTCGCCGTCAACAGAACCGGTGAAGTCGATAGTAATGCGATCGTCAGCTTTTGCCGCGCCTTCAATAACTTTCCACTCAGCCTGCTGTTTACGCAGAGTTTCAACCATACCGTCGATATCTTCGTCTTTAACGGTAACAACCGGTTTTTCAACTTCGATTGTTTCCAGACCTTTCAGCTCAACTTCAGGGAAGACTTCAAACTCAACAGTGTAAGTGAAATCCTGACCTTCTTTGTACGGCTCATCGACTTTATAGTCCGGTGCACCGACAGGATTGATTTTGTTTTCGATGATCGCGCTGACAAAGTTACGTGACATCAGGTCGCTCAGTGCATCCTGAACCGCCACATCGCCGTAACGCTGTTTGATGATGTTATGCGGCACTTTACCTTTACGGAAACCGTCGATACGTGCTTTTTTGGCGATTTCAGCTAATTGTTTATTTACTTCTTTGTCAATGTCGGCTGCAGGAACGGTGATTAATACACGACGCCCAAGGCCTTCAGTCGTTTCAACAGAAACTTGCATCTTATTACCTCAAAAAAGTCTATTGCTCGGTCAACTCCAGATCTCACACCGGCCCGATGCCTGTGTGAAACGATAATGAACCGGGGCGGTCGCATTTAAAAACCGAGTTCCCTTATATTCAGAAGCGTCCCGAAACCATACGGAATTTCAGACGCGACATTATAGCGATGCTGACAGGCCGCGTCGAGAAGTGCAGACAAAAGAGTCTGAAATTCACTCTTTTTCTGTTAAATTTTGTGCTGTACGCTGCTTTTTCACCCAACAAGCTGCTTACTTTCCGCCACCGTGGCAGCGCGGGGACGGATTCACCTGACCCTGACTGTGATTCCACTCATCCGGGGTATAAGTATGCAGCGCCAGCGCGTGAACCCCGCCCGCCAGTTCATCCGCCAGCAGGGTGTACATATGACGGTGGCGTGCAACAGGGCGCATCCCCGCAAAAATCTCACTGACCACCACCACCTTAAAATGGGTTTCCGATCCTGCCGGAACATTGTGCTGACCACTCTCATTCACCACGTCAATATAATGAGGGGCAAGTGCATGATTCAGTTTTTCTTCAATACGCTGCTGCATCACAGCAGGAAATGATGCCGACATAACTATCCTTCCGGTCAATACTGGCTTTCAGAGAAAGCCCAGTGTAGTGAGTTTTTTATCAAAATCCATACCATTCACGGATAAAGCCGATTATCATCATACGTTAAGCCGAACACTCACACCCCGGCGTTAATCCGGTGCTGTGACTGACTTCAACAACCTGTAACGGATTCATATTATGTTGAAAAAATACCTCCTCCCGCTGTTCGCAATGCTTTTACTGGCCGGGTGTCAGGCGCCGTCCAACACCCTGTCGATTGAACCGGTGATGAAATTACCGTCTGCGGACCCGACTCTTGGTGCCGCCACTATTTCGATTACCGGTGTCGACAAGCGCTCTTCGCAGACACTGGCTGAATTCAGCCGTAACGGCCAGCTGGCACAGCTGCGTCCGTCCCGTGATCTGCGTTTCCTGATGCAGGAAACCCTGGAAAAACAGATGACCGCACGCGGTTTTATGATTGGGTCACCGGCAAACGCCAATGTGCAGATCGCCATCAATACCTTTAAGGCTGATGTCCAGGAAGGCAGTGTCCGCCATAATATCACCGTCAATATCGATATTACCGTTCTGGCCACCGCGCAGAATAACAGCACAAAGAGCCGGACATTCCGCACCAGTTATAATGTGCAGGGGCCGTTCAGCGCCAGTAACGAAAAAATCACTGACGCCTTTAACCGCGCACTCAGCGATATCGTCGCGGACATGGCTCAGGATACACAAATCAGCCAGTTCATTAAGCAAAATACCCGCTACTAATCTGCCGTGCCGCCCGCAGCCGGATAACGCCGGGCGGCCTGCTGTTTTCAGTCACTGTGAATGCACCGCAGCCTGCGGTGTGTGAGGATTATCATGCTCCGGAGTATTTGGGCGACATACAGCCAGCGTAATGCCCGTATTCTTTTACTGCTCGGTTTCGCATCCGGACTGCCGCTGGCGCTGACCAGCGGCACACTCCAGGCCTGGATCACCGTCGAAAACGTGGATATCAGAACCATCGGGTTTTTCACCCTTGTCAGCCAGGCCTATGTGTTTAAGTTCCTGTGGGCGCCGTTTATGGATCGCTATCAGCTGCCGTTTCTCGGACGCCGCCGCGGCTGGATGATCGCCACACAACTCCTGCTGGTTGTCAGTATTGCCGGTATGGGGATGCTGAAACCGACGGAACACCTCTGGTGGCTGGCTGCGGCAGCCGCGATAGTTGCCTTCTGCTCCGCATCACAGGACATCATTTTTGATGCTTATAAAACCGACCTGTTGTCCGCGAAAGATCGCGGTACCGGGGCGGCAATATCAACCTTAGGTTACCGGCTTGCGATGCTGCTTTCCGGCGGGCTGGCACTGTTTATCGCCCACCGCTATACCGGCTGGCAGAATATGTATCTGCTGATGGCGGGACTGATGCTGATCGGTGTGTTCGCCACGCTGATAGCGAAAGAACCGGAAACCGATGCCCCGCCGCCGCGCACACTGCGTGAAGCGGTACGGGAACCGCTGGCCGAGTTTTTCTCCCGCAATAATACCTGGCTGCTGTTACTGCTGATTGTACTTTACAAAATGGGTGATGCGTTTGCCCTGACACTCAGCACGCCGTTTCTGATCCGGGGCGCCGGGTTCGGTCCGGATGAAGTCGGGCTTATCAACAAAACCCTGGGGCTGGCCGCGACGATTGTCGGCGCCCTGTACGGCGGTTATCTGATGCAGCGCTGGAGCCTGTTTAAATCCCTGATGTTTTTCGGGATTTTGCAGGGATTCTCCAACCTCGGCTACTGGGTGCTGTCCGTCACACCACAAAATATCTATATGATGGGCGGAGTGGTGTTTATCGAAAATATCTGCGGCGGGATGGGGACAGCGGCTTTTGTCGCCCTGCTGATGACGCTCTGTAACCGCTCATTCTCCGCCACGCAGTTTGCCCTTCTCTCCGCACTGTCAGCGGTCGGCCGTGTCTATACCGGGCCTTTTGCCGGCTGGATGGTGGAAACCTACAACTGGAGCTGGTTCTATCTGTTCACTGTATTTGCTGCAGTTCCGGGATTGCTGCTGCTGATGTTGTGCCGCAAGACATTGCATTACACTCAGAAAACGGAGCAGTTTCTGCCCCGGCGGCATTTCCGTAACGGCTACCGGGCAGCCCTGTCACTGCTGGGGATCACCGCCGTGCTGTTCACCGCCAGCCTGATCCTCCTGCTGACCGGTGTGTTTGAACTGACCCCGGGCTTTATTCCGGATACGCTGAAAGGTGACCTGTTTATTTACGGCCTGAATATCGGTATTGCCGGGTTGTTCCTCGGCGGACTGCTCGATTATTGTGCACTCCGCCGCGATAAACTGGCCTGATCGGCTGTTACGAATATCAGAAAAAATTCAATCAAAAGTTTATAAAGCCGGTTTTAACCGGCTTTTTTTATTCCTGATTTTCGATACACATCACAATTTTTGTAATTTATTTCTTAAAATTACATTCAAAACCACAAATACATCACATCCCCCATTTTCCTTTTTGTGCCCCCGGCCTATATTCGCGCTGTTACTTCTGACTTCTATACTCTTTAATGGCCAAATAAACAGCTAAAAAATTATGAAAAAAACGACTATTGCAGCCCTGATCGCTGCAACCGCCGCGTTTTCTGCGCAGGCTGAATATCAGTGGGGATTTGCTAACGTCAGCATGAACTATCTGGACTGGACTCCGCATACCACCCACAAGAGCGGTAACAGCTCGCATAAAGATGACTTTGCGTATCTGGAGCTTGAGGGCGGTGCCGGTTTTACCTGGGGTGAGCTCTACGGTTTCTTCGACCTCGAGAATGCATTCAACAGTAAAAACGATTCCGATGCCGGAGATAACCAGCGTTACACCTTCAAATCCACCGCACGTATCTACCTGGGTGATACCGGATTTAACGCCTACGGCCATGTCTATGGCACCTATTCCCTGCCGGGCAACGGTGGTAACTTCCATGAAGTGAACACCCTGTACGGTATCGGTTATAACACCGATTTCCACGGCTTATGGTTCAAACCATTTGCAGCGCTGCACTATGTTGATCAAACATTTTACAGCGGTAACAACGGTTATGTCCTCGGCTGGGTTGCCGGTTATGACTTTAACCTGTGGGATGAAAAATTCAGTATCACCAACTGGAACGAAATTGAGCTGAACCGTAACGAACGCTACGGCAACGGCGGGCGTGACGGTGTCAACGGTGCGCTGGCCTTATGGTGGACACCGGTTCCGTCAGTAACAACCGGCATTCAGTACCGCTATGCGGATAACAAACTGGGTGAAGATTTCTACCAGCAGGCTGTGGTTTACAGCATAAAATATAACTTCTAGATCACATTTTTTCACTGCGGAGGGCAAAAACCCTCCGTATTTTTACCAAGAAACTGTTTCTGAACAAAAAATTTTCACCATTACATCACATAAAGTGTAATAATCAGCGTTTCATCCTTTCGGTATTTCCTTCCTTAATCTAAGCTTAAATATAAATTTGTCTCGTGATTGTTAAATTTGTGATTTTTATTTCACGATTTAATAAAAATCGGATTACTTGTGATCCTTTTAACATAAAGAGGCAACAAACCAACCAATCTTATTACATATATTTACACTGATCTTACCTTGCCGTAATATGTGCGGACTGATGAAACGACAAGAGTACTTAAGTACCTTTGTTTTTGGGGTCGTTGGATGAGACTTATGAACTACAAAAAGAGTATTGGGGTAATCTCGCTGCTCGCATCTGCACTTTTGCTGGGCGGATGCGATATGGCACTGATGAACCCGAAAGGCACTATCGGTGCTGAGCAAAAAACACTGATTTTAACCGCCATTGGTCTGATGCTCATTGTGGTTATTCCGGTCATTATCATGGCAATCGTTTTTGCCCTGCGTTACCGGGAAAGCCAGAAAGCAACTTACCGTCCTGACTGGGCGCATTCCAATAAAATTGAGCTGGTCGTCTGGACTGTTCCGATTATTATCATTCTGATCCTGGGTACCATTACATGGAAAACCACCCATGAGCTGGACCCGTACAAGCCGCTGGTCAGTGACCAGGAGCCTGTCACCATCCAGGTTATCTCAATGGACTGGAAATGGTTATTTATCTATCCGGATCAAGGTATTGCCACTGTCAATGAGATCGTATTCCCTGTCGGTGTTCCTGTCAATTTCAAAATCACCTCTGATTCTGTGATGAATTCATTTTTCATCCCGCAGTTAGGCGGACAGATTTATGCAATGGCAGGTATGCAGACCAAACTGCATCTGATTGCTGAAGAGCCGGGCGTGTACAAAGGCATTTCTGCCAGTTACAGCGGTCACGGTTTCTCTGACATGAAATTTACCGCCACAGCCACACCGACACGCGAAGCCTTTGATGAGTGGGTTGCGAAGGTGAAAGCCTCACCGGACACCCTGAACACCACCGAAGCGTTTGACGCGCTGGCAAAACCGAGTGTGAATAACCCGGTTGTCTATTTCTCAACTGTCAAACCAAACCTGTTTGTGGATACCATTAACAAATTTGGTCACAGCGGCCACGGTGCCGGAAAGACACAGGAAGGCGAAAGCCATTCAATGATGAACATGAGCGCAGATGAACACAGCAGCCATACGCCTGCAGCTCATGCCGGGAATGAGGGGTAAAGCATGTTCGGAAAATTAACACTGGATGCCATCCCCCTGCATGAGCCTATCGTTGTTATTACGGTACTGGGTATCATTCTGGGCGGTGCTGCACTTGTCGGTCTTATCACCTACTTCCGCAAATGGACGTGGTTATGGACTGAATGGTTAACAACTGTTGACCATAAAAAAATCGGTATTATGTACATCATCGTTTCAATGGTGATGCTGATCCGTGGTTTTGCTGACGCCATTATGATGCGCGCCCAGCAGGCCCTTTCGTCTGCCGGTGAAGCCGGATTCCTGCCGCCTGAACACTACGACCAGATCTTTACCGCCCACGGCGTTATTATGATCTTCTTCGTGGCGACACCGTTTGTTGTCGGCCTGATGAACCTGGTCGTGCCGTTACAGATCGGCGCACGTGACGTTGCCTTCCCGTTCCTGAACTCCCTGAGCTTCTGGTTCTTTATGGTCGGTGTGATCCTGGTGAACCTCTCTCTGGGTATCGGGGAATTTGCACAGACCGGCTGGCTGGCCTATCCGCCGCTGTCGGGACTGGAATATAACCCGGGCGTCGGGGTCGATTACTGGCTGTGGAGTCTTCAGATATCCGGTATCGGTACCTTACTGACCGGGGTTAACTTCTTCGCCACCGTACTGCGTATGCGCGCACCGGGTATGTCGATGATGAAAATGCCGGTCTTTACCTGGGCGGCATTCTGTACCAACATCCTGATTATCGCCGCGTTCCCGATTCTGACCGTGACCTTAACCGGTCTGACCCTTGATCGTTACATGGGCACCCATTTCTTCACCAATGATATGGGCGGCAACATGATGATGTACATCAACCTGGTGTGGGCATGGGGTCACCCGGAAGTCTATATCCTGGTTCTGCCGGTCTTCGGGGTCTTCTCTGAAGTCACTGCGACATTCTCGAAAAAACGCCTGTTCGGCTATACCTCACTGGTATGGGCAACCATCGCGATTACGGTTCTGTCCTTTATCGTCTGGCTGCACCACTTCTTTACCATGGGCTCCGGTGCGAACGTCAACGCCTTCTTCGGTATCGCCACGATGATCATCTCCATTCCGACCGGGGTGAAGATATTCAACTGGCTGTTTACCATGTATCAGGGCCGTATCGAGTTCAAAACCCCGATGCTCTGGACAGTCGGCTTTATTATCACCTTCTCCGTCGGTGGTATGACCGGGGTTCTGCTGGCAGTACCGGGTGCAAACTTTGTCCTGCATAACAGTCTGTTCCTGATTGCACACTTCCATAACGTCATTATCGGTGGTGTGGTCTTCGGATGCTTCGCCGGTACCGCTTACTGGTTCCCGAAAGCGTTCGGTTTCACCCTGAACGAAAAATGGGGTGTCCGTGCATTCTGGTGCTGGTTCATCGGTTTCTTTGTTGCCTTTATGCCGGTTTACGTGCTGGGCTTCATGGGAATGACCCGCCGTATCAGCCAGAACATTGACCCGACTTTCCACACTATGCTGTTAATCGCAGCCGTCGGTGTGGCCATCATCGGTGTCGGTATTCTGTGCCAGGTCATTCAGTTCTATGTCAGTATCCGTGACCGCAACCAGAACCGTGACGTCACCGGTGACCCGTGGGGCGGCCGCACACTGGAGTGGGCAACCTCTTCACCTCCGCCGTTCTATAACTTCGCTGAAGTGCCGGATGTTCAGTCCCGTGATGAGTGGTGGGATATGAAAGAAAAAGGCACCGCCCATAAACGCCCTGCAAAATATGAAGAAATTCATATGCCGAAAAACACGGCAGCAGGTGTGATTATCGCCGGTTTCAGCCTGATCTTTGGTTTCGCCATGATCTGGCATATCTGGTGGCTCGCGATTGTCGGTTTCGCCGGCATGATCGTCACCTGGATTGTGAAAAGCTTCGACGAAGATGTGGATTACTATGTTCCTGTGGCTGAAGTCGAAAAAATCGAAAACGCCCACTACGAACAACTGAGCAAGGCAGGTGTGGATAATGTCAACTAATACCCTGACTCAACATAATAACGCCCATGATAATCATGGGCATCACGATGCAGGTGCGACCAAGGTCTTCGGATTCTGGGTCTACCTGATGAGTGACCTGATTCTGTTTGCGAGTCTGTTCGCCATTTATGTGGTGCTGAAAGACGGCACCGCCGGCGGACCGTCAGGCAAAGAAATCTTTAACTTACAGTTTGTACTGGTGGAAACCTTCCTGCTGTTATTCAGCAGTATCACCTACGGCTTTGCCATGCTGGCAATGAACCGCAATCAGGTGGGTCAGGTTAATCTGTGGTTATTTGTGACATTCCTGTTCGGCCTCGGCTTCGTGGCGATGGAAATTTACGAATTCCATGAATTAATCAGCGAAGGTTACGGCCCGGATCGCAGCGGCTTCCTGTCCGGTTTCTTCACCCTGGTGGCAACACACGGTCTTCACGTCACTGCCGGTCTTATCTGGATCATTATCATGATCATCCAGACCAGCCGTCGCGGCCTGACCGAGGTGAATAAAACCCGTCTGAACTGCTTAAGCCTGTTCTGGCACTTCCTGGACGTGGTCTGGATTTGTGTGTTCACCGTTGTTTATCTGTTGGGGGCACTGTAATGAGTCATTCAAATACAGCCGGTACCGGGGCAAGCCACGGTAGTGTGAAAACCTATCTGATCGGCTTTATATTGTCGGTCATTCTGACAGTCATCCCGTTTTATATGGTGATTGAGGGAACTGCCTCAACATCTGTACTGCTGGCGACTGTTGTGATTACCGCTGTTGTTCAGATTCTTGTTCACCTGGTGTGCTTCCTGCACATGAATACCGCGTCTGAAGAGCGCTGGAACCTGATTGCGTTCCTGTTCACGCTCCTCATTATCGGTATCGTGGTCGTGGGTTCACTGTGGATTATGTACAACCTGAACATCAATATGATGGTTGATTAAGAGTTGCCGATATGATGAAGCAATACCTGCAAGTGACCAAACCGGGAATTATTTTCGGAAATTTAATTTCTGTGGTCGGGGGATTCCTGCTCGCCTCCAAAGGTGACATTGATTACCCCCTGTTCATTGCGACATTGCTCGGTGTCTCGCTGGTCGTGGCCTCCGGTTGTGTTTTTAACAATTACATCGACCGCGACATCGACTCCGTCATGGAACGCACGAAAAACCGCCCTCTGGTAAGAGGGCTTATTGACCCGAAAATCAGTCTGGTTTATGCCTCTGTGCTGGGTATTGCCGGCATGGTGCTGCTGTTAGTGGCAGCCAATGTGGTGGCAATGCTGATTGCTGTTGTCGGCTTTGTGGTTTATGTCGGGGTTTACAGCCTGTACATGAAACGCAAATCGGTTTACGGCACACTGGTCGGCAGCCTGTCCGGTGCCGCTCCGCCGGTTATCGGCTACTGCGCAGTGACCGGCCAGTTTGATACCGGCGCACTGATCCTGCTGTTAATCTTCAGTTTATGGCAGATGCCGCACTCCTACGCGATTGCCATCTTCCGTTTCAAAGATTACCAGGCGGCCAATATCCCTGTACTGCCGGTGATTAAAGGTATTTCTGTGGCGAAAAACCACATTATCCTGTACATCATCGCCTTTATGTTTGCCACACTGATGCTCGCCATCAGCGGGTATGCGGGATATAAGTACCTGATTGTCGCAGCGGCAGTCAGTGTCTGGTGGCTCGGCATGGCATTATCGGGCTATAAAACAACGAACGATCGCCTCTGGGCACGTAAGTTGTTCGTGTTCTCCATTGTCGCTATCACATCACTCAGTGTGATGATGTCTGTTGACCCAAGCGTCTCCGGCGATGTTCTGCTGGCCTACAGCCGTTAACACACACTTTCTGTAATAACAAAATGGCAGGGCTTCCCTGCCATTTTGTGTTTAGTAAAAACCACAAATCTCATTAGAATGTGGTGTCTGTTTTTTTGAGGTTATCCCATGAACGATAATAAAATGACTCTGGTTGAGCGTCGCGCGACCTGGGGCTTAGGCTCGGTATTTTCTCTGCGCATGCTCGGCATGTTCATGGTATTACCTGTTATCACCACATTCGGACTCGATTTTAAAGACGCCACCAGCACCCTGATAGGTTTTGCCATCGGCGTCTACGGCCTGACACAGGCCATCTTTCAGATCCCCTTCGGCCTGCTTTCTGACAAAATCGGCCGTAAACCGCTGATTATCGGCGGGCTGATTATCTTTATGGCGGGCAGTATTGTTGCCGCGCTCAGCCACTCTATTTACGGCGTGATCGCCGGACGGGCGCTCCAGGGTGCAGGCGCGATCTCTGCCGCTGTCATGGCATTACTGTCCGATACCACCCGTGAACAGAACCGCACCAAAGCGATGGCCTTTATCGGGATCAGCATCGGGATCACCTTTGCAGTCGCTCTGGTACTCGGACCGGTACTGGCGGATATCATCGGCCTGTCCGGCCTGTTCTGGGGCATTGCCCTGCTCGCGTTTCTCGGCATCCTCGTCACGCTGTATGTCGTGCCGGATAATAAAGAGCACCGCCAGAACCGGGAAACCGCCGTGGTAAAAGGCGCGATTAAACAGGTTCTGATGGATAAACAGCTCGCGCGGCTGAATTTCGGTATCCTCGCCCTGCACACTCTGCTGATGGCGACCTTTGTCGCCCTTCCTCTGGTGATGAGTGATGCCGGGCTGGCGCGGGAGTCCCACTGGAAAGCGTATCTGTACACGATGCTGATAGCCTTCGTGTCTGTGCTGCCGTTTATTATTTATGCGGAAAAATACCGCAAAATGAAGCAGGTTTTTGTCAGTTGCGTGGTCATGATGGCGCTGGCAGAAATCATGTTTCTGCTGGCAGGTAAAAACCTCTGGCTGCTGTACGGCGGATTGCAGATCTTCTTTATTGCGTTCAATGTGATGGAAGCGATTCTGCCGTCACTGATCAGCAAAGAAGCTCCGGCCGGCTACAAAGGAACGGCCATGGGGATCTACTCCACCAGCCAGTTTATCGGCGTGGCGCTGGGCGGCAGTCTCGGCGGCCTGCTCTACAGCATGAATGGCGCACTGGCCGTTTTTGGTGGTGGTCTGGTACTGACACTTATCTGGCTGGCTGTCAGCCTGACACTGCGTCAGCCGCCGTATGTCAGCAGTCTGCGTCTGGAATTGCCGGAAAATGACGTGAATCATCCGGATATTGCTGCGAAATTACGCGAAAAGCCGGGTGTATGTGATGTGGTGATTATTGCACAGGAACGGGCGGTGTATGTGAAAACAGATACCAAACTGTCAAACCGCAAACAACTCGAAGCCGTTTTACAGGGCTGACAGAAACCGGCAACCATGCTGATGCGGGTTGCCGGATAACACTCAGTCGCGGAAGTTTTTAAACTGGAAAGGTTGCCCCAGCTTCCCGTTGCGAACCAGTGCCATAACAGACTGTAAATCATCACGGGATTTACCGGTCACACGAACCTCTTCTCCCTGAATCTGTGTCTGTACTTTCAGTTTGCTGTCTTTGATCAGCTTGACGATTTTTTTCGCCAGCGCACTGTCGATCCCCTGTAACAGCGTTGCCTCAACACTGTACAGCTTGCCGCTGTGAACAATCTCATCCGGAACGGTCAGAGACGCGCCGTCAATCCCGCGTTTCGCCAGTTTTTCCCGCATAATATCAACCAGCTGATTGACCTGGAAATCAGATTCACTGGTCATCTTAACACTGTTATTTTTTTCATTGAGCTCAATCGTGGCGGTAATGTTGCGGAAATCCCAGCGACTGGTCACTTCACGCTGTGCGTTTTCCACGGCATTGCGCACTTCATGTAATTCAACTTCAGAAACAATATCAAATGATGGCATCGGAAGACCTCCCTATATTCAACTGACCGGCATGATACCGGGTTTATCAGACCAACAAAAGCACTATATTTCCCGCTATATTTACTAAGGTGCAAACGGACAAAAAGTGGTACTATTCAGTGATATTGCTCACATCTTTTTCGCTGTCCGGAGTCCTTATGAAAATAACAGTACTGGGTTGCGGCGCAATCGGGAAACTCTGGCTCGCTGCACTGTCAGGCAGTCATGAGGTGCAGGGATGGATGCGTATTCCCGAGCCTTACCTGAATGTAAATATTGATTCTCTGAACGGAGAGCCGTTTTACGGGCAATTTACCACAAATGATCCGGAATTCCTTGCGCAAACCGAATTACTGCTGGTTTGCCTGAAAGCCTGGCAAACCTCCGAAGCCGTTAATCAATTGCTGCCGAAAATCCCGGAATCCTGTCCGGTACTGCTGCTGCACAATGGTATGGGCGTGGCGCGTGAGTTATCCCGCTGTCCGAACCCGCTGCTGACCGGCATCACTTCCCACGCTGCATTTGAAGAAGACGGCCTGCTGCACCACAGCCGCCGCGGACTGACACACATAGGCCCGGTGAATGAACGTGCCCGCCATTACGGTCATCTGGCCGATATTCTGCACGATGCCCTGCCGGATGTGGCCTGGCATGATGAAATCGATGCCGCCTGCTGGCAAAAACTGGCCGTGAACTGTGTTATCTCCCCGCTGACCGTTATCTACGACTGCAAAAACGGGGAGCTGATGTCACACCTGCCGCAAATCCGGGTACTGTGTGATGAAGTTGCGGAAGTGATGCTGCGTGAAGGTATTCATACAGACGGTGATGATATCTATGAATACATTCTTCATGTGATTGAAAAAACCGCCGATCACAGCTCGTCTATGCGCCGGGATATTCTTTACGGCCGTTATACCGAGATTGATTACATTACCGGCTATCTGCTGCAACGAGCCCGCTATCACGGGATTTTGCTGCCGGAACATATTCACGTTTACAGCCTCGTCAAACAAAAAGAGGAACAAAATGCCCCCTTCAGTTCTCATTTGTCTCGCTGACGGCTGCGAAGAAACCGAAACCGTCACCACCGCCGATCTCCTGGTGCGTGCCGGTATCACTGTCACACTCGCCAGTGCCAATGATGACGGCGGCTGTCTGATCACCGGTTCGCGCGGGATCCGTATTATGGCCGACGTGCCGCTGGTACGGGTGGCGGATACCCCGTTTGACGCCATTGTGCTGCCGGGCGGCCTGAAAGGTGCGGAAAATCTGCGTGACAGCCCGCTGGTGATCGAAAAAATCCGCCGGATGCATTGTGACGGACACATTGTTGCCGCTATCTGTGCGGCACCATCCGTTATTCTGGTGAGCCACAATCTGTTCCCGCTTGGCAATATGACCGGTTATCCGGCGCTGGAAGATAAAATACCGGCAAAACAGTGGGTGAATCAGCGGGTGTATTTTGATGAGCGCGTTAATTTACTGACCAGTCAGGGTCCGGCTACCGCTATCGATTTTGCTCTGCGCCTGACTGAACGCCTGTGCGGGCAGGAAACTGCCGCGAAAGTGGCGGCTGAATTAGTGCTGCCGCCGGGGATCTGGGATTATCAGGATACCCCTTACCGCACACTGGCGGACAACAAATAAAAAAACGCCCGGCTGTTTATGATACCGGGCGTTTGAGATTGCTGTAAAACAGGTTTTTACTGTACCGGCGGTTCCGGTGTCACCATCATCCATTTTTTGGGTTTCAGCGAGTAATGTCCTGCCTTCAGTGCCGCCCATGCCGCCTTCTGATCGGCTTCAGAGGCATACTGAATATCCTGATAATCGCTCTCTGTCCAGACCAGCTTATCCGGCTCTCCCTCAGCAACTTCAGTGGTCTGCTGCCAGATCTGACAATACAGCGATGTATCGGAGTAACCGGTAATACAGACCACCGCCTCATCCTGTCCGTCTCCGTCCGCATCCGCCATAAATCCGAGACACTCCCCGTTCGCGGAGGTTTCCGTGCAGAACCAGCTGCGGGTAACATCCGGTTTTCCCTCCCACCAGGATTCCGGTAATTCTGGGCTGCCCGGTACTGTGAGCAGCACCTCCTGCAGTGTCCGGCGGTTGTCCTGATCATAAGAGGAGTAGGTCAGTGCTTTACGGTATTCCGGGTTGTCATTCAGCACGGTGAGTGCCGCCTCTCCCCGTTTCCCCAGACCTTCCAGGGTATAGCGGATATCAGAGGTGACTTTGATTCTGCCCTTTTCAATACCGGCCAGAATACTGTTTGCCGTGATCTGTTTAAAATCTGCCAGCGGACTGCTGATCACCAGGATAACCGCCATCAGCACCAGTAATCCGGCCTTGTTGACCGGCCCGAGCAGCACCGCCCATCCGCTGCGTTTCCATAACAGTGCCACGCTGTACGCCAGCACGACCACCGCCAAAAACAGCGCGATACTGAATCCGTATAACCGATCCATACTCCAGCTGTATTGATTAACACGCACCAGAATGCCGTAAACCGACGACAGCGAAAAAACGTTCAGCAGCAGCACACCGGCCAGCACCAGCGCGCTGAGCCAGGAGCGGAAGCGCGGGACGCACTCATTGCCGTAAACCAGATTCAGCAGAATGATGTTCAGCGCGACAAACCAAATCATGGTGAATGAGCCCAGCCCGCTGACACGGACGCCGGTCACCACGGATAACAGCAATCCGCCGGCGGCAATCACACCGATAACCGTCAGCAGCGGCAACAACACCCGCGCCACATAGCCGGCAATTTTTCCGGTGCTGAAAGAAAAGACCGACCGGACAAATACCAGACTGACGTTAAACCCGAGACAAAAGCTCATCCAGTAATACAGAGAATCATCCAGCCACCCGCTGAGAAACTCTAGGTTCACAATCCGGAACAGATAGACCGCCAGATGCAGCATGCCCATCACCAGCAGACCGATAAGCCCTGCCAGCGCACCCAGCACGGTGTTTCTGACATACTGTTCCGTCAGCAGCGCATAATCCGGATTCCGTGAGCCGGATGACTGCCACAGCTGAAACCACGGCAGAATCAGCCAGAACAGCAATACCAGCAGAGGAATAAGCGAAGAAAGCTCACGGGTGTGGCCCGCCGTTGCCTCACTCAGATACCAGTAATTCATCCAGACACAGAGAGCTGCCGTCAGAACCAGCCCTGTCCAGAGAGCCGCAGAGGAAAACCGGCTGATCAGATAACTGAATACCGTCGGCACAAACATCGCCAGCAGCATCGGCAGCCAGACCAGTGATCCCGGCAACTGCCATGAACTGCGGATCAGATAATCGGATGTTGCATTCAGTGTAAGCCCCTGAAGGAGCGCCACCACAATAACAATAAAATAGACAAAACGGCTTGCCGGTACCGGGACCGTACTGTTTTTCATTCTGAAACCCCGTCAGTAATGGATGTTGCTGCCGGACAGCATAGTGCCCGTGCTGATACAACGATACCCCTCAGACTCTGAAAAATAATAAAAAACCCCGCCTCAGCAGAGACGGGGTTCAGAGACAATGACTATGTCACGGCTCAGGGACGATACACCTTCACATTGGTATAGCCCTGCTCTGCCAGGTAAAGTGCCTGAAGACGGCTCATCACCCCGCGATCGCAATAAAGCAAATAGGTGGTATCTGCCGGTAAATCGCCGAACTGCGTGCTGAGTTTGTAGAACGGCAGTGTGCGCACTTCGGTTCCCTCAATCTTCAGCGGGTGTGATTCCTGTTCATCCGGCGAGCGGATATCCAGTACCACGTCAGAGGCAGACAGCTCAGACACCATCTCCACTTCTGTTACCTGCTGCTCACTCTGCTGCGCGATCACACGGATATCCATGTTCTGCGCGTTGAGCACCACATCATCCAGAATGGCGAAGTCGAATTTTTCTTCCTCGGCTTCGATTTTCTCTTTGACGGCTTTTACGGTCGGATTTTTTGAGATCACACCACAGAATTCCGGCATGGTACGGGCAAAATCTTCAGTTCCGATCTGACGGGCAAGATTGATAATGGTTTCTTTGTCATGTGAGATCAGCGGACGCAGTACCAGCGTATCAGTGGCGTTGTCGATCATACGCAGGTTGGTCAGCGTCTGGCTGGATACCTGTCCCAGCGCTTCGCCGGTCACAATCGCCTGCACGCCGTAACGTTCCGCCACACGGGATGCCGCACGGACCATCATCCGCTTGAGCACCACGCCCATCTGGCCGTCATCCACTTTTTCCAGAATTTCCGCCACAACCGGCTCAAAATTCACGGCGACAAAACGGACTTTGTGCGAACTGCCGAAGCGGTTCCACAGGTAATGCGCCACCTGTTTCACACCGATTTCATGTGCCGCACCGCCTAAATTGAAGAAGCAGTAATGAACACGGCAACCACGGCGCATCAGCATATAACTGGAGACACCGGAATCGAAACCGCCAGAGATCAGAGATAACACATCTTCCTGAGTCCCGATCGGGAAACCACCGATCCCTTCCAGACGACGCACCACGAGGATCAGTTTGTCATCTTCCACTTCCAGGTTCACCGTCACATCCGGATGCGTCAGTTTTACCTTCGCAGACGGAATATGCTGGTTCAGGCCGCCGCCGACATAGCGCTCCAGCTCGATGGAGCTGAACGGATGCTTGCCGCGGCGTTTGGCGCGGACACAAAAGGTTTTGTTTTCCAGTGACGCGGCATACATCTCAAATGTCTGCTCATAGATATTGTGCAGATCAGTAAATGCGCGCTCTTCCACCTGTAAAATATGGTGGATACCGGGAATGCGGGTCAGGCGGTCAGCCACACCTTCACCAAGTTCTTCTTTCTTCACGCGGACTTCAAGATAGTCCCAGTGACGGACAACCGCCACGTCTTCGGCCAGATCTTTAAGTACATTACGGATATTGCTGGTCAGAATTTTAATAAAGCGCAGGCGGACACTCTGGCTTTTGATGGTAATTTCAGGAAATAATTTAATGATAAACTTCATAACGGTTTACTGGCTATCGGCTTGATTTGCAAAGGACGGAGCAGCCGGTGTCGGGCAGCGGCAATCCCCGTTGATGAAATTGAAAGGCGGCAGTATATCACCATATCTCGATCTGCCCCGTAAAAATCGTAAATGAGGGGCACAATTTTCACTGAAAAGTGTAAACTAGGAATTATTTGCGACATAAATGCAACATCAGTGAAAAACAGACTATGACCAAAAAAACATCCGCAACGAAAACCGATGCACTGAGCTTTGAAGCATCACTCGATGCCCTTGAGGGGATCGTCACCCGTCTGGAAGCGGGTAATCTGCCGCTGGAAGAAGCCCTGGCCGAGTTTGAGCGCGGTATCGCACTGACCCGCACCAGTCAGAAAACCCTGATGGCAGCCGAACAGCGGGTACAGATCCTGCTGAATGATGATGAAAACGCCCCGCTGAGCGATTTTACACCTGAAAACGACTGACCGCCCGGATCGGCGGTTCCCTGTGTGAACGAGAATGACCATGTCTGAACAAACTCCCGAAACATTCCGCAACCAACTGACACAGGCCAGAGAGCGTGTTGATCACGTTCTTGATGAGATCCTGACCACTCTGCCGTTTGCCGCCACCGACATGGGCAAAGCCATGCATTACGGTGCTTTGCTGGGCGGCAAACGCCTGCGCCCGTTCCTGGTGTACGCCACCGGTGAGATGTTTGGTGTTACCGCTGACAATCTGGATGCCCCGGCGGCGGCTATTGAGTGTATCCATGCCTATTCCCTGATCCATGACGATTTACCGGCCATGGATGACGACACACTGCGCCGCGGCAAACCCACCTGCCACGTCGCATTCGGTGAAGCGAATGCTATTCTGGCAGGCGATGCCCTGCAAACCCAGGCATTCGCTATCCTCGCGGCCCGGCCGATGCCGGATGTGCGCCCCGAAGACCGTCTGGCGATGATCGCCGAACTGGCGGATGCCGCCGGTCTTGGCGGAATGTGCGGCGGCCAGGCACTTGATCTGGAAGCCGAAGGAAAAAACATCGGTATTCATGCGCTGGAACAAATACATAACCATAAGACCGGTGCTTTAATCCGTGCTTCCGTCCGCATGGGCGCGATGAGTGCCGGTGAAGCAGGCTGCCGCATGTTACCGGCTCTCGACACATACGCACAGGCTATCGGCCTGGCGTTTCAGGTACAGGATGACATTCTGGATGTTATCGGTCATACGGATGTGATCGGAAAAAGCCAGGGCAGTGACGCCGCTCACGGGAAGAGCACGTATCCGTCGCTGCTCGGGCTGAAAGCCGCTCAGGATAAAGCACAGGCACTTTATCAGGAGTCACTGGCTGCGCTTTCACAGCTTGAAGAACATCATTACAACACAGCAACCCTGCGTGAACTTGCTAATTTTGTGATTGAACGTAACAGCTAATCCGTCCGGCACGTTCCGGTATTTTCAGAAACTTTAATAAGAATTAGTGAGCATTACATGAGTATTGATATCGCTAAATATCCGACTTTGGCACTCGTTGAGACGCCTGATGATCTGCGTCTGTTACCGAAAGAGAGTTTACCGAAACTCTGCGATGAACTGAGGCAATATCTGTTAAACAGCGTCAGCCGTTCCAGCGGGCATTTTGCCTCCGGTCTGGGGACGATTGAACTGACTGTCGCACTCCATTATGTCTATCAGACGCCGTTTGATAACCTGATCTGGGATGTCGGCCACCAGGCTTATCCGCACAAGATCCTGACCGGACGCCGTGACCGTATTGACACCATCCGTCATAAAAACGGGCTGCATGCCTTCCCGTGGCGCGAAGAGAGTGAATATGATGTCCTGAGTGTCGGTCACTCCTCCACCTCTATCAGTGCCGGTGTCGGGATGGCGGTTGCCGCTGCCCGTGAAGGACGTAACCGTAAAACTGTCTGTGTGATCGGTGACGGTGCGATCACCGCCGGGATGGCTTTTGAGGCGATGAACCACGGCGGGGATATCAAATCCGACATGCTGGTGATCCTCAATGACAACGAGATGTCCATCTCCGAAAACGTCGGCGCCCTCAATAACCATCTGGCACAACTGCTTTCCGGCAAGCTCTACACCACGCTGCGCGAGGGCGGAAAAAAAGTCTTCTCCGGCCTGCCGCCTATCAAAGATCTGCTGAAGAAAACCGAAGAGCATATCAAAGGCATGGTGGTACCGAGTACGTTCTTTGAAGAGCTGGGCTTTAATTATATCGGGCCGGTCGACGGACACGATGTGTTATCCCTGATCCAGACGCTGAAAAATATGCGTGATCTGAAAGGTCCTCAGTTCCTGCATATTATGACGAAAAAAGGACGCGGTTATGAACCGGCTGAAAAAGATCCGATCAGCTGGCACGCCGTACCGCAGTTTGATCCGTCAACCGGCACACTGCCGAAAAGCAAATCATCCAAACCGACCTTCTCAAAAATCTTCGGTGACTGGCTGTGCGAGGAAGCAGAACACGATCCGAAACTGATGGCGATCACCCCTGCCATGCGTGAAGGTTCCGGTATGGTGCGTTTCTCCAAATCCTTCCCTGATCAGTATTTTGATGTGGCGATTGCCGAACAGCACTCTGTCACCTTTGCCGCAGGGCTGGCTATCGGCGGTTACAAACCGGTTGTCGCAATTTACTCCAGCTTCCTCCAGCGCGCCTACGATCAGGTGATCCATGACGTTGCCATTCAGAAACTGCCGGTGCTGTTTGCTATTGACCGCGCCGGGATTGTCGGCAATGACGGCCCGACACACCAGGGGGCGTTTGATCTCTCCTTCCTGCGCATCCTGCCGAACATGGTGATCATGACCCCGAGTGATGAAAACGAGTGCCGCCAGATGCTGCATACCGGTTATCACTACGGCAAAGGCCCGGTTGCGGTACGTTATCCGCGCGGCGGCGGTTGCGGTGCCACACTCCAGCCGCTGGCTCAGATTGAGATCGGTAAAGGTATCGTCCGCCGTGAAGGAGAAAAAACCGCGATTCTGGTCTTCGGTACGCTGCTGGAAGAAGTGCTGAAAGCCGCAGAGAACCTGAACGCCACCGTGGTTGATATGCGTTTTGTCAAACCGCTGGATGAAGCCCTGATCCTGGATATGGCAGCCCGTCATGACACCCTGGTAACAGTCGAAGAAAACGCCGTTATGGGCGGTGCGGGCAGTGGTGTGAACGAATTCCTGATGGCACAGCGCAAGCCGGTGCCGGTGCTCAATATCGGCCTGCCGGACAGCTATGTGCCGCAGGGTGACCAGGAAGAGATCCGCAGTGATATGGGGCTGGATGCAGACCATATTCAGAAGTCCATCGAAGCGTATCTGACAAAAGCCTGATTACCTTTCTCCGGACACAAAAAACCCTGCATCACATCAGCAGGGTTTTTTTATGTCACTGATAACGCGTTTACGGCCTACTCTGCCGCAACTGTCACCGCAAAGTGATCAAACCCGCTCAGCGCCGGTTTCACTTCCTCACCTTTACTGAAATAGCGGATACCGTCACTCTCCGGCTTCATCTGCCCGATACAGCAGAAAGGTGCACCGGTATGTGCCAGTGCCATTTCCAGCGCACCACGGTTGATTTCCGGAACCGTAAAGCACAGTTCATAATCCTCACCACCCGCCAGTGCGCGGGCAAGCGCCTGCTCCGGTGATGAACAGGCTTTCAGTGCTTCTGACATGGGTAAATTATCCAGTTCAATCCTGGCACCGCAACGGCTGGCTTTCAGGATATGGCCAAGATCAGAAATCAGCCCGTCAGAGATATCAATTGCTGAGGAGGCGAGGTCACGCAGCGCCTGTCCCTGCAGGATACGCGGTTGTGGCCGCAGATGGCGTTTCAGCAGATAGTCTTTATGTGCCGGGTCTTCAGGCTGCAATTCATCCAGCAAAATTGCCAGTCCGGCGGCACTGTCACCCAGCGTGCCGGTGACATAGATCCAGTCGCCGTTACGGGCACCGGCGCGTTTCATCGCCCGCCCGGCCGGTACCAGACCATGAACGGTCAGCGTCAGGCTCATCGGACCGCGGGTGGTATCCCCGCCGATTAACTGCATACCGTAATAATTGAGTTGTTCGAAGAAGCTGTCACTGAATTCCCCCAGCCACTCTTCATCAATGGAGGGCAGCGTCAGCGCCAGTGAAACCCAGGCCGGATCGGCACCGATAGCGGCCAGATCACTTAAATTCACCGCCAGGGATTTCCAGGCCAGATCACGGGCAGACACCGAAGGCAGAAAATGAATGCCGGACACCAGAGTATCCGTACTGACAGCAACCTGCTGTTTTTCCGCCACGGTCATCAGGGCACAATCATCCCCGATACCCAGTTCAACGTCCCGGCGGTAATAATGCTGCCGGTCAAAAAAACGCCGGATGAGATCGAATTCACCACAAGCCATAATCAGAAATTCCGCGTTCAGATAAAGACAAAAGGCCGGTTTTACCGGCCTCTTTTATATCATGTCATGTATGTCCGTGCATAAAGTATCAGATGATTACTTTCTGCGGGCATTTGGCGCGGCTTTATCGAGCACGCCATTGACAAATTTGTGGCTTTCTTCCGCGCCGAACACTTTCGCCAGTTCAATCGCTTCGTTGATCACCACTTTGTAAGGGATATCCTCACGGTAGCTTAATTCATACATCGCCAGACGCAGAACCGCTTTTTCCACCTGACCTAACTCCTCCAGCTGGCGGGAGAGGTACGGCGCCATCAGTGCATCAAGGCGCACTGCATTCGTTGCCGCGCCGAAGAGCAGCTCACGAAAATAGGCGACATCAACATCTTTGACATCCTGCTCTGACAGAAATTCTGATTCAACATCCGCAATGTTATTGCCGGATAACTGCCACGAATAAAGCGCCTGAACGGCACATTCACGAGCACGACGACGAGCTGCAGGTTTCACACATATCCCCTTACTAAAATCTAAATTCAGCCTTTGATGGCTTTAATCACATTGATCATTTCCAGCGCGGTCATTGCGGCTTCCGCCCCTTTGTTACCGGCTTTGGTTCCCGCACGTTCAATGGCCTGTTCAATATTTTCGGTGGTCAGCACCCCGAAAGTCACCGGAATCGAGCTGTTCATCGCAACGGCTGATAACCCGGAGCTGCATTCACCTGACACATATTCAAAATGTGCAGTGCCGCCGCGGATAACAGTACCCAGCGCAATGATAGCGTCATATTTTCCGGTGTCGGCCAGTGTTTTCACTGCCAGAGGCAGTTCATAAGCACCCGGCACCCAGACCGTTGTAATGTTCTCAGAGGAAACCTGACCGATACGCTCAAGTGCATCAACCGCACCGTCTAACAGGCTGTCGTTGATGAAGTTGTTAAAGCGGGCAATTGCGATGGCGATACGCGCACCCGGCGCACTGACAACACCTTTAATGACGTTCATAGCCTTTCCTTCTTACGAGTTTCATACTGCGGGGCGCGGATTTTATCACATTCTTTCCGTCACCGCGCCTGTGTTTTTCAAACTCCGGAATAAAATTTAAATTCCGGCGTAAATTCAGCGATTAATAAACCGGGATCAGACGCAGGCGGAGATCCGGCCCGACCATCGTGCAATCGTCAATCCGGAACTGCGGCGCATCCCGCAAATGGGCAAGCGGCGGCAGTGTAAAGAGATCCTGCGCATCACTGCCCAGAATTTTCGGCGCCAGATAGAGCACAATCTCATCGGCCAGCCCGGCTTTCAGCAGCGCACCTGCCATATGTGAACCGCACTCTGTCCAGATATGGTTAATATTGCGCTTGCCGAGCTGCATCATCAGCAGAACCAGATCCACACCACTGCCGTTCTCCGGAAGAATAATTTCCTCAACATCGCCCTGCCAGTTATCGGGCTGAGAGGCGGTTCGTGCCAGCCAGCAACTGCCGGGTAACTGTGTGACACGATGCTGTGCGGTGACCCGCTGACGGCTGTCCGTGATAATCCGCACCGGCTGGCGGATAGCCGCTTCCGGATAACTCTGCTGCAACGATGCCGGGAAATCCGCATGACGGACAGTCAGACCCGGATCATCCGCCAGCACCGTGGCACTGGTGGATAAAATGGCTCCGGCCTGAGCCCGGAACTGCTGGACATCCTGCCGTGCAGCTTTTGAGGTGATCCACTGACTTTCGCCGTTGGCCAGAGCGGTTTTACCGTCAACAGACGCCGCCATTTTCAGCTGGATATACGGGAAACCGGTGCGCATCCGCTTAAAGAAGCCTTTATTCAGCGCTTCCGCTTCCTGCATCAGAACACCGTGACTGACGTCAATTCCGGCTTCGCGCAGTTTAAACAATCCGCGTCCGGCCACCTGCGGATTCGGGTCCTGCATGGCGGCCACCACCCGGCTGACCCCGGCATTCACCAGTGCCCCGGCACACGGCGGCGTACGGCCGTGATGACTGCACGGTTCCAGTGTGACATACGCGGTGGCACCGCGGGCTTTCTCACCGGCCATACGCAGCGCGTGCACTTCCGCATGCGGTTCACCGGCGCGCTGATGATAACCTTCGCCGACGATTTCGCCGTCGCGGACAATCACACAGCCGACATTCGGGTTCGGTGCCGTAGTAAAACGACCCAGCGCCGCCAGTTCAAGGGCGCGGGCCATATAGAATTCATCAGAATGCATCATGTTCAGTCCTGCAGGCGGGCAATTTCCTCGCCGAATTCACGGATATCCTCAAAACTGCGGTAAACCGACGCAAAACGGATATACGCCACTTTATCCAGCTTTTTCAGCTCGCTCATCACCAGTTCGCCGACAAACTTAGCAGAGACTTCCCGTTCACCGGTAGCCCGTAACTGTGATTTGATATGGCTGAGGGAGGTTTCGATATTGTCAGAACTGACCGGACGTTTCTCCAGCGCCTTTTGCATACCGCGGCGCAGTTTTTCTTCGTCAAACGGTTCACGGCTGTCATCACTTTTGATCACACGCGGCATAACCAGTTCGGCAACCTCAAACGTGGTAAAGCGTTCGTGACATTCCAGACACTGGCGGCGGCGGCGGACCTGGGAGCCATCACCCACCAGGCGTGAGTCGATGACTTTGGTATCAACGGCAGAGCAAAACGGGCAATGCATAAATTATCCTGCGGGTCAATGAACTGTCGCGGTAGTTTACCCTGTTTACACATAAAAAACACCCTGCATGCTTGCACATACAGGGTGTTTTCTGTTTTTCACGGCAGAAATTACGGCAGGATAGATTCCTGATCCGCACCTTCTTTTTCCACTTTCTGCACAATCAGGTGCTCACGCTTCATACCCAGTTTCAGGGCCAGCGCAGACGCCACGTAGATTGAGGAAATAGTACCGATAGACACACCGATCAGCATGACCAGTGAGAAGCCCTGCAGCATCGCACCGCCGAAGATATAGAGCATCAGAACCACTAACAGGGTGGTTGCCGATGTCATAATGGTACGGCTTAACGTCTGAGTCAGGGAAACGTTCATGATCTCATACGACGTACCACGGCGGATTTTGCGGAAGTTCTCACGGATACGGTCAGATACCACGATACTGTCGTTCAGTGAGTAACCGATAACCGACATCAGAGATGCCACAATGGTCAGGTCAATCTCAATATGGAATAACGACAGTACACCAAGGGTGATGATAACGTCATGCGCCAGCGCGATTACCGCACCTAACGCCAGACGCCATTCAAACCGCATCGCCACGTAAATCAGAATACAGATTAATGCCGCAATCAGCGCCATCGCCCCGGTCTGAGCCAGTTCCGCCCCCACACTCGGGCCGACGAACTCGATACGCTTAACCACCGCACTTTCATCAATGTTTTTGTTGATCACATTGATAACAGTTTTACCCAGTTCCTGACCGGCAGCACCTTCTGCCGGCGGCAGACGCACCATGATGTCACGGCTGCTGCCGAAGTTCTGGATCAGCGGATCTTTAAATCCTGCCTGCGCGACGGTATCACGGATTTTATCCAGGTCAGCCGGCTGGCTGAAGTTAACTTCAATGACGGTACCGCCGGTGAAGTCCAGACCCCAGTTAAACCCTTTCACGCCGATGATTGCCACAGAGGCAATCAGCAGCAGCGCCGAAATGGTAAATGCCACGTTGTCCCAGCGCATAAAGTCATAGACTCTGCGGCCGTGGTTTAATTGTTCAACAGTATAATCCTGTGCCACAACGTGCTCCTTAAATAGACAGCTTATTAATACGTTTACCGCCATACAGCAGGTTCACGATGGCGCGTGTACCGATAATCGCTGTAAACATGGAGGTTGCCACACCAATGGCTGTCGTAATCGCAAATCCTTTAATCGAACCGGTACCGACCGCGTAAAGAATAACAGCGGTAATCAGTGTGGTTAAGTTTGCGTCGATAATACTTGAGAAGGCGCCTTTATACCCTTCATGGATCGCCTGCTGGACAGATCGGCCGTTACGCAGCTCCTCTTTGATACGTTCGTTTATCAAAACGTTCGCATCGACCGCAACCGCAAGGGTCAGCACGATCCCCGCAATCCCCGGCATGGTCAGCGTTGCACCCGGTAACAGCGACATCACCCCGACAATCAGGATAAGGTTCGCCAGTAACGCGCTGCTCGCGATCAGACCGAACTTACGGTAGTAGATCACCATGAAGAGAATTGAGGCCATCAGCCCCCACAGACACGCTTCCAGGCCCTGCTCGATATTCTGCAGACCCAGAGTCGGCCCGATGGTCCGCTCTTCCACAATCTGGATTGGTGCAATCAGGGCACCGGCACGCAGCAGCAGTGATAACTGACGTGCTTCATTGGCATTATCAATCCCGGTGATACGGAAGTTCGATCCTAAACGGGACTGAATATTGGCAATGTTGATAACTTCTTCGTTTTTCTCAAGGATTGAGCGGCCTGCGGCATCTTTACGCCCGCTGTCTTTATATTCGACAAACAGGGTCGCCATCGGCTTATACAGGTTATCCTTGGTGAAATCGGACATGGTGTTACCACCGGTGCTGTCCAGCGAGATACTGACCTGCGGCTGACCGTATTCATCACTCTGTGATGTGGAGTCAGTAATATGATCACCGGTCAGAATCACGCGCTTGTACAGCGCGACTTTACGTCCGTCACGGGTGTATTTCACTTCGGTGTCGCCCGGGATACGGCCTGCATCGATAGCGGCAGGGTCAACAGTGCTGTTGACCAGGCGGAATTCCAGCGTCGCGGTTGCGCCGAGGATTTCTTTCGCCCGTGCGGTATCCTGGATACCCGGTAATTCCACCACGATGCGGTCCGCACCCTGGCGCTGTACCAGCGGCTCAGCAACACCCAGCTGGTTAACACGGTTACGCAGGATAGTAATGTTCTGCATGACGGCGTAACTGCGCGCTTCACTTAAGCGCTGATCGCTCATCACGGCGGTCAGGGTACTGCCTGAACCATCTTTGAAAACTAAATCACGCAGGCGTTTTGATAACAGAGAGCTGGCTTCGGAACGTGAAGCATCATCACGGAAGCGGACTTCCACGCCGTAATCCGCTGATTTGCGGACAGAAGCGAACGGAATACTGTTTTCACGCAGCAGAGAACGGATACCATCCAGGTTCTGCTCCTGCAGTTTACCCAGCGCGGTTTCCATATCCACTTCCATCAGGAAGTGCACACCGCCACGCAGGTCAAGACCCAGTTTCATCGGCTCGCCACCGACGGCAGTCAGCCATTTCGGTGTTGCCGGGGCAAGGTTCAGGGCAACAACATATTGCTCACCTAAGCCTTTCACCAGCTCTTCACGGGCACGTAACTGGATATCAGGATTTGAGAAACGGGCAAGTATCACACCATTTTCCAGTGCGACCGACTTACTCGCGATCTGATCTTTTTCTAAAATGCTCCGGACCTGATCCAGGGTCTGTTCATTGGCGGCGGTTCCCCGCGCGCCAGTGATTTGAACAGCCGGATCCTCTCCGTACAGGTTTGGAAGCGCATAAAGCAAACCGATGAGGATCGCAGCGATCAGCATCAGATACTTCCACAAAGGATAACGGTTTAACACGGCAGTCCCTTCGGGAAAATCATACTACAGGAAGATTACAGCGCCTTCAGTGTACCTTTCGGTAAAACTGCTGCGACGAAATCACGTTTGATGGTTACTTCAGTTGTTTCGTTCAGTTCCAGAACGATGTAGCCGGTGTCAGACACTTTAGCCACACGACCGATCAGACCACCGGTAGTTAACACTTCATCGCCTTTCGCGATAGAGTCCATTAATTGCTTGTGTGATTTTGCACGTTTCTGTTGCGGGCGCAGGATCATGAAGTAGAAAATCAGCACGAATACGACCAGCATGATAATCAGAGACATCGGGCTGCCCTGAGAAGCTGCCGCACCTGTCGATGCTACTGCGTCAGAAATGAAAAAACTCATCAAACTATCCTCTTGTTATTCACATAATTATCAGGCAGATAAACCTGCCGGTGGTGCATCGCCTATGTTATACACCACCGGGTGATCCCGTTTCGGGGAAATCACTCACTTAACGGCGGAACGGGTTTCCCGATCCGCTGATAAAATTCAGCGGCAAATGCTTCCAGACGGCCTTCTTCAATGGCCTGCCGGATACCTGCCATCAGACGCTGATAGTAGCGCAGATTATGAATGGTATTTAAGCGCGCGCCAAGGATTTCATTACAGCGATCCAAATGATGCAGATAAGCACGCGTATAATTACGGCAGGTATAGCAGTCACATTCCGCATCCAGCGGCGATGTGTCTGATTTATACTTCGCATTACGGATTTTTACCACGCCGTCCGTCACAAACAGATGTCCGTTACGGGCATTACGGGTCGGCATCACGCAGTCGAACATATCAATACCGCGGCGCACACCTTCCACCAGATCTTCCGGTTTACCCACGCCCATTAAATAGCGCGGTTTATCTTCCGGGATCTGCGGACAGACATGCTCGAGAATGCGGTGCATGTCTTCTTTCGGCTCACCGACAGCCAGACCGCCCACAGCGTACCCATCAAATCCGATTTCCACCAGCCCTTTCACTGACACATCGCGTAAATCTTCGTAAACACTGCCCTGGATGATACCGAACAGTGCGTTCGGATTACCCAGTTCATCGAAACGGTCACGGCTGCGTTTTGCCCAGCGCAGAGACATTTCCATGGATTTCTTCGCATAGTCCCAATCCGCCGGATACGGTGTGCACTCGTCAAAAATCATCACGATATCAGACCCGAGATCATACTGGATTTCCATCGATTTTTCAGGACTTAAGAAGATTTTTTCACCGTTGATCGGGTTACGGAAATGCACACCCTCTTCTTTGATTTTACGCATTGCACCCAGGCTGAAGACCTGGAAGCCGCCGGAGTCAGTCAGAATCGGCCCTTTCCACTGCATAAAATCATGCAGATCACCGTGCAGTTTCATAATTTCCTGACCGGGACGCAGCCACAGATGGAACGTGTTGCCTAATAAGATTTGCGCACCGGTCTCTTTCACTTCTTCCGGTGTCATCCCTTTCACTGTGCCATAAGTCCCCACCGGCATAAATGCGGGGGTTTCAACAACGCCACGATCAAAAATTAAGCGACCACGGCGCGCACGGCCGTCTGTCGTTTGCAGTTCATATTTCACAAAACCTCCGGCATCAGAAAAACAGTCTGATGATGTTGAATTAGCGGCAGTCAGTCAGCAGTCGCTGAAATCTGCCGGATCAGTAATTTGTAGTATATCAGTCGTCGTGACCAACTTTTTCAAATTTCGCCTGCGGATTGCGGGTAATAAACATCGCATCCCCGTAGCTGAAGAAACGGTAATGCTCGCGTACCGCTGCCTCATAAGCCTGCATGGTGTGCTGATAACCGGCAAATGCGGAAACCAGCATAATCAGCGTGGATTCCGGCAGATGGAAGTTGGTGATCAGTGCATCCACCACCTGATACTCATATCCCGGATAAATAAAGATTTGGGTATCATCAAAGAATGGTGCAATCAGTGCATCCTGTGCCGCTTTCGCCGCGCTTTCAAGAGAGCGCACCGACGTTGTGCCGACCGCAATCACTTTATTACCGCGTGCTTTACACGCCAGTACAGCATCAACCACGTTTTGCGGCACTTCCGCATATTCGGAGTGCATGATGTGATCTTCAATATTATCCACGCGCACCGGCTGGAATGTCCCTGCCCCGACATGCAGGGTGACAAAGGCCATTTCCACACCTTTTTCACGCAGTGCCGCCAGCAGCGGCTCGTCAAAGTGCAGTCCGGCTGTCGGCGCGGCGACCGCACCCGGCCGGTCATTATACACGGTCTGGTATAACTCGCGATCCGACTCTTCATCCGGACGGTCGATATAAGGCGGCAGCGGCATATGACCAATCTGATTGAGAATGGTCAGCACATCGCGCTCATCATCAAAACGGATTTCAAACAGAGCCCCGTGACGCGCCACCATCGTGGCATTTACGCTCTCATCTTCGCCCAGCAGGAGTTCCGCACCCTCTTTCGGTGCTTTGGATGCGCGGACATGCGCCAGTACGCGATGCTCATCCAGCATCCGTTCCACCAGCACTTCAATCTTTCCGCCGGAGGCTTTGCGGCCGAACATTCTGGCGGGGATCACGCGGGTATCATTAAATACCAGCAGATCACCGGGATTGAGTTTATCCAGCACATCGGTGAAGATACCGTGGTTCAGTTCACCACTGACACCATCGAGTGATAACAGACGACACTTGCTCCGTTCCGCCTGCGGATAGCGGGCGATAAGTTCGTCCGGCAGTTCAAAAGTAAAATCGGCAACACGCATGAGATTCTCGGTTTCATCTCAAAAAGAAAAACAGGCGCAATAGTCTAGTGCCCCGGTAAGCAGGGCGCAAGAAATAACCCGTCTGACGGCGGAATAAAAGGCTGCGGTATTATGAATTTTCTCGCACATCTCCACCTTGCCTCACTGGCAAACAGCAGTTTTCTCGGCAATCTGATGGCAGATTTTGTCCGCGGCGCGCCGGAAGACCAGTACAGCGCACCGGTCGCCGCGGGGATCAGGCTGCACCGGCGTATTGATACCCTGACCGATTCACACCCGCTGGTACGGGAAGCCCGTCAGTTATTCCGCCCGGAATACCGCCGCTATGCGCCGATCACGCTGGATGTGGTCTGGGATCATTTCCTCTCTATGCACTGGTCAGCATTTGAACCGGCAGTCTCCCTGACGGATTTCACACAACACGTCCGTACAGTGATTGAGCCGCAACTGGCTTTTACGCCGGTTAAGTTTCAGGAGCTGAATGAATTTATGTGGCCGCAGCGCTGGTTAATCCGTTATCAGGAAGTCCCCTATATCGGACAGGTGCTGGCAGGGATGGCAAAACGGCGTCCGAAACTCGCCGCTCTCAGGGAGACAAATCAGGATTTTACAGATAATTATCAGTCTCTTGAGGAGATTTTCTTCCGCTTCTACCCTCAGATGATGGATACCGTGACAAAGCCGTTTACAGCTCAGTAACGGTTTTTACGTTCATTCACACAATTAGCACTTGAACTTTACTCAAATAACTCTATCTTATTCGGGTAGCAGATAGAATAATGAACTATTGATAGGTAAAACCTATTATATTAATCGGTATTATGAACTTTAATACCGTCCCCGGATTCTTTATTCTGTCTGTTGTTTATTGCCATACTCTATATAATCTTACAGGAGTAAATTATGGTTCTGGTAACCCGTCAAGCCCCCGATTTTACAGCTGCAGCCGTTATGGGTAACGGTGAAATTGTTGATAACTTCAATCTGAAAAAACACCTGAACGGCCGTCCGGCTGTTATCTTCTTCTGGCCGATGGACTTCACTTTCGTCTGCCCTTCTGAGCTGATCGCATTCGATCACCGCTATGAAGAATTCAAAAAACGCGGTGTGGAAGTGATTGGTGTGTCTATGGACTCTGAGTTTGTTCATAACGCATGGCGTAATACTGCTATCGAAGATGGCGGTATCGGTCAGGTTCAGTATCCGATGATTGCGGATATCAAACATGACATCATGCGAGCTTACGGCGTTGAGTTTCCGGAAGCCGGTGTTGCTCTGCGCGGTTCTTTCCTGGTGGACAAAAACGGTGTTGTTCGTCACCAGGTCGTCAACGACCTGCCGCTGGGCCGTAACGTAGACGAAATGCTGCGTATGGTTGACGCACTGCAATTCCACGAAGAGCACGGTGATGTGTGTCCTGCTCAGTGGGAAAAAGGTCAGGAAGGTATGAATGCATCTCCGAAAGGCGTTGCTGACTTCCTGAAAAAGAACTCCGGCAAACTGTAAGTTCCGGTAGTTAAAAGCGTCGTAAAACCAGCCTGAGGGCTGGTTTTTTTATGCCTGAATCACGGGCAAAAAAATACCCCGCAATGCGGGGTATTTTTATAATCAGGGCTATCAGGCGTGTTTGTGATTTACTTCCGGCTCAGCGCCCATAAGGCGATCAACCACAATGGAAACCACCAGCACTGCCAGTGACGGCGCAAGCCATGCCAGGTCATATTTAAAGAACGGCAGTGACTCAATCCATGACGGCATATAAGAGCCGAACATTTTAGTGGCTTTCAGCGCCCCCATCGTTCCGATAATCAGGCTGACCAGCATCGCCGGCGCAATGACCCGTCCCGGTTTTTTCCAGAAGCGCAGCGTGAAACTCAGCAGAATCAGCACAATACACGGCGGATAAATCGATACCAGTACCGGAACGGAGAATGCGATCAGCTTACTCAGCCCCAGGTTTGAAATCACCATGGAGAATGCACCGAGGATCCACACCAGTTTACGGTAAGAGATCGGCAGATAACGGCTGAAGAATTCCGCACAGGCACAGGTCAGGCCGATAGCGGTCACCATGCAGGCAACAAAAATCAGCACTGCAAGGAAGAAGCTGCCGTAGTTACCGAAGGTATACTGCACGTATTCATGCAGAATTTCCGCACCATCGGCAGGATTCGGGATAATCGATCCGCTGTTTTCCCCTAATTTGAACAGAGCCAGATAGACCAGCGTCAGCAGCACACCGGCAATCAGCCCGGCCCACATGGTATAGCGGGTCAGCAGCGAAGAGTTTTCCACCCCGCGCGAACGGGCGGCATTAACAATGACAATCCCGAAGACCATCGCACCAAGGGTATCCATGGTCAGATAACCATTAATAAACCCGTTGGAGAACGCCATCTCTTTATAATCTGGCGTTGCCATAATGGCATCACCTGCCGGCCACATTACCGCAGCCACCCCGAGGATAGCCAGAGCCAGCATTTTAACCGGTGCCAGTACATGCCCGACGCTGTCCAGCAATTTACCCGGATACAGGGAAATACCGATCACACAGGCAAAGTAGATCACACTGTAAATCAGCAGGGAAATATCAGATTCCCCGCCCACCAGCGGCGCGATCCCGATTTTATAGGAAACGGTGGCTGTACGCGGTGTGGCAAACAGCGGCCCGACGGACAGATACGCCACAACGGCCAGCAACAGCCCGGCATATTTACCGACCGGTGTACTGAGCGCCTCAATACCGCCGCCGACTTTTGCCAGAGCGATTACTGTCAGAACCGGTAAACCGACACCGGTGATCAGGAAACCGGCAGCTGCCGTCCAGACCATTTCCCCGGCCTGAAGACCAACCATCGGCGGAAATATGATATTTCCTGCCCCGACAAACAGCGCAAAGGTCATAAAACCTAAGGCTAAAATATCTCGTGAAGTTAAACGATGCGCCATATTATTTTTGTCTGCTACTGTTAATTTAACGTTAAATATTCAATAAAAATATCGGAAATAAAAATCCAACTCCCTGATCTGTCACCGGCGGCATCTCCTGCTGTTTTAACAATCTGTTAGCACTACGTTATTCATCATAAGTTAATAACTATAGTGATTATATTTAAAAAACAGTGATATTTGCCAATAACTGACTACAAGTAAAACTTTTATAGCGCAGAAAGGCAATAGTCAAAGCAAAAACCAGAACTATATACCGTAGTCTATTTCCAAAGCAGAGATTGCTGTTATGTAAGCTTCAATAAACACTATATGATTTGTTTATATTTTAATCAGACATTTTAAATCTGATGAAATTAGCAGCAGCTTAAAAGAAGAAAGCGGCAAATGCCGCTTTAATGAGAAGATTTAGCGATAAGCCGGGCCGGAATGGTAAAACTGAACTCCGTTCCCTGCCCCGGTTTGCTGGTAATATCCAGATGGGTATGGTGATGCTGCAAAGCATGTTTCACTATCGCCAGCCCCAGACCGGAGCCGCCGGTCTGCCGGGAGCGGGATTTATCCACACGATAAAAACGCTCGGTCAGACGGGACAAATGTTCGGCCGGGATACCCGGACCGTTATCTTTGACACTAAACACGGCATTGCCGTTACTCAGTGCCCAGCTGACCTCAATCCGTGTGTTTTCCGGCGTGTGATTCACTGCGTTATACACCAGATTCGACATCGCACTGCGCAGCTCTTCCTCATCACCGAAAATTTTCAGTTTGTCATCCACCGTAAAGCGGATCTCCTGTTTACCCCGGCTGAGGGTTACGGCTTCCTGCTGAAGCATGATCAGCATCCCCGGCACATCTACCACCTGATCCAGCCCGCTTTTGACCGCCACTTCAATTTTTGACAGTTGCAAAAGCTGCCTGACCATACCATCCATACGACGAGTCTGTTCCTGCATGGTCAGAATTGCTTTTTTATTCATCGGATTATCAAAATCCTGATCAGCAAGCATTTCCAGGTAACCCTGCAAAACAGTCAGCGGGGTGCGCAGTTCATGACTGACATTGGCGAAAAAATCACGCCGTGAGTTTTCGAGACGACGTTTTTCCGTCACATCACGGGCAACCATCAGCAGTTGTCCTTCCGAATACGGCATGATGCGCAATTCCATCATGCTGCTGTTATTCAGTTCCAGTGTCAGCGGCAGGGTATAATCCCCCTGAGTCAGATAGCGGCTGAAGTCCGGATAACGCAGAAGGTTAAAGATGTGCTGTCCGTTATCATCCGGCCAGCGGAACCCCAGCAGGTTCTGGGCATGTTTGTTACACCAGAAAATATTGCCGTCTTCCGTCATCATCACCACCGCGTCAGGCAGGGATTCAGCTCCGCTGCGAAAGCGTTTGATCAGTGTGGCGAGTTCACGGCGGCGCTTGCGGTTACGCTGCTGAAGCTGGTAGATGCCATAAAAAATCGGTTCCCAGCTGCTGCGGCCGGGCGGCGGCAGCATACTGCGATCCAGCCACAGCCAGCCGGACAGTTTCAGTAAGTTATAGCTGTGCCAGATGGCAGCGGCAAACAGTGCACCGGCAAGAAACCAGCCGGTATGGCCGAAAAAAAGTGATAAAAAGAGTGCCGGAAGGCAGAAAATCAGTAATTCCAGTACAATTTTTTTCCACGAAAGACGCTCAAGCACGCGCGATCCTCTTGCGGTTTATCATTATCATCAGTAACGGACAGAGAAGCGGTAACCCGTTCCCCGGACTGTCTGTATCATTTTATCATGTCCGTCCGCTTCCAGTGCTTTACGCAGGCGGCGGATATGCACATCCACCGTGCGATCCTCAACATAGACGTTTTCGCCCCAGACATAGTTAAGCAGTTGTTCACGGCTGTAAACCCGCTCCGGATGAGTCATAAAAAAATGCAGCAGTTTAAACTCTGTCGGCCCCATTTCCAGCGGGTTCTCATTACTGGTCACGCGGTGGGAGGCGGGGTCGAGAGTCAGGCCGTTCATCGCGATAAGATCGTCTGCCGCCATCGGGGAGATGCGCCGCAGAATCGCTTTAACACGGGCCACTAACTCTTTCGGTGAGAACGGTTTGGTCAGATAATCATCCGCGCCGGTTTCCAGACCTTTTACACGGTCTTCCTCTTCACCGCGTGCCGTCAGCATCATCACCGGGATTTCCCGCAGCTGGCTGTCCCGTTTCATATGTTTGATAACCTGAATGCCGGAGCCGCCCGGAATCATCCAGTCCAGCAGGACAAGATCAGGGAAAGGCTCCACCAGCCGGGCGATGGCCGCATCATAATCATCTGCCTCAATAGGCTGATAGCCATTCTGCTCCAGAACAAAACAGACCATTTCACGGATAGGTGCTTCATCTTCAACGACTAAAATTCGTCTTGCCATGGCGTTCCCTGTTTACCGTTAATTCATTTCATCAGACAGTGCCGCGATTATGCGTCACTTTTGTGACAGATTTATGAATATCAGCCGATACCTCAGGCTGCACCGCAAAGATAATGTCATTAAACTGACATACTACACACAAAATGCGTGTCAGATCGTAAAACACTGGATATTCATCCAATATTTATTCTTACCGGCTGATTTCCGTTATACTCTGTTTTCAGTAAACCGCCTAACACGAATGCGCGGGCACCGTACACGAACACCATACGCGAACACCATATTGCGGACAGAATGTGCGGTCAGTTTTCCCGGCAGGAATAACTATATATATGAAAATCATTCACACATCAGACTGGCATCTCGGACAGTATTTTTACACTAAAAACCGGTTACAGGAACATTTGCAGTTTTCAGACTGGCTGATAAACCTGATAAAAGAACAGCAGGCGGATGCCCTGATTATCGCCGGTGATGTCTTTGATACCGCCTCACCGCCGAGTTACGCCCGTGAACTGTATAACCGTTTTGTTGCACAACTGCAGCAGACCGGCTGTCATCTGATTGTACTTGCCGGGAATCATGATGCCGTTGCCACACTGAATGAGTCACGCGAACTGATGGCCTGCCTGAATGTGGATGTCATCGCCAGACCGGAACCGGGCCGGGATCTGATTGTACTGAATAATAAACAAAACCAGCCCGGCGCGATTATCTGCGCAGTACCGTTTCTGCGGCCGCGGGATATTCTGGAAAGTCAGGCCGGACAATCCGAAGCTGAAAAACAACAGGCACTGCTGACGGCCATACAGACACACTATCAGATCCTTTATGACAAAGCGGTTGCAAAACGGACAGCGCTGGGTGCGGAGATCCCCGTCATTATGACAGGCCACCTGACCACTGTCGGTGCCAAAACATCGGAATCTGTCCGCGATATTTATATCGGCACACTGGATGCCTTCCCGGCCGGCGCTTTTCCTCCTGCTGATTATATTGCCCTCGGACATATTCACCGCCCGCAATCCATCGGCGACAGTGGCACCATCCGTTACAGCGGCTCCCCCGTTCCGCTCAGTTTTGATGAATCCGGACAGGAGAAAAGTGTCTTCCTGCTGACCCTCGGTAACAACAGTATTACGGCGATTGATGCGGTGCCGGTTCCCTGTTTTCAGCCGATGGTCTGTCTGAAAGGTGATTTTGATGCTATCAGCCGGGCGCTGGAACAGTTCCCGCCACGCGATGAACACACACAACCGGTCTGGCTGGATATCGAAATCGCCGGGCGTGATTACCTGCCGGATATTCAGAAACGCATTCAGGCACTGACAGAGCCGCTGGCCGCAGAAGTGCTTCTGCTGCGCCGGGAGCGCAGACCCGTCACCGCAGACAACAGCGACGCCCTGCGCGAAACCCTGAATGAGCTGACACCGGATGATGTTTTTGCCCGCCGTCTGGCACTCAGTGATACTGAAGAGAGTGATATCCCGCGCCTCACTACCCTTTTCCGGCAGGTCTGTGAGCAGGTTCGCGATCAGGCAGAAAGTGACAGCAGTACGGACAGTACCGATATCAGCAAAAAGAACAACTCCCGCACCGGCAGCCGGAAAGGAAAAAGTGAATGAAAATCCTGACATTGCGGTTTAAAAATATCAATTCACTTCAGGGCGAATGGAAGATCGATTTTACAGCGGAGCCGTTTGCCGGTAACGGGCTGTTTGCCATCACCGGTCCGACCGGAGCCGGAAAAACCACCCTGCTGGATGCTATCTGTCTCGCGCTCTACCATGAAACCCCGCGCGTAAAAACATCAGCTTCGCAGAATGATGTGATGACCCGTCATACCGCTGAGTGCCTGGCTGAAGTGGAATTCTCCGTAAAAGGAAAAGCATACCGTGCTTTCTGGAGTCAGCGCCGCGCAAGGGATAAAGCAGACGGTAATCTTCAGCCGCCGAAAGCTGAACTGGCGGAATGTGCAACCGGTAAGATCCTCTCTGACAAACTGACACAGGTCAGGGAGAATATCATTGATATCACCGGCCTGGATTTCGCCCGTTTCACCCGTTCTGTCCTGTTATCTCAGGGAAATTTCGCCGCCTTCCTGAATGCGGATGATAATGAACGGGCGGATCTGCTGGAAGAGCTGACCGGCACGGAAATTTACCGTCTGATCTCCCGTCAGGTTTATGAAGACTACAAAGCTGCACAGCAGGCACTTTCCCTGCTGGAAGCACAGACCGGTGCAATCCGGCTGATGACGAATGATGAACGCCTTGCATGTCAGTCTGAACTGACCACCCTTCAGGCTGATGAACAGACTCAGCTTATCCGCCAGACACAATTACAGACAGCACTGCAATGGTGGCTGCGCCGCGACACGCTGGAGACAGAAACGGAACAGCGGCAGCAGCAGTATGCTTCAGTTATACAGCAGATACAGGATGCACAAACACAGCTTGACCGGCTTGCCCGCGCCAAACCGGCAGAGAAACTGCGTCCGGCAAAAGAGGCAGTACAGAACAGCGCCACGTTAAATACACAGTTAACGGCCCGTATGCAGGAGCTGACACAAACAACAGAAAGTACAGTTCGCTCGCTGCAGCCGCTGACCGGCCGGTATGAAGAACAACAACAGCTGCTCGCCGGACTGAAACAGCAGTATCAGCAACTGGAAACGCTGGCAGAGAACGAAATCAGGCCACTGGATAACCAATTGCAACTGCTGAATAATCAGTCTGATACGCTGAAACAGCAGTATCAGGGGCAGTTACAGGAGCAGCAGGCGTTACAGAGCCGCACAACAGAACTTCAGCAACGGCTGACACAAACCCGTGATATTCATACCCGCAGCACACAGTACCGGCAGGACAATAGTCAGAAAGCGGATCTTCCGTCCGCCATTATCCGCTGGCAGCATGAACTGAACACCCGCCGGGAATACCGTTCTCAGATATCAGTTCTGACAGAACAGCAGCAGGCCGGAGAAATTCAGCAGCAGTCGCTGGCAGCCGCACATACCGGAATTGCAAACCAGCTGACCGCCCGTAACCAATCTGTTCTGCCGCTGAAAACAGAACTGGATACCTTACAAACCACATTGCAGCATGCACGGCAGACTGAATCAGATCAGCAATTAGCCGCACAACTGCAGCAAACCGATGAAAAACGCGGATTACTGCAAAAACTGGCGGCTATTGCACCGGAAATCACCCTGCTGACCCGCAACCGGAAAAATCTTCTGCAACAGCAGCAGATATCTCAGGATGAAATAAAGACACTGACAGACTGGTGCGCGCAGCAGGAACCGCTTCTGGCTGACCAGCACACACACCTGCGGGATCTGACCGCCCGTTATCAGCTGGAACAAACCATTATCCGGCTGGATGCGGAGCGTCAGCGTTTACAGGCCGGAGAGCCCTGCCCGCTGTGCGGCAGTACGGCTCACCCGGCTGTCACGGATTATCAGCAGGTGACGCCGGATGAAACCGCACAACGCCTGGAGGCACTGACACAAACCATCAGGGAAGCGGAAAAACACCTGACGGAGAAACAATCCCGGCTGACGTTTACCCGCACACAGCACGAAAAACTGAGTGCAGAATTACAGGAAACCGGTAATGCTCTCGCGGCACATACCGCACAGTGGCAGAAAATCTGCCTCGGGGGCGACTTCATATCCCTGACGGATTCCCCTGAATCACTGAATGACATCATTCAGCACTATGACGGGCTGTATCAGCAGCAACAGCAGGCGCTGGAAAGCCGCCGTGCTCTGGAAACACAATTACTCACCCTGAAAAACCGGTTACAGACTGAAGAGACAGAATGTGAGCGACTGTTACAGACACTACAGCGCAACAATCAGGAACAGCAGTTCCTGACACAGCAACAGACAGAGCGGGCAGCTCGTCTGGCTGAACTTCAGCAGCAGGAACAAGCGCTGGAAACGTCTCTGGTACACTCTGTAACCGCTTTTGGCTACGCTATTCCCTCTCCGGAGGAAACAAATGCGTGGCTGGCACAATGTCAGCTGGAAAGTGATCAGTTCGCCGCCAATGAGCTGCAAATACAGCAAAGTGCACAACAACTCACAGAGCTGGGCGCACAACAGCAAAATCTGGAAGTACAGCAGGCAAAACTGACGGCACAACTGGCAGAACAGTCCGCCGCTCTCACCACACTTCAGGAACAGCATAAAACCGTTACGGCACAGCGTCAGGCGCTGTTCGGTGATAAAAATATCAGTGCCGAATTACAGAAACTGCTTCATCAGCAGCAGGAAACTGAAAGCACACTGAAAGCCCTGACACAGCAGCGCGACAGCCTGCAACAACACCTTGCCGGGCTGCGGGGAGAAGAAAAACGGCTGCAACAGCAAATACTGGATGTGCAGGAACAACACAGCCGGAATCAGCAGGTTTTTCAGCAGCAACTGGCAGAAAGCCCGTTTGCCGGTGAAGCGGATTTCCTCACTGCTCTCCTCAGTGAAGAGGAACATCAGCAGCTGCAAACCCTGGAAACGGAACTTAATCAGGCACAACTGAAAGCCGCCACCAGCCTCGGGGATACCAAAGCCGCACTGGAACAGCACTTGTCCGCACAACCGGAACCGTTCCGTGAACTGCCCCGCCTGCAACTGACAGAATTACATACTGCTGCGGCACAACAACTGCGGGAATTGAGCAGCCGTCAGGGGGAACTGCGCGGACGCCTGACCGCAGATGATAATCTGCGGATACAACAGCGCGATCTGCTGGAACAAATTATCCGCCATCAGCAGGACGTGACTGACCGCAGCCGTCTCAATCTGCTGATAGGCTCTGCCGATGGTGCCAAATTCAGCCGCTTTGCGCAGGGGCTGACTCTGGATTATCTGATCCATCTGGCAAACCGGCGGCTGGAAAAACTGCACGGCCGCTATGTATTGCAGCGCAAAACAGCGGACAGCCTGGAGCTGCAAATCACCGATACCTGGCAGGCAGATACTCAGCGTGACACCAAAACCCTCTCCGGCGGGGAAACATTCCTGGTCAGCCTGGCGCTCGCACTGGCTTTGTCTGATCTCGTCAGCCATAAAACACAGATTGAATCGCTGTTCCTGGATGAAGGCTTCGGTACACTGGACCAGGAAACACTGGATATCGCACTGGATGCACTCGACAACCTGAACGCAACCGGGAAAATGATTGGGGTTATCAGCCACATTGAAGCGATGAAAGAACGGATTGCGGTGCAGATCTCTGTCAGAAAAATGAACGGACTCGGGATCAGTAAATTGTCACCGGAATATCGTGTTACATCAGCGTGATATTTTCACGCCGTGAGCAACACCCTGTTAATTCAATGAAATTTATTGATATTTTTTATATTGGCCGAATTTTTTGAAACATAAGGTTAAATATTTTCGGTATGTTTTTTGATTCATTGCTTATATGCTGTTCTTCATGAACTGAAGAGAGCGCGGAAACCGGTTTTTCCGACAAAAAATTTAACGGAGAGTAACATGTCTAATTCATTTATCGAGTTAATTAAAAAACGCAGAACAATTTATAGCCTTGGTAATAATCTGCCTGTTTCTCAGGATCGTATCGCTGCTCTCATCAAAGAAGCCGTGAAACACAGTCCGACTGCATTTAACTCACAATCATCACGTGTCGTGGTACTGTTTGGTGAGAACCACAAAAAACTGTGGAACATCGTCAAAGACGCACTCCGCGCCATTGTACCGGCAGACGCATTCGCCGCTACTGAAAGCAAAATTGATAATGCATTCCTGTCCGGTGCCGGTACTGTCTTATTCTTTGAAGACCAGTCTGTTGTCAAAGGATTACAGGAACAATTCGCACTGTATGCGGATAACTTCCCGGTCTGGTCTGAACAGGCCAGTGGTATCGCACAGTTTGCTGTCTGGACAGCACTGTCTGAAGAAAATATCGGTGCATCCCTGCAACACTACAATCCGGTGATTGATGAGCAGGTCAGCAAAGCCTGGGATATCCCGGCTGACTGGAAACTGCGCGCACAGTTAGTGTTCGGCTCCATTGAGCAGGAAGCCGGTGAAAAAGCCTTTATCGATGATGAAAGCCGTTTCAGAATCTTTAACTAATCTTCCGGACTCAGCAGCATATTAACCGCTGCTGTTCCCGGACGCATCAGGCACTTTACCTGTCATAAAGTGCCGTTATTACCTTCTGTTATCGTGTTAAAATATGCCTTGCCCGCCTTGTGCGGGCTTTTTTTTATCAGGCTTTCGGCCACAGCCAGGCCGCGCCGCGGACACCACTGGAATCACCGTGAACCGCTTTGCGGATCGGTGTGTCACACTCACCGCCGAACACACGGGATCGTATCAGTGACGGAACGGTCTGATACAGGCGATCGACATTGCTCATCCCGCCACCCAGCACAATCACATCCGGATCCAGCATGTTCACCACCTGGCCGAGCGCTTTTGCCAGCCGCTGCTCATAATTCACCATCACCTGTTCAGCAGGTAAATCTCCCTGCGACAAACGACGGATGATTTCCGCACCTTTACAGACTTCACCGGTCAGCGCCGTATAATCAGCCATAAAACCGGTTCCGGAGATAAACAATTCGGTACAGCCCTGCTTACCGCAATAGCAATCCGCCATCCCTTTAAACAGCCGGTCGGCTTCATCCTGCCACGGCAGCGGGTTATGTCCCCACTCCCCGGCCACACCGTTACCACCGCTGTGAACCTGTCCGTTCAGGGCAATTCCCGCACCACAGCCGGTGCCGATAATCACCGCAAATACCACCGGAAATCCGGCTCCCGCTCCATCAACTGCTTCTGAAACCGCGAGGCAGTTTGCATCATTCGCCACCCGGACTTCCCGTTGCAGTAATGCACTGAGATCCGCATCAAACGGCTGACCGTTCAGCCAGACAGAGTTGGCATTTTTTACCCGTCCGGTAACCGGTGACAGCGTTCCCGGTATTCCCACGCCCACTGTACCGGTCTCTCCGGTGGCGGCTTCGGCATCGTGCACCAGACCGGCAATCGCCTGTAATGTCTGCTGATAATCAAAACGCGGCGTATCCGTCCGTTTACGGAATAATTCCTGTCCCTCATTACTGAGTGCAATCACTTCAATTTTGGTGCCGCCCAAATCAATACCGATCCGCATACTGTCCCCTTCTGCTGTGGATTTACGCTCTGCTTTCATACTTCTGATAATGCAGCCCGCCGGCCTGACAATCAAGTTTCCGCGCGAAGGCATTAGAGCAACGCAGCAAGATCCGTTATCATAGCGGGATGCAATTCTCACCGCGCAATGACCGCGCATCATAAAACAGGACTGTCCGATGTGGTTTAAAAATATACTCGTTTACCGCCTTAGCTCGCCGTTTCCGCTGTCTGCCGATGAGCTGGAAAAACAGCTGGAACACATGGCATTCACGCCGTGCGGCAGTCAGGATATGATGAAAACCGGCTGGGTTTCGCCAATGGGCTCCCGGGGCGATGCACTGACCCACGCTGCCGGTAAACAGATCCTTATCTGTGCCAAAAAAGAAGAAAAAATGCTGCCATCGCCGGTGATTAAGCAGGAATTACAGGCAAAAATTGAAAAACTGGAACATGAGCAGCACCGCAAACTGAAGAAAACCGAAAAAGATTCCCTGAAAGATGAAGTGGTTCACGCGCTGCTGCCGCGTGCTTTCAGCCGTTTCAGTCAGACCGCCATCTGGATTGATGCGGAAAACGGCCTGATTATCGTCGATGCGGCCAGCGCCAAACGGGCGGAAGATAATCTCGCCCTGCTGCGTAAAACACTCGGCTCACTGCCGGTGATCCCGCTGACCACCAAAGACCCGATTGAACTGACACTGACCGAATGGGTTCGCTCCGGTGATTTACCGGCCGGTTTTGCCCTGATGGATGAAGCCGAACTGAAAGCGATTCTTGAAGAAGGCGGTGTCATCCGCTGTAAAAAACAGGATTTGGTATCGGATGAAATCGCCACCTGTATTGAAGCCGGAAAGTGCGTCACCAAACTGGCTCTGGACTGGGAAGAACGTATTCAGTTCCTGATATCTGATGACGGCTCCTTTAAGCGTCTGAAATACAGTGATGATTTAAAAGATAAAAATGAAGATATCGACCGCGAGGATTTTGCCCAGCGCTTTGATGCCGATTTTATCCTGATGACCGGCGAACTGAGTGCGCTGATCAGCAGTACCATCGCTGCCCTCGGTGGTGAGGCGGAACACTGAAAACAACATCTGCGGGAAGCCCGGTAACAGGCTCCCGCTGATACCCGCTGTTTATGCCCACGGCAGCGGGGCTTTTTCATCGTTACCGTGCTCGCCGTAATAGAGCGACGGCAGAAAACGGGACAGATAAGTAAACTCGTTATAGCAATGCTTCATCAGTCCGAAACCAATCTCATCCGGCAATTCCGTCAGCGGATCGGCCAGCGACGCACCGAGTAAAAACCGGCTGCGTAATACACATCCGAACTCAGTATCATACGTGATATGCAGCATTTTTCCGTCGATCGGGTAACCCGGGGTATCGGTTTTCACATCATCCCCGAACCCGATATGAGCACAAACCGCACCGGAAATCTGATGAGTCTGCCGTGCAGACGCCAGTTTATCCGCATCAAAGAAATCCTGTGCATCATTAAATTTCAGTGTCGCACCAACCGGCGGGATCGGCCCGAGAGACTCAACGGCACGGATTGTCGCCCCGATATAACTCTCCCCTTTTTTCCAGACGGAATCCCAGCCGTGGTGTGCCACATGGTCATGCGGATGCCACCAGCGGATATGCTGCGTGGTTTCAAAAAACGTGAACCACCACTCCAGCATCCGCCCTTTGCAGCCATGCAGATCGGTTCTGACAGAGACTGTCAGCAGCCCCTCTTCGCTGCGTTCCAGACCCATTTCCATTCTCAGTGGCTCAGGGGATAATAACTGATTAATATCATTCAGTGCCCACGGTAAGTTTTGTTTTTTTGCTGACATAACGTATACTCCATAATTAAGAAACGAATTTCGTTTCCTAATTAATATTGTCCCGTCACGGGTATTTGTCAATTGAGGATCGCACGTATGGCTAATCATGAACCGGCCGCAGAGCCACGGGGACGGGGACGTCCGGTTGTCCCGGAAGAAGAACTGATTGCAAAAATCCGTGAGGCATCGCTCTGCCTGTTGTTATCACAGGGGTATGCCGCGATGACAATGGATGCCGTGGCAAAGCGGGCCGGTGTCTCCAAAAAGACGCTGTACCGGTTTGCTGAAAACCGGGAAGATTTGGCAGAGCAGATAGTGCGCGGCTGGACGGATTCTTTTGTACCGCTGTTTATGCAGGATGCAGAAAATAAAAATGATTTTTATCAGCTGCTTGAAAAGAATCTGACCACCATGAGCCATAAGGTGCTCAGTGCTGAGGCGGCAGGTTTATTTTGCCTGCTGAGCAGTGAATTCCCCGGCCGGGAGTTATTACTGACCCGTTATCAGGCAGGCGGAATCGAGCGCGGACGCGCGCTGCTGGCGGAATGGCTGGCCCGGCATCAGGACTTTTTATCTCAGCCGGATGCAGCACAAATCAGTGATTTGCTGTTATCGATGGTCATGGCGGAGCCGCTGCGTCAGATTGCCCTGAAACTGGCACCTCCGGCGCCGGACTATCCGGTAGAGCCGCGTATCCGTGCCGCAGTGGCATTACTGAAGTGCTGACAGGCACCGGCAGATAACCGGTGCCCGTAAACCGCATTATTTCTGTATCAGATAGCGGATTGTCGGCCCGTCCTGCTGGATGGATAACACGGTGTAGCCGTGGTTTTTGGCATCCTGCGGGATATTATTGATGGATTGCGGGCAGTCACTCACCACTTCGAGGATCTCCCCGGTTTTCAGTGACGGCATGGCTTCAAGGGTCGCCACTGCCGGATACGGGCACGGCTCACCGACCATATCCAGCCGGTAATCCGGTACAATTACAGTATTATCGGTATTCATGGTGTGCTCCTTAGTGTGCAGCAGAGGCGACAGCGTCAGCCTGGTTTTTCCGGCGGAAGAAACGTTTCTCCCACATCAGTAACAGGATAAAGGCGAAAGCGAGTAATCCGTAAGTGACCAGCAGACCACCGGCCGGGCCGAAGGTATCCAGCAGATTGACTTTATCGTAGTCAGTCGCCAGCCACGGTGCCACGGAATCCCAGTAGTACGCCAGAATGGTCGCACCGATAATATTCCCCAGTCCGACCCACCAGAAGTGCACCTGACCTTCCACAGCGCGGTACATCCAGCCGGTTTCACATCCGCCCGCCAGCACAATACCAAAACCGAACAGCAACCCGCCGATCACGGCATTAGGGCCTGCCCAGAAGATTTTCGGCTGTACGCCCAGTTGCACATAGCTGTAGATGCCGATAGCACTGACTGCCATACCGAGGATAATGGCTTTGGCCATCTGGGTACGTCCGGTTATCCAGACGTCACGGAATGCGGAGGTAAAACAGATTTGCGCCCGTTCAATCAGCAGACCAAACCCGATACCAAACAGCATCGCCATCCCCAGTTTCGGGGATTTAAACAGGGTGAACAGAGACCAGGTGAGGCACAGCAGGAAAATCAGCATACCGAGACGAAAACGGCGTTTCGCACGCTGCAAATCCTGTGTCAGCGGTGAGGCTTTGCTGACTTTTTGCAGTTTGACCGGAATGCGGAACATCGGCAGCAGTGTGAATTTCGCGCCGAAGTAAGAGCCTGCGGCGGTTGCCAGTGCAAAGAACCAGGCATGCAGGGAGAATTGCGGGATACCGGTAAAGAACGCCGCCAGGTTACACCCCATCGCGAGACGCGCCCCGAAACCGGCAATAATACCGCCGATAACGGCCTGCCAGATACGGATTTTATGTTGCGGGAGGCGGATTTTGACATTGTTAGCCCATAAGGCTGCGGCGATACAACCGGCAAACATGCCGATAATCATCATGCCGTCGATACGATCCAGGGGCGAGCCCTGTAAACCGATCACCTTAAAATACCCCCAGTTTTCCGGTTGAGCGCCGAACAGTTGCAGAATGTGTCCGCCCCAGCGCGTAAACTCTCCGGTGACCGCCCAGAATGTGCCTGTTAATCCGAAGTAGTATGCGGATAAGATGCCGGCGGCGATCACTGCGGGCAACGGCTGCCAGAACCTGACAAGATACGTTGATTTAAATGTAGACCAGTTCATTTTTTTACCAAAAAAATCCCGACAGCGTCGGGAATCGATGTCGGAGTACGTGTGTACCAGTAGGATCTGTATATGTGATCCACCGGAGAATCATACTCCTGTTGAGATAATTAGCTTATTAATATTTTAAAAATACTGATATGTCCCTGACCACCGGAGGATCAGGGAATAACCGGCAAACCGGAAAGACGCTGACACATCCTTGTCCGCGAAATCTGCTGAATCATCCGGTTTGTGGCAAGGCGGCGAAGTGAGGATATCCCCGGGAGCATACACCAGTATGTGACCGGGGTAGCCGAACGAAGCCAACACCGCCACAGGCCGGAGGATGACACAGATTCGCAGATTCAGCAGATGCGGGGCAGCGGCTCGTTGTACGGAAGATCCAGCAACCTGGTCGCGCCGAAAATCCCCTGTACTTTCACCTGTTTTGCTTCTGTTACCTGCCCGATGGTACAGGCATCCTGACCCAGCGGACTGTTATGAAGCGCTGCCAGTACGGCGTTTTCGGCTTCCGGAGCAACAACAATCACCACTTTACCTTCATTGGCAAAATTGAGTGCTTCCAGTCCCAGCAGTTCGCACACACCGCGTACTGCGGTTTTCAGCGGCAGTTTCTGTTCTTCGATATTCATGCCGCACTGCGAAGCATCCGCAAACTCATGCAGAATAGCGGTGACACCGCCACGGGTAGCATCGCGGACAGCCCGGACACCGTCAATTGCCCGCAGCGGTGCGAGCATCGGTTCCAGCACCGCGCAGTCGCTGCGCAGATCCGCATCCAGTCCGAGGTTTTCACGCAGATTGAGAATTGCAGCACCGTGGTCGCCCAGTGTACCGCTGACAATAACTTTATCCCCCGGACGGCATTGTGCCGCTGCCCAGTTCAGCTGATGCGGGATCACCCCGATACCGGCCGTATTGATAAACACTTTGTCTGCCGCACCGCGCGGAACCACTTTGGTATCACCGGTCACAATCTGAATGCCATTCGCTTTTGCGGTTTCTGCCATGCTGTTAACCAGCTGAGAGAGGATCTCAAACGACAGACCTTCCTCAAGGATAAATCCGCAGGAAAGATAGCGCGGGATCGCACCGCCGACAGACAGATCGTTGGCAGTACCGCATACCGCCAGCTTGCCGATATTACCGCCGGGGAAAATAATGGGGTCGATCACATAGCTGTCAGTGCTGAACGCCAGACGATCACCGGCGGCCTGTAATTCCGCCAGCGGTATTCGTGCCTGATCTTCTTTTTCATTCAGATACGGGTTGGAAAATGCCTGTAAAAACAGGGAGTCGATCAATTGCTGCATCCCCTGTCCGCCGTTGCCCTGTGCCAGGGTGATTTCAGTAATAGGTTTCATTTTATTCTCCGCGCCGGTACTGATAATAAGCCGCACATGCTCCCTCAGAGGAAACCATCAGTGCACCAAGTGCGGTTTCCGGTGTGCATGCTGTGCCGAACAACGGACAATCAGCCGGTTTACAGCGGCCGGTTAACACATCCCCGCAACGTGCCAGCGGGTTATCCGCAACAGATTGCGGCTGCGGCCGGAAGCGGCGCTCCGCATCAAATTCATGATAAGCCGGTGTCAGCTGTATGCCGGAATCTGCGATATTGCCCAGTCCGCGCCATTCACTGCTGGCTTTCAGCTCAAAGACCTCTGCCAGTGCTTTCTGTGCCAGTTGGTTTCCCTGCTCCGGAACAATGCGGCTGTACTGATTTTCCACCGCCATCGGCGCCAGTTTATCCTGCGCCTGTTTTTTCAGCTGGCGGACAACCATCAGAATAGCGGTCAGCAAGTCCAGCGGTTCAAACCCGGTCACCACAAACGGTTTGGCAAATTCATCACACAGCGGCTGATACGGTGTGCAGCCTATCACCATACTGACGTGTCCCGGCGCGATAAAGCCGTCGATAAACACATCTTTCTGTTCCAGCAGTGTGCGCAGCGTCGGGATAATGGTGATGTGCTGACAAAAAACGGTGAAATTTGTCAGTCCGCTTTTTTTCGCCAGCTGTAACGTGGCCGCAGTGCCCGGCATGGTGGTTTCAAAACCCAGAGCAAAGAAGACGACCTCTTTATCCGGATTATCGCGGGCAATAGTCAGCGCATCCAGCGGGGAGTAGACGATACGGATGTCACTGCCGTGACGGCGGGCATCCAGCAGCGAACCGCCGCGACCGGGAACGCGCATGGCATCACCGAACGTGCAGAAAATCACCTCCGGACGGGCTGCGATTTCCAGACAGGCGTCAATACGCCCCATCGGCAGCACACAGACCGGGCATCCCGGCCCGTGCACAAATTCCACGGAATCGGGCAGCAGTTTATCCAGCCCGAATTTAAAAATGGCGTGCGTATGGCCGCCGCACACTTCCATAATCTGCAAAGGCTGTTTCAGCGGGTGCGGCCATGAAGCCATCTCTTCCCTGATTTGCGCCAGCAGTTTTTCTGCCAGCGCCGGATCACGGAACTCATCAACAAAACGCATAGAAATCCCTTATTCCGCTGCACTGCGCTGCTGGTTTACATCACTCAGGCGATCCTGCAACCAGGCAACCCACTCATTCATTCCTTCACCGGTAGAGGCAGACAGTACAATCACATCAATATCCGGATTCACACGGCGTGCCGCATCCACACAGGCTTCAATATTGACGTTCACATACGGCAGCAGGTCGATTTTGTTAATCAGCATCAGGTCTGCGGCAGCAAACATATGCGGATATTTCAGCGGCTTATCTTCGCCTTCTGTTACGGACAGGATCGCCACTTTATGCTGTTCTCCCAGGTCAAAACCGGCAGGGCAGACCAGGTTACCGACATTCTCAATAAATAACAGGCTGTTATCTTTCAGTCCGAGGTGATGCATGGCGTCATGCACCATTTGTGCATCCAGGTGGCATCCTTTGCCGGTATTAACCTGAATCGCCGGTACACCGGTTGCGCGAATTCGCTCAGCATCATTGGTGGTTTGCTGATCGCCCTCAATCACGGCACAAGGTACTTTATCTTTCAGGTAATTGAGTGTGCGGGTCAGTAATGTGGTTTTGCCGGAGCCGGGACTGGATACCAGGTTCAGCGCCAGAATGCCCTGCTCCTGTAAATGTTCACGGTTATGAACAGCGATTTGGTTGTTTTTATCCAGTACCCCCATTTCAATCTGCACCATGCGTTTCTGGGTCAGGCCCGGCGCGTGAGTACCTGCTTCCCCCATCCCGTAATGCATATTGTCTTTATCCACCACCGGTGCAAAGGCTGACGCATGGTCATGACCGTGGTCATGCGAATGCTCATGATCATGATCATGTGAATGATGATGGTCGTGAGCATGTTCGTGCTCATGAGAATGGCTGTGATCATGGCCGTGGTCATGGGTGTGTTCATGTCCGTGGCTGTGCTCATGACCGTGTCCGTGAGCATGCTCTTCACCGGCTTCACGGCCGTCATAATAGTAGTGGTTTACATCGCCGTTATGATGGTAGTGGTGGTGATGAATAATGACGGGGCGGGAAGAGTTATCATGCTCGTGATGGTGGTGATCATGATGTTGGTGATCATGATGTTGGTGATCATGGTGTTGGTGATCATGGTGGTCGTGGTTGTGACCTTCAATCTGCACGTTTCCTTCGCTGCAACCGCATGTGCTGCACATAATCCTGACTCCTGCTCGATTTATTGGCTCCGGCGCGGCATTGTGGTCAGACTCGTGACAGGTGCAAAGCATCTGATCACATGGTGTCGGGCAGTCAACATAAATAAAATATTACACATAAAAGCCGGTAAACCATTACCGGCTTTTATATGTCCGTTATTAATTATATTTGTAGCAAATCGGCGGAGTGCCTGCTTTGACTTTGCGCAGGTCAGATGGATTTTCCCTGCGCAAATAGTGACGTGTTTACGCGAAACTCAGTGAACAAATACGACGTAAACAGCTGCGGCCACAATAAAGCGGTAGATAGCAAACGGAATAAAGGAGATACGTTTAATCAGTGACAGGAACGTTTTCATGGCAATCAGCGCCACAATAAACGCCGACAGGAAACCGACCGCAAACATCGGGATATCTGAGCTGCCCAGGAAATGCCAGCTCTTGTACAGATCCAGTGCTGTCGCGCCCATCATCATCGGTACCGCCAGAATAAAGGAAAATTCTGATGCGGTGTAACGGTTGATCCCCATCAGCATACCACCGGAGATAGTGGCACCCGAGCGGGAAAATCCCGGCCACAGTGCCAGACACTGGAAACAGCCGATGGCAAATGCCTGACGGTAACTGATGTCATCAAGCCCGGTAGCCTGCGCTTTCTTCGGTTTAAAGACTTCCGCCACAATCAGCAGGATACCGCCCGCAACCAGCGCGTACATCACATTCACCGGATTAAACAGTGATTTTATCTGATCACGCAGTAATAACCCGAGTACCACCGCCGGCAGCATAGCAATAATAATATGGAGTAACGTCAGTTTTCCCTGAGTCTGCCCTTCATGGGGAACATTGCCGAAATGAATACCGATAAGCGCAAACATCCGCCGCCAGAACAGGAATACCACAGCGAGGATGGAACCAAGCTGGATAACCACTTCAAATGTTTTTGCTTTATCGCCCGTAAACCCGAGAAGCTCGGCAACAATAATCATATGACCGGTTGATGACACCGGTAAAAATTCAGTTAATCCTTCAACAACCCCGAGAATCAAAGCATGCAGTAAACTTGTGATATCGCCCATATAACGCCCTGTATGGCAGATAAAATAAGGCACTCCCGGAGGCGGGAATGCAGGATACGAACAGCATATGACGCAAGTGTGACAACTTTATGACACCCCTGCCGCTTTTATGACAGTTCCGCTGACGGCATTATGACAACATCAGCCCGCACTTCGTTCAATCATGACACCCACTTCTTCCGCCTGCGCCACCGCTCCCGGTTTGGCCACGCGAATACGCACCCACGGGGTTCCGAATTGTGTCAGCAATAATGACGCCACTTCTTCCGCCACACGTTCAACCAGTGCGAACTGTCTTGTCTGCACATAATCCAGAACAGCCGTGCTGACCCCGGCATAATCGAGACAATGTTCCACATCATCACTCTCTGATGCGCGTTTGTTATCCCAGTGCATTTCGATATCGAGCACTAATTTCTGCGTAATACCCTTTTCCCAGTCGTAAGCACCAATCGTTGTGAAAACAACAAGTTTCTTAATAAAAACAACATCCATCCGCAATTACCCCGTTTTTTTATGCTCATCGGATATCACTTCCCATGAAATATGCGTATTATCCATGGAGGCTGATAACTATAATTTACCGTCTGTCAGGAGGGAAGGCATGAGTGGAATCGCGCTTGGTATGATCATCTTCGCTTATCTGCTGGGATCTGTTTCCAGTGCGATCCTGATCTGCCGTCTTGCGGGACTGCCGGATCCGCGTCATCACGGCTCCGGAAACCCGGGTGCCACCAATGTGCTGCGGATCGGCGGCAAACTGGCGGCTGCCGGTGTCCTTATCTGCGACGTTCTCAAGGGTATGCTGCCGGTCTGGCTCGCTTACCTCCTGCAAATACCGTATTTTTACCTCGGTATTATCGCCATTGCAGCCTGTTTAGGCCATATTTATCCGGTATTTTTCCACTTTAAAGGCGGAAAAGGCGTGGCAACCGCATTCGGGTCGATTGCCGCCATCGGCTGGGATCTGACCGGGCTGGTCGCCGGAACCTGGCTGCTGACCGTGCTGCTGAGCGGTTACTCATCATTAGGCGCGATTGTCAGCGCCCTGGTGGCACCGTTTTATGTCTGGTGGTTCAAACCGGAGTTTACCTTCCCGGTCGCCATGCTCTCCTGCCTGGTGCTTATCCGCCATCATGACAACATTCAGCGGCTGTGGCGCGGACAGGAAAGCCGTATCTGGCAGAAGCTGAAGAAAAAGCGGGCCAAAACGGATAAAGAGATAATCCAGGAAGCGAAAGAGCAGGAAAAAGAGGATTAAAAAAGGCGCATCAGCGCCTTTTTTTGTGTCCGGAGATTATTTATCCAGCGGGGGTAACTCAGCCAGCGGCCAGCGCGGGCGGACAGTCACGCCTAATTCACTGCGCATCCCGCCTTTAAAGCGGATCATTCCGGCCAGCGCAATCATCGCGCCGTTATCCGTGCACAGCTCAGGACGGGCATAGAACGCTTCTCCGCCAAGTTTTTGCAGTGTCTGCGCCATGCGTTCGCGCAATGTGCGGTTTGCACTCACTCCGCCTGCCATTACCAGCCGTTTGAAACCGGTCTGCTCCAGCGCGCGTTTGCATTTGATCACCAGCGTATCCACCACCGCGTCTTCAAAAGCACGGGCAATATCCGCTTTGGTCTGGTCTGAATCATCATTCTGGCGAATGGTATTGGCAGCAAAGGTTTTCAGCCCGGAGAAGCTGAAATCCAGCCCCGGGCGATCCGTCATCGGACGCGGGAACGTAAAACGCCCCGGCGTACCCTGAGATGCCATACGTGACAGTGCAGGCCCGCCCGGATAATCCAGCCCCAGTAATTTAGCTGTTTTATCAAAGGCTTCCCCGGCGGCATCATCGATAGACTCACCCAGCAGCGTGTATTCACCGATACCGGTTACGCTGATTAACTGCGTGTGGCCGCCGGATACCAGCAGCGCGACAAACGGAAACTCCGGCTGATGTTCTTCCAGCATCGGTGCCAGCAGATGGCCTTCCATATGGTGAACCGGTACCGCCGGGACCCCCCATGAAAATGCCAGTGCACGACCGACTGTTGCCCCGACCATCAGCGCCCCGACCAGCCCCGGTCCTGCCGTATAGGCCACCGCATCAATATCCTGTGCCGTCAGACCGGCTTCTTTCAGTGCAGCCTGAATCAGCGGCACCGTTTTCCGGATATGGTCACGGGATGCCAGTTCCGGCACCACACCGCCGTAATCCGCGTGGACTTTGATCTGACTGTATAACTGATTAGCCAGCAAACCGGCCTCATCATCATAAATTGCGATTCCGGTTTCATCGCAGGACGTTTCAATGCCTAACACTCGCATGGGACTTAACTCGCTGGAACAAAAACTGACGGGACTGGCGGCGGACAGCAGGAAGCACATCCGTCTCCGCAAAGAGATCAGTGTATCACCATAATGGCGAGCTGACAGGTATTAAGGTGAAATACGGGACTTTTTTGCCGTCTTTTTATTCACCGGAAACCGCTTATTCACAGGATGCACACAGTTATCCACACACTTTCCCCCTGCGCGGCGGATTTATCTTGCTGACAAATCGCCGCGTATCCGCTATAATCTCCACCCTCTGTAAAACCCCTGTCGGGTGTGCGGATCCGGTCCCGGCGGTAACACCGGGCCAAATCCGGGGTATTTCTCTGTCTGATTATCCACAGCACTTTACAACGTGGGTCACATTGAAGTAAAATTCCGCACCATTTTAAAGACAACTGGCATAACGCCAGTACAGACCTATTTATTGAGGTGAGAGGCACATGCCGGTAATTAAAGTACGTGAAAACGAGCCATTTGACGTTGCACTGCGTCGTTTCAAACGTTCCTGCGAAAAAGCAGGCGTATTAGCAGAAGTACGTCGTCGTGAGTTTTATGAAAAACCAACGACTGTACGTAAACGCGCTAAAGCATCTGCTGTTAAGCGTCATGCTAAGAAACTGGCTCGCGAAAACGCACGTCGTACTCGTCTGTACTAATCGCTGCGGCCGCGCCGCAACTTAGTCAGACCGCAGTAGTTGCAGTTAATGGCCGTGTTTCCGGAAGGAAGCGCGGCTTATTATCGTTATCAGACAGGCGAAAAAGGGGTTATGGCCGGGCGCATTCCACGCACATTTATCAACGACTTATTAGCGAGAACCGATATCATCGATCTTATCGATGTCAGGGTGCCGCTGAAAAAACACGGTAAAAATCACCAGGCGTGTTGTCCTTTCCACAACGAAAAAACTCCCTCTTTTACAGTCAGCAGCGATAAACAGTTTTACCACTGCTTCGGCTGTGGTGCCCACGGCAATGCTATTGATTTTTTAATTAATTATGACCGGCTCGAGTTTGTCGAGGCGATCGAAGAATTAGCAGCAATGCACGGGCTGGATGTTCCTTATGAAACCGGAAGCGGCAGCAGCCAGATAGAAAAACATCAGCGCCAGAATCTGTATCAGCTGATGGAAAAACTGGACAGCTTTTACCGCCATGCATTACAGGCGGATAACGCCGTGCATGCCCGTGAATACCTGAACCGCAGGGGTCTGAGTCAGGACATTATCAGCCGGTTTGCTATCGGCTATGCCCCCGCAGGATGGGACAACGTCCTCAAACGCTTTGCCCGCAGCGAGGATGATCGTCAGCAGTTACTGGATGCCGGCATGTTAGTGGTCAATGATAACGGCCGCTGCTATGACCGCTTCCGTGAACGCGTGATGTTTCCTATCCGTGACCGGCGCGGACGGGTAATTGCTTTCGGCGGACGTGTCCTTGATGATGCGATGCCGAAATACCTGAACTCACCGGAAACCGATATTTTTCATAAGGGCCGTCAGTTATTCGGACTGTATGAAGCACAGCAGGAAAACCGCGAATTGTCCCGCATCCTTGTGGTCGAGGGCTATATGGATGTGGTTGCCCTGGCACAGTTCGGTATTGATTATGCGGTGGCCTCGCTCGGGACATCGACAACGGCAGAGCACATACAGTTGCTCTATCGGACATCTGATACCATAATTTGTTGTTATGACGGAGACCGCGCCGGACGCGAAGCCGCCTGGCGGGCACTCGAAACTGCCCTTCCCCATCTCAATGACGGGCGGCAGCTTCGTTTTATGTTTTTACCGGACGGCGATGACCCGGATTCACTGGTGCGCCGCGAAGGCCGTGAAGCCTTTGAGCAGCGGCAGAATGAGGCACACAGTCTGTCTCAGTTTCTGTTCGATACCCTGCTGCGTCAGGTGGATATGAGCACCCCGGAGGGGCGCAGCAAACTGAATGCCCTGGCAATGCCGCTGATAAGCCGCGTGCCGGGTGAAGCACAGCAGGCGTTTTTATTGCAGGAACTGGGTAATTTACTCGGGTTACCGGATATCGCGCAGCTCAAACAGGCCATCCGCCAGAGTGAAAGCAGCCCCGGTTATCAGGCACCGAAACTGAAACCGACCACCATGCGGATACTGATAGCGCTGCTGGTACAGAATCCGCAGTTTGCACAATTAGTGCCGCCGCTGGAATCCATTGATACCAGCCGTATTGCCGGTTTTGCATTATTCAGGGAGCTGATTGATACCTGTTTATCACACCCGGGGCTGACCACCGGTCAGTTACTGGAACACTACCGTGATAATAAATTAGCGCCACAGCTTGAAAAACTGGCCGGATGGAACGATATAGAGATAGATGAGATCGCAGAAAAAACCTTCAAAGATGCCTTAAATCATCTGGTGGTATCTGCTCTCAATGAGAGATTTAACTTCCTGATCGCCAAAGAGCGGACAGAAGGTCTGACCCCTGAAGAGCGCAATGAAGTGAGTCTTCTCGTGCGGGTCCGGCAATAAGTATTATTATTAAACTATGATGAATATAACGGCTTAAGTGCCGCAGACAGCAGGAACAGCCCTGCATGCCATGTCACCAAGGTTCATGGCCGAAGAAAAGAAATCCTTGATTGTTATTGTTGCTGGCTAAGTTGTTTTGCCGACCAACACAAACCTAAATACTCAGAAGTGTGGATACCGTCTTATGGAGCAAAACCCGCAGTCACAGCTGAAACTTCTTGTCACCCGTGGTAAGGAGCAAGGCTATCTGACCTATGCTGAAGTCAATGACCATCTGCCTGAAGATATCGTCGATTCTGATCAGATCGAAGATATTATCCAGATGATCAATGACATGGGCATTCAGGTAATGGAAGAAGCACCTGATGCTGATGATCTGATGCTGGCAGAGAATTCAACAGACACCGATGATGATGCAGCCGAAGCTGCAGCACAAGTCCTCTCAAGTGTAGAATCGGAAATTGGCCGGACCACTGACCCTGTTCGCATGTATATGCGTGAGATGGGGACGGTAGAACTGTTGACCCGCGAAGGCGAAATTGACATTGCCAAGCGCATCGAAGATGGCATCAATCAGGTTCAGTGTTCCGTTGCTGAATATCCTGAGGCAATCACGTATTTACTCGATCAGTACGACCGCGTTGAAGCGGGCGAAGTCCGTCTTTCTGACCTGATTACCGGCTTCGTTGACCCGAACGCGGAAGAAGATCTGGCACCAACCGCAACCAACATCGGTTCTGAGCTGCCGGCTGAAGAATTAAATAAAGATGACGACGACGAAGACGAAGAAGAAGAGGATGACAGTGACAGCGATGACGATAACAGCATCGATCCTGAACTGGCTCGTCAGAAATTCGAAGCGCTGCGTGTGCAGCATGAAAAAGCGCGTCAGCAGATTAAAATTCACGGCCGCGACCACCCGAGCACCAATGCGGAAATTCAGCAGCTCTCTGAAGTTTTCAAAGAGTTCCGTTTAGTTCCGAAGCAGTTTGACCACCTGGTCAACAACATGCGTGAAATGATGGATCGTGTCCGTCAGCAGGAACGCTATATCATGAAACTCTGCGTTGAGCAGAGCAAAATGCCGAAGAAAAACTTCATCACCCTGTTCACCGGCAATGAAACCAGTGATTCCTGGTTTACTGCTGCTGTCGCGATGAACAAACCGTGGTCTGAAAAACTGCAGGATATGGCGGAAGAAATTGAACGCAGCCTGCAACGTTTGCGCCAGATTGAAGAAGAAACCGGCCTGACCATTGAACAGGTCAAAGATATTAACCGCCGCATGTCTATCGGTGAAGCAAAAGCCCGCCGTGCGAAAAAAGAGATGGTTGAGGCGAACTTACGTCTGGTTATCTCTATCGCGAAAAAATACACCAACCGTGGCCTGCAGTTCCTGGATCTGATTCAGGAAGGTAACATCGGTCTGATGAAAGCGGTTGATAAATTTGAATACCGTCGTGGTTATAAGTTCTCAACCTATGCCACCTGGTGGATCCGTCAGGCCATTACCCGCTCTATCGCGGACCAGGCGCGTACTATCCGTATCCCGGTGCATATGATTGAGACTATCAACAAACTCAACCGTATCTCCCGTCAGATGCTTCAGGAGATGGGCCGTGAGCCGTCACCGGAAGAGCTGGCAGAGCGGATGCTGATGCCGGAAGATAAGATCCGCAAAGTGCTGAAAATCGCCAAAGAGCCAATCTCAATGGAAACACCGATTGGTGATGATGAAGATTCGCACTTAGGGGATTTCATCGAGGATACCACCCTCGAGCTGCCGCTGGATTCAGCGACTTCAGAGAGCCTGCGTTCCGCGACTCATGAAGTACTGGCCGGGCTGACCCCGCGTGAAGCGAAAGTGCTGCGTATGCGTTTCGGTATTGATATGAATACCGACCACACGCTGGAAGAAGTGGGCAAACAGTTTGACGTTACCCGCGAACGTATCCGTCAGATCGAAGCGAAGGCACTGCGCAAACTGCGCCACCCGAGCCGTTCTGAAGTGTTACGCAGCTTCCTGGACGAATAATCCGCTTCAGGATCAGAGCATTATCAGGCGCCGTTTAACGGCGCCTTTTTTTATGCGCCATCACCGGCGGACAACCAGCCATTGATTTACGCAATTACTGTTCACCAATCATTTTCCGCAGGCAATATTCCGCTCATAAAACAGTCAGATAGACAAGAAATGCTAGACCCCGCCAAAAACAGGCAGTATAATCTTACCCACTTCGGCCCCTTAGCTCAGTTGGTTAGAGCACGCGACTCATAATCGCTTGGTCACTGGTTCAAGTCCAGTAGGGGCCACCAAATTTTTACTGATTTATCAGTGTATTAAGCCACTCTTTAACGGGTGGCTTTTTTACATCTGGTGCAGAGTGTCGCAAAAGTGTCACAGCAGATATTTTTATCATGCCAATAAAAACCCGCCAAGGGGCCAGGTATGAATTGTCTCAGAGTGAGATTGAACTCATCTGAGACATTTTTAATTTTTCAACGCCGATATTTAGTACCGCATATAAATGTTGCAAAAAATCTCATCCATTAAGCTGGCAAATGACTGTTATTTGATCTTTTTTGCCAAAAACAATGCTGATACAGGTGCAATTGCAAATATACCAAACAGAAATAATGAAGCTGAGCGGGCACCTTCAATGCCCCCCGGAGATGTAAAACCTCCTGAGTTCACAACAATTCCGGCTAACGCAGAAGCAAATGCAGTTGCATATAGTTGGATCGTAGTGATCGATGATGATGCTAACGTTTCTTCTCCTTTATTTGCTGCACAAAAAACACGGGTTAAAATATGTGGCCATGCTAAGCCAATACCAAAACCGACCGCAGCCAGTGCAACACAATAAACGATAATACCAGAGGTTGATTCACTCCAGGTTGCCTGAGGAGTTAATACCGCTAATAAAAGTAATGCTATCAATATAACCAATGGACTGAATCTAATCAGTTTATAAATTGCATGTTCGTTACATCCGGCACTAAAGATAGCTGCTATAGTCCAACCGCCCGCCATCATAGCAGCCATGTAGCCGGCAGTTAATGGTGAAAAATTATTTATAATTTGTAAGAAATAAGGTACATAGATTTCGGTTGTTAACGCAACCAAAAATAAGCACATTAAGCCATATAACACACCCAACTGTGTTGAAAGTGAATAAGCTCCTGTTGGTAATAATTTGCTTTTTGCTTTGTTATCAATTCTTGCAATTAATACCGCAAACAACAGGCCAACTACAATACCTGATATATTGAGTTCTAATCTCTGAGATAAGCTACCTGCAGAGATAGACAATACTGATAAAACAAGAAATCCAATGCATAATAACGGAATTTTTTGTGTAGATTTACGTTCTTCTTTGGCAAATTTAAACTGGCTGATAACGATAATTGTTAGTATCAGTGCTACAGGGAGTAATACCCAAAATGCTAAGCGCCAATTCCCCATTTGAGCAAAAACGCCGCCCACAGCAGGACCAATAAGTGTCGCTATTCCCCACATCGCAGAAACCAAAGCCATAGCTCTTGACCAAAGGTTTTCCTTAAATACAATACGGATTAAAGCATAACTCAGTGCAAACAAAATCCCGCCACCAAATCCCTGAACAGAACGCCCCAGTAATAAGAATGGCATTGATGTCGCCATGGCACACATAATTGAACCAAGAGAAAAAATTGCTAAGGCAATTAAATAAGCAGCCCGTGGATTAGTACCCTCGATTAATTTTGTTGCTAAAGCAGACCCGACAATAGAGGCGATGACGAATAATGTTGTATTCCATGCATAAAATTCAAGACCTCCAATCTCAGAAATAACCGTCGGTAATATTGTTGTGACCACATAGATATTGATCGCATGAAGTGCTACGCCTCCCGCCAGCGCAATAGATTTTAAACTGTTACGCCCTTTCAGTAGATCACCCCATGATTGCGTTGTTGCTTTCTTTTTACTCATATTTACCTTCTGTTTAGTTTATTAATCCAAATATTGATGGGGTCATTGTGGTACATCTTAAACAATAATAAGTCTCAGAAATTGCATAAACCTGATAAGTAAATATGTGGCATTTACTATCAGAAACAGCCGGATGATGTTCTATTGAAAACCAAATAAAAATATATGATGGAGCATTCTTTCCTGATATATGTACTGAGACATATTTTCAGACAGTTTTCACCCGGGGAACTGCAAATATTCCGCATTGCAAGATTTAATGAATACTTAAGCCAGCATCCTAAAATCAATAAAATTATTATTTATCGAGGTAGTTTTTATTTTATTTATCTCCAAACGTCCTATTTTGTTAGCATTCAAATTCCTGAGACTTTCCTGATTAGCAACCATAGGGATAAAAACTAATAACAACACCAGTTAATATAAATACCCCTTATAATATTACCAGTCACTATAACAATGAAATCATCTTATAATAACGATAAAATACATAAACATTATGTGTATTAAAAATTACTGTAAAATTCTTTATCTTTCGGGCCAACTGCTCTGTTTTTAATTTTTTAAAAAATGGCTTTAAGGCACTAAAGCCACTTATTACTTATTTTTCTACAGAAATAACGTGCGACTAACTGATTTTATGGCTTAACTGTATAACGGCTGGCAATCGCTATACGATTAAACGTTCCCATAATAGCAGATAGCCATTCAATGGCCGCTATTTGGGCATCGTTCCAATGTTCGGCTGCATTATTATAAACGTCATTTGGAATATGTCCTTTATGAATAAAATTAACCGATTCGGCTAGTGCTAATGCTGATTTTTCTTCATCAGTAAAATAGTCATTTTCGTTCCATGCAGCCACCAGTGCTATTTTGTCTGAACTGACACCACATTTTTCAGCATCCCGGGTATGTAAACGAATGCAAAAAGCGCATCCGTTAATTTGAGAAATCCTCAGTTTGATTAAATGTATAAATCCCTCTTCAAGGCCTGATGATAAAGCAAACTCATCAGCGCTATTACTTGATTCGATTAATAAGTTATATGCCTTGGTATTGTTTTTAGGTAATGATGATCTTGTCATGATAATTTTCCTTTATTTTTCAAAAATGAAAATTGCAAACATTTAATTTCATTATATTATTCAAGAATAAATTTTGTAAAGATTTTATTCGATTATACTGTTAATATCAGAATCTTTAACTATCAGCAGTAAATCTAAAATATTAATATCATTTTGTGCTGCTAATAACTTTAACAGTATATAATGTTTCACTGCTTTTATCTCCGCGAGCTCAGCCAGGTAACATCCTCTTTCCGGGTCGTTTTTATTTAAACGACTTAAACATTATTTTTTATTCAGTGACTCCGCCAGGGATTGTGCCGGTGCTCATGAATCTGGTATTAATGGCGGTTTATCCGGATTCTCTCTGCGGTGATCAAACCGATAGAGCGGCAAAAATCCACCCGCTATCAGTGATTTCATTTGGTCAAATTTATTAAACCACTACAGTTTGCATCCGTCGTAATCATGGAATAATGTTTACTGTCCACAGTAAGATAACTTCGGTTGTTTTAAGTAAAGCAACTGACAACAAATTAATATTTAATTAATTTTAAGCAATAAATCGGAGAAATACCTGCTCTGAATATATTTGGATGCATTTAAATATACTGGTTTAATAATCACTGATTTAACGTCCCGGGCAACTCACCAGAAAAATAGGCAGATATTTCATCTTGTACGCGTAACTTATTTCTTTCAAAAATCATCTTAACATTGCTGGTTCCCTGAATGGAAAAAAATGTCACATTATGCAATCCTATAGTAGCAAGTATCATTTTTAGATAAGGTGTCAGAAAATCTGGCTGACGAGCTTCCGCTCCTGAAAAAACTGCACCTGAAGACACTAAGATGAAAACAGGTTTATCTGTTAATGTTCCTGTTTTACCAGCGGCCGTTGCTGTGAATGTATGACGAATACGGACTACGTGGTCAATCCATGTTTTCAATGATGAAGGTATGGAGCAGTTATGCATCGGTGTCGCTATCACTAAACAATCCGCCTCTGCTAAAGATTGTATTAACTGCTCTGATTCAACGAGTGAACCATTATCATAGCCTTGAGGATCAACAGTATTTCCCAAAGCGAGGGCGTATGGGCTATCAATATATGGTAATGAGTTGGTATTAATTTCAACAACTTTTACTTCATTTGGCATTTGTGACTTAATAAATTCATTAATCAGGAATTGCGATAACTGAAAGCTCTCTGAGTTTTTACCATTAGGGCTGCATATCAAACGTAAAATTTTCATTCTTCCTGTACCTTTAGTATTTTACTAAAACCTATTGCTCCGGTTAGCATACCCTGGCGAAAATAGAAGCGTTGTGCTAATGCAAGATCTAACCCGGTATCTAAAACTAATCTATCACACCCTTTTTCACCCGCTATTTTTTCTACTTTTTGAAGTAATAGCGCACCATAACCCGCACTTCGGCAGCTTTCGGTAACAATGAGGTCATCCACATAAAGAAAGCGACCATATATTAAATTTTCCTGACTACGATAACCCGCCAACGCAACAGGTATTCCTTCCTGCCACAGCACTAATAATGCGTAGTTTTCTGCCCGCATACGTGTCACTTTTTTAATGAAATCATTCTCATCGGGTAAGTGAGGTCTTAATTGCTGCATAACAGTAAAGCAGGCCCGTAACTCTTCTGTCGTTTCAGCATGGCGAATGTCATCACAACACATCTTATATCCTTTCAATGCTCCTTATTTGATATAGATTATTATGACAAAATCTTGCTACACTTAAAGGTACATAAAATGACTTTAGAACCAGGCCATGTTTAAAAAAACCGAAGATATTGCATTACCACCCGGTTCAGGTAATGAGCCTATTTATCGGAAAATATATGAAACATTTCGTGCCGCTATTATTAAAGGAACACTTGTCCCCGGTTCACGAATCCCATCGGTGCGTGCTTTAGCGAGTGAGTTAGGGGTCGCTCGTGGCACGATTGAAATGGCCTATTCATTACTGGCAGCTGAGGGCTACATACAACCCAAAGGCCAGGCTGGTACTATCGTGACACCAAACTTACATGTTTGGGCAGCAGGCAATACATCACCATCGATAACCGGCAGAAAGCAAACTAACTTACAAGCATCGCCTGAAATTATGCCATTTCAAATGGGATTGCCTGCATTAGATGCTTTTCCGCGAAAATTGTGGGCAAGGCTGGGAGCAAAGCATCTGCGTAGTATGGATGTAGCTGATTTATCATACCCCGCAAATAACGGGTTACCTGAATTACGCAGTGCTATTGCAGCCTATTTACAGGTAGCAAGGGGGGTACGCTGTGAACCATCACAGATATTTATCACTTCAGGTTACCGGGAAAGTTTAAACTTAGTTATTCAAACGTTACTTCAGCCAAATAGCAATATCTGGATTGAAGATCCTTGTTACCCGTTAACACGGGAGATATTAGTCCATTCAGGATTAAGTTATACCCCAATCCCGGTTGATTCAGATGGTATTAATGTCACTCAGGGCATTACACAAGCTCCGGAAGCATCGGCGGCAATAGTGACACCAGCCCACCAAAGCCCGCTTAGTGTGACCCTGTCCTTGAGCCGGCGCCAGGAATTATTAGAATGGGCAACCCGTAACCAACGCTGGATTATTGAGGACGACTATGACGGAGAATACCGATATGTCAGCCGACCGTTATCTGCCTTAAAAAGTCTTGATCTCCATAATAGAGTCATCTATATGGGAACATTCAGTAAAGTGATGTTTCCGGGTATCCGGCTCGCCTACCTTGTCGTCCCGGAAACCCAATTGAGCCGTTTTGAAGAGGTTAACCGTGTTTTAGGTAATGGTATACCTCATGTAACACAGTCAATAATGAGTACTTTTATGCATGAGGGGCATTTTGCCCGCCACATTCAGCGTATGAGACGACTTTACGCAGAGCGTCGTACAATGACTGTGGCTGGATTAACCGAAGCCTTCAATCATAAATTATCTATCGCCCCCCAACCCGGGGGAATGCATTTATTAATAAACACCGAAGGAAATCAAGTGGATAGGCTGCTGTCAGATAAATTAGTAAATCAAGGGATTTTTGCTGATGCATTGTCTCGCTGGTCAATTTTTTCAGAACATAGATCTGGTTTGTTATTGTGCTTCACAAATATAAAATCGGAAGCTGAGGCTAAAATACTTGGAGAAAGAATTATAGATTTATTATAAAGCGTTACTCCAAACTGAGTTACAACGTTAATTTGGCCACCTGAACAAAAATGATTGAATAGCCGGGCATACGGAGGTTTCTGTGGACAAAAATAGCTTACCATCCGTAAGTGTAAATATCTCTGTAAACCTTACTAATGATATTTATAGATTTCAGGAACATTACTATTCTGAATATCTCCCGGAAGCGACTGTAAAATATTAAATCTGCTTTCGCAGGTTAATTTCCTGCCCAAACTTCACTTCTCTGTATTATCTCCCGCTTGTTATTCAGATACCGATTTTTCCGCGTCAGAAAAAAGATTACTCCGCATATCCGCCTAAAATAACATAATGTTTTTATTTGTTTTTTTGCCTGTCTGATCACATTGAATTACGTTTTTAATCCGTTACACTAAGTCAAATTTTTATTTTTTATGTTCTTATTTAAGATTAATCCGTATAAGGGATGATATGACAAAGCAACGTAAACTAAGGATTGCTCTGCTTATTTCTGTTGCACTGTCCGGCGGGGCCTGGCTGACCTATTCAGTAACATCCGGCAGCACTCCGGCAGATAAGGGCTATGAGCTGTATTTGTCCGGGGATACTGACGGGGCATTCCGCTATTTTTCTGCAGAAGCAGAAAAAGATCCGCAGGCGGCCTATGCGCTGTCCGTGATGTATCTCAACGGCAATGGTGTTCCGGCAAATGCGTTGCTGGGTTATCAGTGGCTGGAACGTGCCGCAAAAGCCGGTAATAAAAATGCCCTGTATAACCTCGGTTATTACCGCTATCACGGTATGGCGCCTTATACCGGACAGGATCCGCATGGTATTACGTCACTGAAAGCGGCGGCACAGGCCGGTGTGCGTGAGGCTCAGGAATTACTGGGCAGTATTTATATGCTCGATAAATATGAAAATACGCCGTCAGATGCAGAACAGGCACGGAAATATATGACGGCTGCCGCAGACCAGGGATCGTTTTTTGCAAAATTTGCCCTGGGTTATATCGCTTACGAATATGATAAAGATTATAAAAAAGCTGTCAGTATCCTGACGCCGTTACTCAGTGAGCAATTTATCTTCCCGGCTATGCTGCTTTCCCGGATATATGAGACCGGCGGTTACGGAATAGAAGCTGACCCCGGACAGGCAAAAAAATACCGCTATATGGCCTTTTCACAAATAAGCTCGCTCAGTGAAGAGGATTTTATGCCAAAAGCGTTATCACTCTACGGCTCGGAAACGCCGGATAAAATAACTGCCCGTCTGGCAAAACTGGAAAAAATGGCAGAAAACGGCAATATTCATGCCCGTTACGCTCTCTATGATGTCTATATGCAGGGTATAGGAGTCATCAAAAATAAAGAAAAAGCCCTCTCCTATTTGCTGCCGCTGATTGATAAAAAAGATCCGAAAGCCCTTTACACCTGGTATCTTGATACCAAAACAGAGCCGGATTATCTGAAAGCTTCTGCTGAAGCCGGATATCCTGATGCGCTTTATCTGCTTTATCAAATCCACCGCAATATCCGTTATGACGATGCATTCAATTATGACCGGGATCTCTCGGATGAATACCTGAAACGGGCAGCGGATGCCGGTCACCGGGATGCATTAATCAACATAATCCGCAATATTACAAATAGTTACCAATTTTCGGATAATGAAACTAACGCGATAGTATCCACTTATTTAGCGGTATTACTGGAAAAATATCCGAATGATGCCGACGTGCTGATGCTGGCTTCACAGCGTTACAGTGACAAGGACGGGAATATTTATGATCCGGTTCGTGCCTTTGAGTTAAATAAAAAAGCGGCGGAGTTATCACCGCTGGCAGATTACCGGGATGAACTGGCTTATAAATACGCCATGGGATTTGGTGTTGAGCAGGATATGAAAAAGGCTGTCGGGATCTATAAATCTCTGCTGAAAAATACCGCTTATCAGGATCAGGTTTACCGCCGGTTAACCGCTCTCTATTTTTCTTTTGATACCGGCGGTGAAATTGATGAAAAAGAGATTATCGCATTCCTGAAAAAAGACATTGAAGAGAATGAAAACTACCGTCAGGCACATTTTTACGCCGGTTATCTGCTGCGGGAAGATCCGGTAAAAAATCGTGAACAGGCAATGGCACTGTATAAAAAGGCCCGCGAATATACCCTGAGTTCCGATGTTCATCTGGCCAAAACACTTATTTCCCTTAACAGCGGCGATAATCAGCTGGCACTGAAGCTGATGATGGATATGCTGAAAAACAGCGATCCCCGTACTCAGCTTTCGCCGGAAGAGTGGAATGATGTGATGCAGGTTTTACTCACGACCGGAAAAGAAAACGTCCTTGCCAGACAGTATTGGGTGCAGTTCGCATTGCATGATAATAATGCTGAGGCGCAAAAACAGATTGAGCCGCTGATTGGTCACGACCCGGATGTTACCTATTACTACGCGCTGCTGAAAATGGAAGAAACAGAGAAAAAACCGGATTTCACTGATGATATGCTGCGCCCGGATATTGAACTGATGCAGAAAGCGGCGGAAGCGGGTAATCAGCACGCCGGTGAATACATCGTGAACCGCTTACAGAGCGCAGCGGGTTCCGGAACGCAGAGCAACCGGAATCAGGCCTTTTTGCGGATCACCGGACTGACGGAGCGCGATATAGTACCGCGCCTGAAGCAATGTGCTGACACCGGAAGCCAGGCCTGTATGTATGAACTGGGTGAGATCTATTACGAAGGTAAATATGGCGAAAAAGCCAATATGGATACCTCCATTGCCTGGTATAAAAAGATCCCCGATCGCGATTACCGTTTTACAGAATCACGCCTGAAAAAAGCGGAAAAAAGCAAAAAAACGCTTATTGATCTGAACGCCCTTGTACAGAAAGGGGATGCTGACGCCGCTTACGAATTAGCTTACGCATGGAAGAGCGGCGATTACGGCCTGGTACAGGACCGTGAAAAATGGCGCTATTATCTGAAAATCGCAGCCGATGGTGGTAATGGCAACGCAATTACCACACTGATTGATGACTACAAAAACGCTGACCCGCTCAGTCCGGAAGATAAAAAACGACTTCTGTCGCTGTATGACAAACTCCCGGGAACCGGTAATAACAGCTATCTGCGCAACCTGGGTACACAGTACCTGGAAGGCAGCAGACTGGTCAGTCCGGATCGTCAGAAAGCCCGTGAATACTTTACCAAAGCCGGTGATTACGCTGAAAATGAGCTGAAGGCGATGGATAAGTTTGAAATGAACGTGAAACTGACGGATGAAAGCCCGAATGCGGCCTATGAAACCGGTTATGCCTATTTGTACGGCAACGGTACCCGGGCAGATCCGCAAAAAGCAATTTTATATCTGCAAAAAGCGTCAGATACCGGCCATGAACGTGCCACTATCCTGCTGGCAGATACGTATGCCAAAGGTGAATTCGATAAAAATACACAGCGCTGGATTATCGAACCAGACTGGGATAAAGCCATTATTCCGATGCGGGCCTACAAAGGGCGGCGTGATGTATCTGATGATATCGCATTCTACGAAGAAACGATAAAACCGGCACAGGCCGGGGACAGTCAGGCCATGCTTGCCACCGGTATGCACTATAAAAATCGCGGTAATTATGATACTGCCCGCTACTGGTTTGCAAAAAGCGCGGAGAGCGGCCACCTGCCCGCATTCTGTGTTCTGGCCGATATAACGGACACCCCCGGCGATAAAATGGCTGTATTACGCCGCGGAGCTGAAAAAGGTGACAGTTGTTCAGATATACAGCTGGCTGTCATGCAGCTCAGAGAGAGCAGCCTGATACCTGATTCACCAGAGTGGTCCGGCATTATCACCCGGCTGGAAAACGGGCTGGACAACAGCGACACTGCCGTTTCCGGTATCGCCTTTGCCACACTGGCTGATCTGTATAACGGCACGCTCCGTGATAACGAAGGTCACTACCGGTATCACGCGGATAACAAAAAATATCTCGCGTTAGCGGAACCGGCAGCAGAGAAACGGGCTGATGCGCAGAGAGCACTGTTCTATTATTACCGGCAAAATAATGACATGGATAAGGCCCTGTCTTATCTGCAAAAAGCACATGACAGCGGTGATTTTTCCGCTACAGAAATACTCGCCGGATATTATATATCGTCAGAATACTGCCGTCGTGACGATGCGGACCCCGCTAAAGCGGAACAGTATCTGAACGAATGGCTGCAAAAATCGGCACTCCCGGAAAATACAAACAACCACACAGTGATGCTGCCGGAAGCCGGGACCAAAGACATGGGTGATGCGTGGCTTGAAGGCTTTTGTAACAAAGCACCGGACCCCGATAAAGCCATCGCGTGGTATACCCGTTCGCTGGAATATAACGACACTCACGCCCTGAAAGGAATGTATAACGCTTATATCAGAAAAAAAGATGCCGCAGAAGTTTATTACTACGGCTCGCTTGCCGGTACCAGCACCCATGAGGGTGACAAACTGACCGGGACACTGACGGATGCAGAACGTGAAGCGGTATTGCAGCGGATTAAGAAAAAGCAGGAGTATGAACAATACGGCCGCTATGAACAGGAAATGGAAGCAAACCGGCAGAAAGCGGAAAGTGGCGATGCGCTGGCCGCATTCTCACTGGGCGTCAATTATGCCCGTGGTGAACGCGTTCCGGAAGATACAGAAAAAATGCTCTATTACTATGAACTGGCCGGTAAAAACGGCTACGCCAGAGCGTATAACGTACTGGGTAATCTCCACCGCAGACCAAATGAGCGCGGTATTCCGGTGGACGGCAAAAAAGCCCTCGCCTATTTTGATGCGGGTGCAAAACTGGGGGACAGTAATACCGCTCATCTCGCCGGTGATATGCTCTATTTCGGTCAGGCCGGGCTGGAAAAAGATTACCCGCAGGCAGCCCGTTATTATGAGATGACCTCCCTCGAACAGGGCAGTCATCATGAACTGGCGAAATACAAAGTTGCCTGGATTTATTATCACAAACTGGCCGGCACCGGCAGTGATGATGATCTGCGCAAAGCGCGTGACAACCTGATTCTCTCAGAAAAATACGGTAATAAAGATGCCACGAAAGCGTTAAAAGAATGGGATTTCTCACGTATCAGCGATAAAAAATAAATAAGCGGTTTTATTATCAGCGCCCTCCCGGAATGTGACCTGTTCCGGGAGGGCGATTGTATTACCTGCCGGATGATTTTTCCTTCCGGAACGCAATAAAAAGGCCGGAAATAATAAACAACATACCAGCCAGCATACTCAGCGTGACAGATTCACCCAGAAAAAAATAAGAAATAAAAACGCTGATAACCGGTGACAGCAAAATGGCACAGGATGTCAGTTCTGCTCCGCCCTTCTCAATCATATAAAACCATAAAATATAAACAAAGACACCACCGGTTATTCCTGTATACAAGACCGGTAATAACACATGAGGCTGACTGAACACAGATAATGGTAACCGGATATCATCAGACATAAATTGCATCGTCAGTACGATCAGCAGCAGTGAAACACAGTTCTGATAGAAAACTCTGAGCAATAAATTTGATTTAACCGGTATTTTTTCTGATAAACACGTTCCTGTTGCCCAGCAAAATGCACTGATTAATATAATTAACTCACCTGTTCCGATTTTATCCGCGGAAATAAAAATCAGTACACCTATCATGCCCAAAATCGCTGTCATCACATATTTTATATTTATACTTCTGTTGATAGCCATATAAATTAATGACGTAAAAATCGGCATGGTATAAATCAGCACTGATGATTTTACCGCATCAGTATAAAACAGAGAAATATTGTTCAGTAACGGAACCAAAAATAGATTAAATATCCCCAGAGGGATACATAGCAGAATATCTTTGAACGCTATTTCCTTCCGGAATAAGAATAAAACAACAACTAGTAAGATAACAACAGAAATAGCATTACAATAAAACCTGAATGGCCACGCACCTATTTGTTCAATTGCGGCTTTAGATACAGGGAAATTACTTCCCCATATCAGGGCAATGACTAATGCCATACACAGCAGTACCTTTTTTTCAGTCATAGCGGGCAACTAAGGCAATACGTTTATTCTGTGTTTTTGCTGTTACCATTGAAACAAAATGTGGAATATTTTTTTTACCTGTATCAAATATTAAAGCTGTCATATTATTCGGTATCAAAGTATCAATGATTTTTTTACCTGCCTGATCTAATATCATCGTAAGACCACCATGAGTCATATTCCAGTTTAGTGTAAAATTAATTACCAATCCGACACTTTGCCCCGGGTCACTGTGTACCGTTAAAAAATCACCACAATCAAATCTATTAAGATAAATCACTGTATTTTTCTTTAATTCTCTTCCTGTGACATGTTCCAAAAACTTAAAAAAACGCATACTATTAACAATAGATTTAACTTTATTAAAACAATCCACCGATTTCCCAATATCATCATAGACTATTCTTCTGAACGAGAAGGAAAACCGCCCTGACTCATAATCTGATAACGCTGATACTTTTTCATTTTCTATTAAATTCTTTGGATGTTTTTTTAAATAAAAATCATGCTCACCATTCTTGTTTTTAATAATCCATGACCAGTATTCTTCATCAATCTCATAAAATTCTTTAGAACACATCGTAAGTTCAGGGAAAAAACTTGCTATATCAAATGATACATAACCTTGCTTCTGAAATATTGTAAATAATTTATCAGATTTCATTATATATATTTTCCTCTCTGACACTAAAATCACGAAGGTTCAAATGCCATTTTTTACCTTCCAGGGCCGGAGCATCATAACCCGTAAGAATTTTTACAACCTGGTCGGTAATCAGTCCTGACATTGCTGCTAATGATGGCGCACTTTGCCAGGCATTTACCACTCTGTTACCATTAAGAAATTGCTGCTTCATACGTGCTTTACGAAATTTTTTTATATCAGCATTGTTACCATAAAAATGTCGACCGGCTTGTTTTTTTACTTCAGAATAATTAACGCCATTACCATTATTCAGATAAACAGGCCCGACAGAAATATCAAATGGATCACCACCAAGCTCAACGACCGGAATGTTATTTATGTGGGCTAAACGGTGAATACTTTCTTCCACTGTATTTTTTCTGTAATAGCCAAGACTAGCCCAGGCCAATAAGACAAGACTAACGCCATCTAATAATTCTGAAAGCTGATTTTCATCAGTTGTGGCAAAAACAGGATACTTCTCAACTATCACGTATTTATTATGCTGCTTTAATGAATCTGATGCTGCATCTGTCTTTTTTCTGCCGATATCATCCGGTGTATATAATATCTGGCGGTTTAAATTGGATAACTCAACATCATCTCCGTCAACAATTCTCAGTATCCCGACACCGGATACAGCTAACTGAAGAGAACACCAGGTTCCCCAGCCTCCCATTCCCAATATCAATACACGACTTTTTTTTAATTTTTCCTGGTATTTAATTGCATTATAATTATTTTTATCCACAACAGAAAACTGGAGTAACTGACGATCATATAATTCTATTTCTTCAGATGTTAACATATCGGAATAGCAGGCATTATCATCAATAAGTCCATGATTTTTAAGTTTATTAATTAACCATATAATATCGCTATCATTAATATCATACCCTTTCAGGGATACTGATTTAAGAATTCTCGGTATAGTATGCAACCCATCAAGTTTTGATAATACAACCTTAACCCATTCCGGAGGTTTCTTTATTATCTTGGCATTTCCGGGTAATTCACCAATACAAATATCACCATCATCTGATAAAATAACATGATGGGAACGCTTAATCAGAGGCTTTATCATAACCATATTATTCCTTCCTGGTGTAATAATAAAAGCCACCATTACAGGTGGCTTTTATTTTTTTATTACTCTAACTCAATGAGTTGTTCTTCTGTATACATAGCGATCTCCTCGCTAATTGATGAAACGCGCTCTTCAAGATCGGTAAAAATGACTTCATTTTCCATAAAACACCTCGTTAAGTGGCTATTTAAACCGTAATAATACATCAGTGAATTAAAGTCATGACTTCATGATATTAACAACAGCCTAGTATTTTAAATTTATCTTGATTGTCAACACCAAGATGCAAAAACAATCAAAAATGAGATTGAAATAACATTCGCACATATAAAATTAAAATGTAAAATAAAGACAAATAACTAAAATAAATATATAGAGAGTATATATAATTAAAGTAAAAATAATAAAATTAAAAAATAAAATATTTCTCATTACTCTTTTATTAAATAAAGTAAAACTGAATTTTAATATATCACTTCTCCCTCACCCCCAGAATATCCACCTGAATCATCCGTGAATCTGCTCGGCCGTGGTCATCCACTGCGCGGATGCGGTAACGCCCTGCGGCTTCCGGTTTCCATTCCAGCTGACGGCGGCTGGTACTGTTGCCAAGATAAACATCACCGGCAAACCAGTAAATCACACTGCTGTCATTATCGGCAGTGGCGGTGAAAAACAGGGAGGAGGACTGGTTTTCCGTCCGCCGCAGGGTGTAGGTGGTGTTGCGCAGCGGTGCGGTAATGCGCGGTGGTGTGCCGCCGATCAGGCTGTTGCCGCCCTTGCAGTGCGCGGCAGACGGCGGAGTTTTCTTCGGCAGCCCGGCCATGGCAAATACCCGGGCCAGATCAGACGGCCAGTATTCATAGATATCAATGTTGACCTGCGCGGGATCATAAGGCGGACAGACTACCTCACCGGTGATTTTATCCGTCGCCACCGGCCGGTAAATGGTATCAACCGCAATCGGGGATTTACCGGGGATAAACCAGGTTTTGCCCCGCCGCTGGCACCACTGCGTCGGCAGGTTACCGCTGGCCAGACAAACTTCCACCTGACGGAGATTTTCCGGCAGCGGAAAGTCCGGCTCCCGCAGCGCCGGGTACTCCGCCATAATATTATCGATAATATTAAAAAACAGCGGTGCGGCAGCTTCCGCACCAATCAGCGCACTGTTCCCCGTACCGTCAAAATTGCCGAGCCAGACCACCAGCACATACGGCCCGGTAATGCCGCTGCTCCACGCATCACGAAATCCCCAGGACGTGCCGGTTTTCCAGTACACCGGCAGTGTCATCGGTTTTTGTGCGAGGGTGTTGCCGGGACGACGGTGCTGCCCCAGCATATCCAGGGTGATAAACGCAGCTTCATCACTCAGCAGGCGGACCGGTGCGGCGGGCTGTTCGGATTCGGTCATCCGCAGCGGACGTAAAACGCCCCGGTTTGCGAGGATCGCATAGAGTTTTGCCAGCTCCTGCGCCGTCACTTCACCGCCGCCCAGAACCAGCGACAGCCCGTAGTGTTTTTCCCCCGCCATCCCGGAAAGCCCGGCCAGACGGAGAAACTGATAGAGATTCGGTTTGCTGAGTTTTGCCGCGATATCCACAGCCGGAATATTACGGCTGTAATTCAGTGCCTGTGTCGCCGGCAGCGGCCCCATAAAACGCAGATCGAAGTTCTCCGGCGCATAGCTGCCGAACGAGGACGGGACATCTTTAAGAATGGTCAGCGGATGCAGCACGCCCTGTTCCAGCCCGAGCGCGTAAATAAAGGGTTTCAGCGCCGAGCCGGGAGAGCGTTTGGCGTTGGTGCCGTTCACCTGTCCGTGAATACCGGTGTTGTAATAATCCGCCGATCCCACCAGCGCCCGCACACCCATATCACGGGTATCGACGAGGAGCACTGCCGCATTATGTAATCCTGCCTGCTGACAGCGGGCAATAAATGCAGCGACCTGTTTTTCGGCAATACGCTGAAGATTAAGATCCAGTGTGGTGACCACTGTCTGTGATTTTTCAGCACTGAACCGGTTCTGCCGCGCGATCTGTTCAATCAGATGCGGAGCGATGTAAGGCATCTGCTCCGGCTGGCGCAGCATCAGCGGCAGTTCAAACAGCGCGGCCATGTTCTCATCATCAGGATGTTCTTCCCGCCAGCGCTGCCAGAGCCGGTTACGCGCCTGCATCAGCGGCTGGCTGATATCCGCCGCTCCGGGTGTCACACGATATCCCGGCGATTGCGGCAGTACCGCCAGCGTGAGTGCTTCCGGCAGCGTTAAATCCGCCGGTTTTTTATTAAAATAGATAAGCGAGGCCGCCCCGGCACTTTCAATATTCCGGCCATAGGGGGCATAGTTGAGATAGGCTTCCAGGATATCGTGTTTGGAGTAGCTCAGTTCCAGCTGTACCGCCCGCAGGATCTGTTCTGTTTTCCCCCGCAGGGTGCGGGTGTTGAGATGCCAGCGCATCCGCGCCAGTTGCATGGTGATGGTCGAACCGCCCTGAAGCCGCTCCCCGCTGATATAGCTGACAAAAAAACCGCGCGTGAGACTGTACGGATTAAACCCCGGATGCAGATAAAACCAGCGATCCTCATAACGCAGCGTGCCTTGTGTCAGCAGCGGTGACATCTCTTCCAGCGGCGTCCACAACCGGTAACGGTCGTCATTTGCCAGTGTCAGGCGCAGCAGTGTGCCGTTGCGGTCATAATAAGCGACCGACAACGGCAGTCCCTCCGAGAGCGGCGGATGCGGCCAGAGGCGGAATCCGATAAGAAACAGTGCCAGCAGGATAACCACTGCCGCCAGGTTCTGTATAACACGCCGGATACCGCTCATTCTGACCTGTACCGCCTGTGCATTCAGGGTTTATCACCGGCCGGCGGCAGAACCGTAAATACCCCGGCTGCAGCAGACTGCGCCTGAATCTCCCGGTCGTACATAGCTTCGCCAAAAGCCGGCGGAATGATAAAGCGTCCTGTATTCACCGGTTTTATCTGATAGATAAACTCCTGACTATCCGCAGCAGCACTGCCGTAGATCAGCACTCTGTCCTCGCGGGCATCACTGAAGTCCGGCGCCCAGCGGCGGCCGGTACTGAACGGAAGTTGTGACAGTTGCAGGCTGTCCGTCGCTTCCGGGTCCTGACGCACCACCTCAAACCCGCCCGGCAGCAAATCCGCCACCACAATATTATTCAGTCCCTGTTTTGCATTGGCGCGGATATGCAGGCGGACATAGACTTTTTCGCCCTGTGCAGCACTGTTTATCACCTCACCTTTTTCATTCAGGTAATCGCGGCTGATTTCCAGCCCTTTCGCCACCGCGGCTTCCGGCGGTGTGCGGTCAAAACCGGATTCTGTCACCACATACCAGGCCGGGTTATCCGACGGATTATCAAAGCGGATTTCACTGACACCGTCACTGAATTTTCCGGTGGCAGTGGCATCTTTCATCACCGAAATCACTTCCGGCGGCTCTGTGCCTTTCAGAGCACTGACAGAAAGCTCACCGGCATCCGCCCCGCTTTGCTGCATATAGCGGCTGTAATGTTCCATCGCCAGAATGCTCATCGCCGCTGAATAGGTGGTGTAACGTTCCTCTTTAAAACGCAGCACCATATTTTCCAACAGCTGCGGCGGGATAGCAGACACTTTTTCCGGGAAATGACGGACAATCAGGTAGAGCCGTGTGCTGTCCTGCACCAGCGGATCGAGATAGCTCCGTGTCCACCATGCTTTGTTGTAAGCCGAGTTCAGGGCTTTCCATGTTGGCGCCAGCATCATATCCGCCTGTTTATCCATCTTCAGCATTTTGTAGGATGCCGCGAGATATAACGCTCCCGGGTCATCCTGCCAGGAATCCAGATAACTGCTCTGCATCCGTGTCTGTACTTCAGCCAGCAGCCCGGTGGTGACTTCTCCCTGACGGGTCAGCAGGTAGACAGCAAAGGCACGCATACGCAGATCATCCTGCGTATTCAGCATCGGGTTTACCGCCAGTTTTTTCAGGTAAATATTGGCAGATGCGAGCAGTGATTCCTGTACCGGATAACCAGCCTCCTGTGCTTCCAGCAGGAACTGCACCACATACAGCGTGACAAACGGGTCGGTTTCCGGCCCGGCCTGCCATGCACCGATGCCACCCTGCCCGTTCTGCCGTGTCAGCAGTGTGGTCATAGTTTGTTGCAGTTGCTGACGGATCTCCGCCTGTGACTGCAATGTGCTGAGTTCCGGATGGCGCTGGCGGAACAGCAGCGGAACGGCGCGGCTGGTGATCTGTTCCGAGCAGTTGTACGGATAGTTATCCAGATACTGCGACAGTGCGTCACTCATCACCATCGGTGAGTAAGAGACACGGGCATCCCGTTTGGCATAGTTATCAAACATCTGCCGCAGGGCAGTTACACGCTGCTGTTTACCGTCCATCCGTCCGAGAGACGAGCGGGTACGATAAGCTGAGGCCGGGCGGACAGACAGATTTTGCGTGCGGACCGCCGATTTATCCCCCGAGGTGACACGGAAAGTGATATCCGCCGTACCCGGCAGCGCATTGGCTTTCAGACGGAACGACAACACCGTCTCTTTCTTCTCACCAAGCGTAATCTGCTCACGGTTGCTGCCGGTGATTTCCAGTGCCGGACCGGCGCTGACAGTGACATCCAGCGGCATCGCTTCACCGTTCAGTCCGGTCAGGTTATTGGCGATACCGAGTGAGACATCAAACTCATCCCCCGGCGAAACCATAGCCGGAATATTCGGTGTCAGTACAAAGTCATCCCGCACGGTTGTGCTGCTCTGCGTGTGACCGATGCGGTCAGGTGAAACTGATACCGCCATTACACGGATCTTACCGTTAAAGTAATCCGGCACCTGATAATTAAAGACCGCATCACCATCAACGGCGGTGATCCCCGACCAGTACGCCACCGGCTCATCCCGCTTGCGTTTGAACGGATTAAGATGCAGATCGATGCCCTCTCCGGCATCCCCGCCCGGTGCGGCGGTCAGCGCCATCATCTTGCTGAATTCCGGCAGGATCAGATCGAGGATCTGCGTGCTTTTCACTTCCAGCGCCCGCTTGCGGAAGAAATAGTCGAGCGGATCTTTCAGGCGGTAACGTGCCACCTGCAAGATACCCTCATCGACAGCAAAGACCACCACATTCTGCGGCGAGGTGGTTTTCACATGAACCGCCAGGTTTTCACCCGGTTTCATGATATCCGGTGATATCAGTGAAATCCCCGCGTTAAACGCCTCATGGCTGACACGGAACGGCTGCACGCCGAAGCTCAGCGGGCTCATAAAGATTTCATCGGAGTTGATATCACGGACAAACTGCACATTCACATAGCCGTTGCCGGTCAGTTCTGCCGGTACGCGGATTTTCTGCACCGAGTTGGTGGTATCCGCACGGAACCACGTCCACTGATATACTTTGTCGCGTTCAATGGTGATAATACCGCTGCCGGTGTACGGCGCACTGACGGCGATTTCAATCTCTTCGCCCGGGTTGTATTCTTCTTTATCCAGCGTCAGCTGCAATTCTGCATTGCGATCCAGCGAGCGGGTAATATTTGCGTTACCTGCCACGGTATAGTCTGTTCTGTTCAGCACAACACCGTCCGCGTCTTCCACCTGTAAGATAAAATGACCGGGTTTCGAGGTATTCAGCGTGAGATCCGTTCCGGTACTGCTGATAGTCAGCGGCTGCTCATCAATCCGGGTCTCTTTCAGTTTTGACTGATATTTAAAGATACCTGACGGCTGGCGCATCAGCACCGAAATGTACTTCCGCTCCAGAAGCACCTGTTTCAGATTGGTTTTCTCAATCCGGGTCAGTGACGGGTCCACCGCAATCAGGTTCAGCATCCGGAGTGCATCCTTACTGATGTAACCGGTATCACCATCCGCTTTGACGCCCACCAGTGAATCATGCGGAGAAACCAGCACCCGCGCCGCTGCGGTGACCGAACGGCCGCTGCCCGGTTCAAAGGCTTCAGTGAACAACTGCAACTGATAGGTCGCTTCCGCGTAGTTTTCCAGCCCTAATGCCAGCGGTGCGGCACCATTTTCATCGCTGGTACGCTCTTCAAGCTGCGTTTCGAAGTTATCCGTACTGCGGCTGTCTTCATAAAAGCGGTAATCCGGATACTGCGTGAAAGACGGATAAACCGGCCGCATGGTCATTTTTGTGGCGATACGGCGGTTCTGTGCCGGAGTGCCGAACAGGTTCTGCACATCAACCGCTGCCTGCAATTCATCCGGTTTTACCCAGCCGTGCTGACGATCCGGTGTCAGTTTCAGTGCCACTTTCATGGTGTCCGGTTCAAACTCTTTCACCACGACTGTCGTGGTGCCGAGCAGGCTCAGATCATTTTCATCTTTGCCCTCCAGGTAGAGATAGATATTCCAGTCACCGGTCGGGGCGTTTTCCGGTGTGGTATAGCTCAGTTCACTGAAACCGGTGGTATCCAGCGTGATCTTCTGTGAGTGCATCAGCGTGTCGCGCGGGTCGCGGATCTCCGCCCGCAGCGGGATGCCGGTCAGCGGGGTTTTCCAGTCATAGGTGCGGGTGATAAGCCCGGCATGAAAGGTTTCTCCCGGCCGGTAAATACCGCGATCTGAGAAGAGATAGCTGCTGAGGGTGCGCGGATCTTCCGGTGTTTCATCACCGTACACATCAAAGCGCGAGAAGTCCGGCTGGCGGTCATACCAGGCATTGACCGGCAGGAAGGAGACATCCCCCTCTTTTTCAGCCAGGAACATTACCGCCATCTGCTCATTACGAAAATCATGCAGCGGTGGAAACGCAGCGTGACCGTCACTGCCGGTGACACGGCTCAGCAGTGTGGTGCCGTTTTTGGCCACCACCGAGATTTTCGCTCCGCTCACCGGTTCGCCGGTATACACGGACTGCACAAAGACATCACGCGAGCCGTCGAGAGAAGATTTCGCGATAATCCCCATATCGGTGACCACCACAAAGCGCGAGTCGAGAACCACATCCCCTTCGTACTCTTCATCCCCTTCGTCATAGCTTTCCGCTTCCGGGGCTTCCGCCGGTTTAGCTGGGTCCCACGCCCGCAGGCTCAGCAGGAATATACCGCGTTTTGCGGACGGATCAGCAGAGAGGTATTTGCTCAGATCGATACCTTTGTACTGAATATCGCCGGGAGCGGCGGCAGACAGCGCTGTCTGATAAGTAAAGTGCTCCGTGAAATATTCATCACTCAGGCGGTTAAAATCCGTTGAGGTAAAGTTTTTATCTTTGAAAGAGACGATATGCTGTAACTGACCGGGGATCACCCGCTTCACATCCAGTTGCAGGCCCGGGAAGTTACGTGCCGCGACGGTGATCTGTTTTTCACCTTTCATCGACAACAGCGCCCCGTCTGACATAAAACGCAGTGTTTTCGGGTAATCCGGGACACGCACCGGCAGATAACGTGATGTTTTCAGGTAATAGCCGCCTGCCGAACTCATGCCGCCGGTGATTTCAACCAGAAGCCAGCGGTTGGCCGGTGCCTGATAACTGAAGCTGAATGCCGCCTGGTTTTCCTGCTCATTATCATCCGGGATCAGTGACACCGGCTGTGATAATGCCAGGACTTTGTCGCTGATATCATCTGATTTCCAGTCGTCGTAAATCCCCTCAGAATGATAATCCGGGTGTTTTTCCGGCAGCAACCGGGCACGGACCGCTTTTCCGGCCTGTTTTTCATTCACCGGGTCAGAGAATGACACAATCAGAACACGGCGATCTTTTCCGTCCTCTGACTCCGCCAGCTGACTTTCAATACCGGTGACATCCAGGCTGTAGCGGTTTGGTACGATCACCCGGAAAGTTTCATCTTTCGCCGTGGTATTGGCCGGAACCGCCGCACCAACACCGGCTCTGACGGTCAGCAGCACTTCACTGTCAGTATCATTGAGAGCCAGCTGCCCGGAGTGAATCCAGGCTTTGAGTTTTTTATCATCATAACTGACGGTGTATGGCACCGGCTTTCCGTCACGGGTCAGGGACAGGCGCGATTCCATATTTTTGACATCTGCCGGCGCATTAAATGTCAGGCCGATAATGGCGTGTTTTTTCATCGGATCCTGCGGATCCTGATAAAATTCCGCCTGACCGCCGCGATAATAGAATTCAGGTGTGGTAAAGGTTTTTTGTTTCTCTGTTAACGCCACCTGTGGTGCCAGCAGGGTTTTGGTATCCATATCGACGGTGTAGGTTTTGCCCATCGGGAAGATTTTTTTCGCCGTGAATACCAGAGTGCGATCATTGCGCCAGCGCCATTCTCCGTCCATTGCCGGCGTGAGGGTAATCCCCGTCGTCACCGGCTTGCCGATCAGCGTTACCGGCGCGGCAGAGCGGGAGAATCTCACCGTCACAATCTGCGGTGAATTATCATCACGGTTATAATTTACCGCCGAAGGGCGTGTCACCGAAGCGGAAATATCCTGTACCACCAGCGGTGCGACATCCACCGGCTTTGGCTTATTCTGATACCAGTGCCATGTGTAATAGCTGCCGGCCGCCGCTGCGGCGATCAGCAGCAATAAAGCAAAAATGGTTTTCGGATAGCGGTTTGCCTCCTGCTCCAGCCGGGTAAGCTGATTCCCTGCAAATGTCACCCAGCCCGGCACCGCCCAGCGGATACGTCCGGTAAACGGGCGCAGCAGAAAACCCAGCAGTGTAAAGAGAGAAACAAGAACACGTGCCGCCAGACGCAGCACGATAAAAGGTAAGCGGAGGATAAAACGCAAAACGTCCATGACAACATTTTCCTCTGTGTGTTGAACCTGACATCAGTTTGACGCAGCACACAGTGAAATCCGGTTCAGCCGGAAGCTGTCAGTGCCCGATACTCTCATCCTCCATAAAACAGCCCATAAAGCAAATTATTGCATAAGGAATAATCTTAAAGTACGGCCCCGGCGTGTCCGCTGAGGCCGCAGCACCGGAAAAATTATTCCAGCGCACTCAAAATAGCCTGTGCGGCTTTGACTCTTTCGGTATTCGGGTAGTTTTTATTTGCCAGAATCACAATCGCCACCTGTTTTTCCGGAATAAAGGCCACATAAGCACCGAAACCGGTTGTTGCCCCTGTTTTATGTACCCAGGAAGCGCGGTTATACCGCTGAACCTGATTATCCGTTACCGGATGCGGCTGCAATGCCACTTCATTGGTCACGCCGTTAATGATCATATCTTTCTGCTGCGGCCAGTCATACATCTCCCAGCCCAGTCCCTGGTTGATTGCCGCCGTTTTATAGTAACGGGTCTGTGCGAGATACATCGCCATTTCCAGATCCGCATTGCCCGCCCGTGACGGCGACATATTGATTTCTGCCCAGCGCAGCATATCTTTTGAGGCGGATTTTACCCCGTAAGATTCCGCATCGAGCGGTCCCCCCGTCACCCGTACCGGCTGATTGTTTTTATAACCGTATGCATACTGACTTTGCGCACTTTCCGGTACAGTAATAAAGGTATGTGATAACCCCAGCGGCGCCAGAATACGTGTGGTCAGTAACTGCTCATAAGGCATTCCCGCCGCTGTCGCGGTCAGCGCGCCGAACAGGCCGATACTGCTGTTCGCATACAGACGCATCTTTCCCGGTTGCCATGACGGCTGCCACTGCTGATAGAAATGCAGCAGATCCTCACTGCTTTTCACCGCTTCCGGCACCTGTAACGGCAGCCCGCCTGCGGTATAGGTGGCCAGATCCAGTAAGGTGATCCCTTTCCACTGCGGCTGTGTCAGTTCAGGCTGGTATTTGACTGCCGGGTCATTCAGCGACGTCTCTTTTTTCGCCACGGAAACCGCACCCAGCACACCTGTGAAAGTTTTACTTACAGATCCGAGTTCAAATAGTGTATTTTCAGTGACCGGCTGTTTTGCCTGCACATCCGCAAAACCATAGTTGAAGTAATACGGTTTTCCCTTTACGGAGACAGCAACCGCCATCCCGGGGATATCCTGCTGTGCCATCAGCGGTTTAATGGTGCTGTCGACGACTGCCGCGACATTATCAGCGGCAGAAAACCCCGGGGCAGAAAAGGCCAGCAGGGCGGAAACCAGTGTTGCAGATAAAGATTTTGTCATCAGAATTAACCTTCCGTGTGTGGGTAACGGCGGCAAGTATCGTCAGATTCGCGGAGCAGAACAAACGGTTAATTATAACAAGAGCCTAAAGAAAAACTTACAGGTGAATTATGGTCAGACGCTATCTCCCTCTTAACCCGCTGCGTGCCTTTGAGGCCGCCGCCCGTCATCTCAGCTTTACCCGTGCGGCCATTGAGCTGAACGTCACCCATGCCGCGGTCAGCCAGCAGGTTAAAGTGCTGGAGGAGCAGCTGGGTTGCGCACTGTTTACCCGCGTATCCCGCGGGCTGGTGCTGACTCATGAGGGCGAGGGATTACTGCCGGTGCTCAATGAGGCATTTGACCGGATAGCGGATACCCTGGAGTGTTTCTCTCACGGGCAGTTCCGTGAACGGGTAAACGTGGGCGTGGTCGGGACATTTGCCGCAGGCTGGCTGCTGCCGCGTCTGGCCGGGTTTTATGACAGCCATCCGCATATTGATCTGCATATCTCCACACATAATAACCATGTGGACCCGGCAGCCGAGGGGCATGACTATACTATCCGTTTCGGTAACGGCGCGTGGCATGAATCGGATGCGGAACTGATTTTCAGTGCACCGCACTCTCCGGTGTGCTCACCGGCTGTGGCAGAACAGTTACAGCAGCAGGATGATGTCCATCGTTTTACGCTGCTGCGCTCGTTCCGCCGGGATGAATGGAGCCGCTGGCTGACCTGTGCGGGCGGTACTCCGCCCTCCCCGTCACAACCGGTGATGGTGTTTGATACCTCACTGGCGATGGCGGAAGCCGCGCAACTGGGGGTCGGGATCGCGATTGCGCCGGTAAGCATGTTCAGCCGCCTGTTGCAGTCGGGCGCGCTGATTCAGCCGTTTACTGCGGAGATCACCCTCGGCGGCTACTGGCTGACCCGGTTACAGTCCCGCACGGAAACCCCGGCCATGCAGCAGTTTTCCCGCTGGCTGCTGAATACTGCGGCAGAGTGATACTCACTCTCCTTCCAGGCTTTTTACCCGCAGAGAGTCCCCCTCACTGATACGCAGCCGTTCGCTGCCGCAGTGCGGGCAGCACCCGGCGTGCTGCATGATTTCGGCCTCACGGCTGCAATCCCAGCACCAGGCCTGCGCCGGGATAACATCAATATGCAGTGTGCAGCCCTGAGCCACGGTATCGCGGCAGGCGATATCAAAACTGAAATGCAGTGCGCTCTCTTCCACATCCGCCAGAGCACCGACTTCCAGCCAGACATCCGTCACCCGCGTGATACCGTGCCGCGCGGCCTGTTCGCGGATAATATCCGCCGCACTCATACACAGGGACAACTCATGCATACCGGGGCACCCGTTTACCGGTGAACAGCGCTCTCCGCCCGGCCATCGCCGGTACATCCGGGTCCGTGACCGGCAGCGAGAGCAGCATCCGCGCGCAGTCATCCGCCAGCCGTAGTCCCTCCTGCGGTGAGAGCGTATGCGGCAGCGGCGACAACAGCGAGCACGCCAGATACTGAGATACGCCCTCCAGTTCACCGACAGTGAATGTCATGGTGCCGTACGGCAGGCGCAGGCCGATTTTTTCACTGACTTTACGCAGCGGCCAGAGCTGTTCCGGCCCCGGAAAAATCACCGCACTGCACATCCACGGCGTGATCACACAGCCCGTCCACTGCCCTTCAAACAACGTCAGTTCCGTCACATACACCGGCACCGACGGATGCAGGAAAGGAAGGTCGTGCATGGTATCTGCGGCAATCCGTTCAAACGCTGCGCGGATCTGCTCTGCCGGGCTGTGCATAAATCCCTGAATCTCCTCAGACATGCGCGGCCTCCTTTTTCACGGCCTTAACCCCCGATTCGCGGAGTATCGCCAGCACCTGCTGTAATGCCGGTTCAACCACTGCTTCCAGCAGCGGGGTCATGCCGATACCCGGCTCCAGTGATGCCGGAACCACGCCCACCAGCGTCAGTTTAGCGGGAAATTCCCCGGTAAAACGCAGTGCGGACAGGACATCAGACAATCCCAGCTGATGCGGGGAGATTTTATTGGTGAACAGCGCCGGAACCTCTTCATCCCGCAGAATCCGGATCGTGCCCGGCGCACTTTTCGTTGTCACAATCGCATCGGTGATAATCAGATGATCACGCCCGGCCATGCTGCCGAGCAGTTCCATCCCCGCCGTGCCGCCGTCCATCACATCCACATAGTCCGGCAGGATATAGCGATCCGCCAGCGCTTGTGCGATATGCACGCCGATGGCTTCGTCAGTCAGCAGAATATTGCCGGTACCTAATACCAGTATCCGCATCACAGCACCTTCACTGATACCGTTTCACGGCCATCAATATCAACAATATGAACCGCACATGCCATACACGGGTCGAATGAATGGATAGTGCGCACCACTTCCAGCGGTTTTTCCGGATCGGCAATTTTCAGCCCGACCAGCGACTGCTCATACGGCCCCGCCACATTATCGTGATTGCGCGGCCCGCAGTTCCAGGTGGACGGCACCACTGCCTGATAGTTTTCAATCACACCGTCTTTGATAACCACCCAGTGCGATAACATACCGCGCGGTGCTTCAAGGAAACCCACGCCTTTTATCACACCGGAGGCCGGGAATTCCGGCTTCACATACGTGATATGATCGCCGGTGCCGATATTGGCGATCAGCGCGGCATACTGATGCTGTAATACCGCCTGTAATTCACAGCAGTGCACCGTACGGCCGATAATCCGCCCGAGTGTGGAGTGCAGTTGTTTTACTTCCAGCGTGTTGCCGGTCAGGGTCTGATAAACCGCAATAATTTCATTCAGTTTTTCTTCTGTACCGGGGTGTTTCGCCGCCAGTTTGCAGAACATATTGGCCAGCGGACCGACTTCGACAGTTTTGCCGTACAGGGTCGGCGATTTCACCCACGAGTATTTGCCGTCCGCATCCCAGCCGGTGTATTTCGGCTCGGTTGTGCCTTCCCACGGTTTCTGCGGCGCTTCATCCTGATACCAGGAGTGCGGCGAGCTTTCCTGAATACCGTCCAGCAGGAAAGGATCGGTCTGAGAATCTATCGGGCGGAACGTCGTTAAATCGGAATCCTCAATGTAGCCGCCCGGGAACAGGAAACTGCCGTTTTTGCCGTCCGTCGGGAATTCCGGGGTGCTCAGGTAGTTCACCGCGCCCTGCCCGGTTTCAAACCATTGCGGGTAAAACGCAGCAATCACCGCAGTATCAATCTTATAAACCTGTTCAACAAAATCATTCAGCTTGTCGATAAATGATTTGATATACATCAGGCGTTCCAGATTCAGCACACCAATGCCGTCAAGGTTAATCGGGTTCGCGACCCCGCCGACCGCCAGGTTCTGGATATGCGGCGTTTTTCCGCCCAGCAGCGCCACGATACGGTTAGCATCGCGCTGGCATTCCAGTGCCTGTAAATAGTGCGCGACCGCAATCAGGTTCACTTCCGGCGGCAACTGCATCGCCGGATGTCCCCAGTAGCCGTTGGCAAAAATCCCCAGCTGGCCGCTCTCCACCAGGGCTTTGATTTTATCCTGTACTTTGATGAATTCCTGCGTGCTGTTCAGCGGCCAGTCAGACACGCCGTTCAGCATGGCAGAAGCTTTTGCAGGGTCCGCGTTCAGTGCGGAGGTAATATCCACCCAGTCCAGCGCGGAAAGCTGATAAAAATGGACGATATGGTCATGGGTGGTGTGCGCCGCCAGAATGATATTACGGATATACTGCGCATTCACCGGCACATCCAGATTCAGGGCGTTTTCCACAGCGCGTACCGATGCCAGGGCATGTGTGGTGGTACAGACGCCGCAGATACGCTGGAGGATCATCCACGCATCGCGCGGGTCCTTACCTTTGACAATTTTTTCCATTCCGCGCCACATCGTGCCTGACGCCCAGGCTTTGGTCACCACACCATCATCAATTTCACAGTCGATGCGTAAATGTCCTTCGATACGGGTAACCGGATCAATCGTAATTCTCTGGCTCATGACTTGCTTGCCTCATGATAAGGGGGAGCTGCTGGTTTTTTTACTGCGGGGAGTATCGGTAACAGGCGGATCAGGAAAAGGTAAGCGCAGATCTCAACAGCCACGAAACCAATGGAAATTAACAGTTCTTCCGCTGACGGAAAGTAGTGATAGCCATTGCCGGGATCAAACGCCAGCAATGAATAGGCGAGACGCCAGGCCGCACAGCCGAGCAGCATACTCACCGCACCGGTGTAGAGCAGACGGGAATCGCGGCGGAACGCAGGGATACTGAAGACCGCCAGTGCAAACACCATCAGCAGGATCTCACACCAGAACAGGACGGCGTAGTAATCCCCGGCGAAAGCAAGCCCGAGCTTGCCGCGGTAAATCAGTTCCCCGAAGCGCAGGATAAGAAACAGCGCCATCAGCACACTGACAGTCAGTGCCAGCTTACCGAACAGGCGTTTTTCATCCGGGCCGTTGCCTTTCAGGCCGCTCTGCACCAGCGAGCCCTCAAAGACCACAATGGAGAATCCCATAATAAAGGCGGTGAGCAGGGAGAACAGCGGCAGCATTTCATAGCTTTGCCACAGCGGATAGACCTTGTGACCGGCTGCAATCATTAGTGATCCCATCGAGGACTGATGCATCGCCGGTAACAGCGCACCGAGCGCTATCACAAAAAACATGATTTTGTTCAGCCGTTTAAGGGAGACTTTCCAGCCCATACGCTCGCAGAATGCCGGTGCCAGTTCCAGCGCCATCACGCCGATATAAATCGTCATACAGACCGCTGTTTCCAGCAGAACAGAGTTGACGTTAAAAATCCCCGGAATAAAGAAGTTCGGCATATTCCAGTAACGGCCGAGGTCGATGGTGATAGATAATCCGCCCAGTGAATACCCCAGCAGGCTCGCCAGCAGTGCCGGACGTACCAGCGGGTGGTATTCCCCTTTGTTAAATACATACACCGCCCACGCCAGCGCCCAGCCGCCGCAGGCAAAACCGGTGCCGATCAGCAGGTCAAAGGCAATCCAGATCCCCCAGGGGTAGCCGCCGTTCAGATCAGAGACAGACCCCAGCCCGAAAATCAGACGTTTGACGATAAGCAGCACACAGAGGATAACAAGCGGTCCGAAAATGATGATCGGCTTACTGAATAATTTTCCGCCGAGGGGTTTGGGATCATGATTCATGATCATCACCTCCGTCGTGAGTGTCATTTTTACTGTTGCGGCGCACCAGTACGGTAAGCCCGGCCAGTACCGCCAGCGGCAGGATCATCCCTTTGTACAGGGTGTGCTGGATGTTTTCGGAGCGTGCTCCGGTGGAGAGTTCAGCCAGTTCCGGCAGTTGCAGATTTTGGTACGGCACGCCGGTCAGCACCATCACCTGCGTTCCGCCGCCCTCTTTTTCACCATACAGATGCGGGTAATAGGACGGTACGGGATGGTTGTAGTTATCGCCGGTTTTCAGCGTCTGGCGCGGATAGGCGTATTCATCTCCGGCTGTCAGTCCGAGGCGTTTTTTTGCCTCACTCATCAAATCTTCACGGGAGCCGAAAATGATAGCGCCGGTCGGACAGACCTCCACACAGCCGGGCAGACCGCCTTTATCGAGCAGTTCAACACCTTTCTGGTTACACAATTCACACTTGCTGATCGCGCCGAACGGATTGTTATAGTCATATTTCGGCACGTCATACGGGCAGCCCACCATGCAGTAACGACAGCCGGTACAGATATCTTTGTCATAATGCACAATACCGGTCACCGGATGCTTTTTCAGCGCGCCGACCGGGCAGACAGAGACACAGTTCGGATCAACACAATGCATGCATTGCTTTTTGATATAGGCGTAGCCGTCTTTTTCCTGATCTTTGTGTTCACCGCTGCCGCTCGTCCACACCTGGATAATGTTATTGGTGTACGGAGACAGCTTGTCATTGTTGGACCACGTCTGCGCTCCGTCCGGATTACGGCCGGGGAAATTGATATCCTGACATTTGGTCACGCACGCCTGACAGCCGATACACAGAGTGGAGTCATACAGCATGCCCGATGCACCGGGGATCGGCGGACGGTTTTCCGCCGCCGCCCGGCTCACAGATATATTGCCTAACAGCAGCGCCCCGCCGGACGCCGCTTTAATAAAGTCACGCCTGTTCACAGTTACTCTCCCCGCGGATCGCCGTTCCGGTTTTTCTTCTGCTGACGCCCCAGCTCACGGACAGCCATCACACTGACACCGGCCACCAGACCAACCACACCGCCAAGCAGACCGATAGCGCCGCCCGATACCGAACCGCCCTCTTTCAGATCCACATCCGGTTTTTCAGCACGCGGTGTCTGGTTCTGTACGCCCGCAAGCTGATGAATGCCTTTATGAAAGCCGACACCGGCCTCATTACAGCCGTAACACGGATGCCCGATCGCCACCGGCCACACACCGCCGACATCGCAGAACTGCAATGTGGAGCAGTTACCGTACGTTTCCGGCCCTTTGCAGCCAAGATGATAGAGGCACCAGCCCTCACGGTGTCCGTGATCACCAAACGCTTTGGCAAAACGTCCTGCGTCAAAGTGAGCGCGGCGTTCACAGTGTTCGTGGATCAGACGACCGTACGCAAACAGCGGCCGGTTTTTGTTATCCAGTCCCGGCGCTTTGCCGTAAGTAATGATATGCGCCACGGTGGCCAGGAAGTTATGCGGGTTAGGCGGGCAGCCCGGAATATTAATCACGGTTTTACCCGGCAGAACCGTTTCCAGCGACGCCGCTCCGGTCGGGTTATCACCGGCGGCAGCCACTCCGCCCCAGGCAGCGCAGGAACCGATAGCAATAATCGCGGCAGCACCCTCCGCCGCACGACGGATATGATCCGCAATCGGCTCACCGGCGATCATGCAGTAAATACCGTCATCCTTCAGCGGTACGGAGCCGTCCACCACCAGCACATATTTGCCTTTGTATTTCTCAATCGCATTGTGCTTGTTGGCTTCCGCCTGATGACCGAATGCCGCCGAGAGTACCTCGTGGTACTCCAGTGAGATCATATCAAGGATGAGATTTTCGATGGTCGGGTGCGTCGCCCGGAGCAGGGACTCAGTGCAACCGGTACACTCCTGTGCAGATATCCAGATAACGGGGGGACAATCCTTACGGCTGACGGACGCCGCGATTTCGGCAGATGCATTTGCACTGAGACCCATGGTGGCCGCTAAGGCCGCGCAGAGTTTCAGAAAGCTTCGCCGGTCAATACCCTCAGAAGTCATATCAGAAGTAATTAACGTATTATCGTCGATCATTTTCTGTAATTCCGTTGTGTTAATTTAATATTAACATAATACGGTTATTATTAAATTACTGAGACACGGAACATAATTAATAAACAAAAGGATAATAACAAAAATATTATTTTACAGATAATGAGAATTTTTTCTATTTTTAACATTTAATCTATTTATCGGTTTTATTAATTTATATCAATTTAAAATATAACTCACCGGCAACCTGCAATAAGAATACCGGAACTTTCCACTGCGGACAGAAAAAAAGACAACATTTACCATCTGCATTTTACTGGCTTATCAGATACAACCCCGGGTGTTTTCAGAATTAACTGAGCCAACAGAAATAATAAATCTCACACCACCTTGTTGTTAAAAACAAAAATGAAATACATTCTCATCCGGTATTATTTAATCGGTTAAGCACAAATAAATACCGTTTTTAATAAAATACCAAGGCTATTTTTCACATAAAAATCAATTACCATAATATGGCGAATTATTTATTTTGATTTAAATCAATTAATATTAAATTTCTTATTTTTCTTCTGAAATAAATCAAACCTAATGAATCAGCCACTATCACTATATAAAAGAGTAAAAATAGTGGATAAGACCATAAAATTCATAATAAGACGATTATCCCTGTAAAATAGTCAACTATTTATACGTAGGCGGACAATTTATATTCTGTTTATTATTCGTTTTAATAGTGACGATCACCTGAAACAATCATTTCATTTTCATCCTTCTTACTCTTTTTTGTGCAAAAAAGCAGCATCACAGACATTCTTAAATTTCCCGAAATCCCCTGCATTGACTCACCTTATCTAAAATCCTAGGATCACGTTATTCTCTTTCCGCCCCCGCATAAATTTTTTTCTTTTATTTATTAAATAAATAACACGAATTTTGACGTCTTATTACAAAATCACCACGGGCAAAAAAATGAAACTCAATAAACTCTCCTTTCTGATACTTTCCGCAATGGGGATATCGTATGCCTCTGCCGGTTATGCTGTAACACCTGAGCCGATTCCTGAATTTACCTTCAGCGATGAATCAACGCGTATTAATGACATTAAAAAAAGCGGTAACTATACCAATGCGGATGCTGATGTACTGGCGGATGTCAGTGCAGAAAAAGGATTCACGGTTGCAGGTTATAAATACCTGACCGGAATAGATATCAATTACTCTGCAGCTCAAAAGCCGAATGTTATATTTAAGGATGACACCCACCTGATCGGCACAACCATCGGGCACTCAACGACCCATCTGGGCGATTCATTCAGACAAACTCCCTTTGATAACAGCAGTGTTATCGGTATTACGCTGAAAGGCATTGATGCGAAACACGTCGCTAACCTGCAAATGTCTAACGGTACAACTTCCTATAACACTACCGTGGATGCTTTCGGTGTGATGGAGTTGCGCACTGCCTCTGACACCAAACAGCGGGTATCCGCTTATAATACCCGTGTAAATAAAGACGGTAAGCTGACTGTCGGCTATAACGCTTATGCTGAAAATAGCCTGATCGATGGCGGTGAGCTGTACATTCCTGTCAGTAATCCGGATGCAGAAACCCAAAATACCATTATTCAGAATGGCGGTACCTATACACAGGACAGCGGCACTGCCACCAATAACTACATTACCGGTGCAGGAAGCTATCACGCGGTTTCCGGGCTGGCACTGAATAACTATATCTATGACGGCGGCTATCAGTCTGTCTATGTCAATGACCGTACCGGCGCCAAAAACACCACAATCTATGCAGGCGGTACACAGCGGGTACGCTCCGGGACGGTTGAGGATACCGTGGTGTATGGTCAGCAACTGGTGACAAACCACAGCGGGGGCTGGGAAAACGGTCAGTGGGTTGAGAACAGCAATCCTGATGCAAAATGGGGTGATGATCCGACAGCTGTTAATACACAGGTTATGGCAGGCGGTATTCAGAATGTCGGACTGAACGGTAAAGCCTCTGATACCACGATTTATAAAGACGGGCTTCAGCTTGTCGGCAAATATGCGGAAGCGGCCACCACCCTGGTTGACGGCGGTATCCAGCATGTTCTGGCTTACGGCGGCACAGAAGGCACCACCATCCGCAACGGCGGACAAACCATCCTCGATTACGGTGCTTACTCCTTCTATAACCTGGATGTGGAAGACGGCTCTCTGGTGATGGAAGGCGGGGATCAGCATCCGTGGCTCGGCAACTTCGGCAAAGGCTCGTATGCTCAGAAGGTGAATCTGGCCGGTGATAACGCCTATCTCTATATCCGCCATAACGGTGATACCGCTGAATCCGTTGTCACTATCGATAACCTGGTGAACAACGGTGTCGCCGTCTTCGGTGAGCCCGGCAGCAGCAATACCGGCCGTAACAGTCAGCTCAGCATCAAAGAACTCTCCGGTAACGGCCTGTTTGTGATGAATACCAGCCTGGCGGACGGCAGCGGGGATTTCCTCAGTGTCTCGGATAAAACAGACGGTAAGTTTGGTGTCCGTGTGATGGATTCCGGTAAAGCGCTGGTCAGTAATACCACCGATCCGGATCGCTATCATCTGATCCACGCCGCAGGCAGTCAGAACGATACCTTTACCATGACCAATAAGGGTGTGGATCTCGGGGCCTATAAATATTATCTGGTGCAGGATAAAGATTCAGCTGATGAATGGTATCTGTCACCTACCAAAGAAATTCCGCCGGTAGACCCTGAGCCAAAACCTGAACCAGAACCTGAACCGAAGCCGGATATTTCAGAAACCAGTAAAACCGCAATGATGATTGCCAACGCCCTGCCGCAGATCTGGCGGAGTGAACTGAGCACACTGCGCGCCCGTCTCGGTGAACTGCGCAATAACCCGCAGGTGAATCTCGGTGTCTGGTCAAAAGTCACCGGCGGACGTCACAATATCAGTAACAATGAAGTCGCTTACCGTCATGATATCAGCGGGATTGTTGCCGGCGGCGATAAAATGACAGAACTGGAAAATGGCGATCTCTGGAGCGGGATTGTCGCGGGATATTCTCATTCTTCGCTGAAGATGGATAAAAACGACGGTACGGTCAACAGCTACAGCCTCGGGGTTTACACCACCTGGCAGCACAAATCCGGGATCTATGTGGATGGCGTGGTGAAAGCCAACCATTTCCGCAGTGATTATGACGCGCAGTTTAATGATGGCAAAACCTCCGCCAACAGTAACACCAACGGTATCGGCTTCTCGGTTGAAACCGGTAAGTACTTCGAAAAAGAGAATTACTTTATTGAGCCGTATGCCATGGTCGCCGCCTTCCGCGGCCAGGGTGCGGATTACCGCTACAGTAATGAGATTAGCATTAAAGCCGATGCCGCCCGGTCATTCAGCGGTGAGCTGGGTGCCACTTTCGGTAAAAACTTCGTGCTGGAAAACGGTACGCAAGTCAAACCGTATCTCCGTGTGGCAGTGAATCATGAATTCCTGAAAAACGGGGATGTGGAGCTGAACAAGCAGGGAAAACGGACCAACGATATGTCCGGCACGACCGGGAAGTACGGTATTGGTGTTGATGCAAAACTGAATAATAACTGGGCTGTCTACGGCGAATTCAACTACGCCAACGGCAGTAAACAGGAAACACCGTACAGCGGCTTCCTGGGTGTGAATTACCGGTTCTGATAAGACGGAAAGCAAACCGGCCTGCATATGCAGGCCGGTTTTTTTATCTGTTATTAACTGATCAGCCCGTGTACCAGAATCACACCGATACAGACAGGTCCCACATAACGCCAGACCAGCAATAAACTCTGACGCTTCAGTCCGGTAATGTTTTCCGGGATCAGGGCGTTCGCTTTGCGCGACCAGCCGAAAATCAGGCAGACCGCAATACCGAACAACGGCATCAGGATATTGGATGTCAGGTAATCGAGGATATCAAAAATCGTTTTTCCGCCGAACGTCACATCACTTAACGGCCCGAAAGATAAGGATACCGGAATACCCATCAGCATAATTGACGCGGTCACCACCAGACCCGCCCTGCGGCGTGTCCACTGAAAACGCATCTGAACATAAGCCACAATATGCTCCAGCAGGGAGATAGCGGATGTCAGAGCCGCCATCAGCAACAGCACAAAGAACGTCACTGCCAGCACCGCGCCGCCCGGCAAATGGGCGAAGTACACCGGCATGGTCATAAAGGTCAGACCCGGACCCGCATTCGCTTCCAGACCCGCTGCCGATAATGCCGGGAAAATCATCAGACCGGCCAGTACACACACCATACAGGAGAGGATCACCACCCACATGCTGGAATTGGCAATACTTTTATTATCGGTTAAATACGCACTGTACGTAATGTGGATACCCAGCCCGATAGAGAGGGAGAAGAACGCCAGACCCAGTGCATCCAGCACGCCTTTGCCGGTCAGTTTACTGAAATCCGGATACAGGAACATTTTCAGTCCCGCTGATGATCCCGGCAAACTTATCCCGACGATAATCAGCACGATCATAATAATAAACAGTAACGGCATCATCACTTTCACGGATTTTTCCAGCCCGCGCTGCACCCCGGCCAGGACCACAAAACAGGTTATCCCGGCAAACACCAGATGAGCAATCACCGGCCACCACGGGTTACTGATAAAGCGGGTGAAAATACCGGTCAGCTGGCTGCTGTCGGTAATATTCAGCTCACCGGCGGCGGCCATCACCGTATAACCGATAGTCCAGCCGCCGACCACGCTGTAGAAACTGTAAATACACCAGGAACTGAACACGCCGATCACCCCGATCCACGCCCAGTGACGTCCCATCATTTTTTTGAAGGCACTGACGGCTTCGGAACGGGTGCTGCTGCCGAGGATATTTTCAGCCAGTAATACCGCGAGACCGATAATAAAGCTGAATAAAAGGAAAACGACCAGGAAGGCACCACCGCCGTTATTGGCGGCAACATACGAAAATTTCCAGATAGCACCGATACCGATAGCCGATCCGGCTGCTGCCAGGATATGACCAAAGCGGGATGTCCATTGCTGACTCATACGGCCTCCTGCTGTGTCATCTGAGAGACAGAAGCGGCGGCAGAACAACAGACCGATCGTGAAATTACGCTGATATTAATCCTTGCGGTAAAACCTGACATCATAGGAACTCTCCCGAAAATAAAACAGTTCCACCAGCAGGTTTATACACACAAAAAAGCCACCTTACTGGTGGCTTATGAAGAAAAACAGATAAACGAAGCCACCTAACTGAGTAGTAGGTTTAGGCTTAGCTGACGGTTCATCATGCAGTTCATCGGTTTACTCTTCTCTGAAAATCGTTAATTTTTGCCTCACAGACAGTGCCGGTACAAGACACTGCCGTGACGCTCTTTTTCTCTTATACCACAAACAGAAAAGAAAAAAACATCCTTTTTTATTCTGCACTCATGGTTTTAAGCATTTTTGCAAATGCATCGATGTGGTGACGCTGCGTAACCGGGTTCATAAAGACCGCCTTTTCCCCGGGGATATAGGCAAACCGGTTATGTTCTGCATAGGCCGAGCAGGCGATAGAGTCCACCCAGTTGGTAAACAGACCCGCTTTGCCGCGTTTCAGGAATAATTCGCGGTGCCAGCGGCTGTTACGCACCATCATGTCATAGGCTGTTTTATCCCCGGCACAGGTCAGCTCATGCTCAAACATGGCCTGCGGATCATTCACCAGTTTCGGTGAATAGAGACGGAAACCGACACTCGGCCCCTGATTTTCCGGCGCCATCACACAGGCATTTCCCATGGACAACAGCTGGTTACGCATGTAGTTCGCATTTTGCAGACAGTGCGCAATGATGGTCTGATAGCCTTCAATCCCCAGATAATGTAACCCTGCATACGCACCGAATACACCGACACCGCTGCGGCTGCATTCAATGGTGGATTGCAGGTGAGTCTGCCCTTCCAGCGCATGCTCAAAATAGGTGAAGTTTTCAGGGTCATTTTCCAGTGCTTTGAAATCATCACCGTCACGTACCATCACAAGGCTGGAGGTATACGGTACATAACCCCATTTGTGGAAATCGATAGTAATGGAATCCGCATATTTCAGCTGTTTGAATTTAGCCACATTATGGCGCAGACCGGCCAGAGTGGCATCGTTAATCGCCAGCGGGTTAGAGGCAAAATCATAATCAATAAAGAAAATAATCGGCCAGCCGACCGCCGCATCCACGTGAATATGCGGTTTTTCGGTAATTTCAAATTCTTCACACAGACGGTTGCGCAGATCATAAACCTGTTTGATTTCATCCACACCAAAGGTATCTGTTGTCCCTGCAGTCAGCAGGATCACCGGAATCTTACAGTGAACGGTATAGCAGGCGCGGATTTGCTGCTCCAGATCCGCAAGATCAATAGTATTATCCGATGCAACACGGATACGGATTGTTTTATTGGTAATATCCACCCCTAACAGAGACAGGTTAGTCATGTTGGAGTAGTGACCGCCCTGCGAGTTGATGATCCGGAAATCCTGATCAACGGACATACCAAGGTGTTTTGACTGCTTCAGTGATTTTCGTATCCCGAACAGATAGCCGTACAGGTTGCACATTGTCCCGCCCTGGGTAAACAGACCTGAGGCTTTGTCCGCATCATAACCAATCAGATTGGCGACTTTCCGGATAACGGTTTTTTCCATGTTATCCGCCACGCCGGAGTACTCGCAGTACACCATATTCGGGTTACCCAGTAATCCCAGCATCGAACCATAAACCGCCGGATCTGACGGCATGGCGATAACGTTTTCCACCGCCAGCGGGTTTTCCCAGTTTTTACACAGCGCGGAAGCAAACACCAGTAAATCATCCTGCCCTTCCCCCGGACGGATCACGTTCTGACGCACATGAGATTCACCGGCCAGCTGAGCAAAAAGATCCTTACCCTGCGGGTAGCGGTTTATCTGCTGCATATCGGCTTCGGTAGTCTGACGAAACTGAGTAATCACCTGAATTTGCGGGTGATTAAAAATCGGCCATTTACCGGGGTCCCGGCTGAAGAAATCACTGATGACGTTTTGGTATTTAACGTCGAAATCTTTATTTAACGCATTCGCGGACGCGAGCGTGATAAGTTCTGACTGATTCACAATGAGCTCCAAAATAGTAAATTACACTGAGGTAATGTCATTATTTTGCGCTAAAATCATTGCCATTTAAATGATTGCCTAACTATAAATCACAGTAACAAATACAGAATAAAATAAATAAAATCAATTGATTATAAGAATAACCATCCTTTTTGAATCACTTAATTTTTTTGAAAAATGACGCCACGATCACAAATTTTTACACTACAAAACAAATAAAAACCAGATTTTAAATTTACACAACAAGCAAATACCCAGTTTTTTATTCCAAAAAATAATGCAAAATACAATTTATTAACAACACCAAGACAATGACCAATGACTTATTGTTTAATTTTATTACTTAACCATCTTCTGCTGTTATTTTTCGTCTGCTGAAAAATCACGGTTATTTTGCTGTTTTTTGCGTTTTCCGTAGTCGTTCACTTCTCCTGCCAAATAAAATACTGCCGGATAATAAAAACACCCTGAATATAACTAATGAATGCTGACGAACGGTTTTCAGTCCATGGCATGAAATACACATATAACATATTGATTTTAAATATTAATATTACATTCACATAATTAACAGGTTATTATTTATCCTGTTGTTGTTATTTTGTAACTGCTGGTTTTCGCCCTGAAATCCTTATATTCAGCTAAGCCCGCAGTCAGGTGATAAGCTTTCTTTAATTTTTATCTTTATTCTGCCGTTAAAATGAGTGGATTGTTTCAATGTGTAATAATTTCATTCATCAAAGGCACCACTATGTCCGGCCTCCAATTATTTAAACAACTACTCACCAAAGAATGTTGTCCCGGTATGCACTGGGATTCCGCCCGTAACCGCTTTAAATTCGCGGCACGCAGTCTGTTTATGCCGCTGTCCACCGTGAAATACCTGTCCGGCCTGACAGATACTGCCTGCTGTGACGCGATTCTGAAAAAGCAGCCGCTGCTGCCGACCAAATTACAGCGTCCGTATCTGAGTATTAATTTTCACCGGAAAAACAAATCCGCAGCGATTTGTGACCACTACCGGATCACCAAAGCCGTTCTGCCGCCGGAAATATTCAGCCAAATCTACAGTAATGAGCGTTTTTATCTCTGCCCGGTGGAAGGAAAAGAGGGTCTTTGCCACCTCTGGCTGGATGTGCAGGATGCTTTTAACAAAGAGGGTGAACTGACGCTGGAGATGCGGGATGACGCCGGTGAGATCCTGGCCCGCAGTGCATTTACCCTGCTGAATCTGGATGAAAAGCGGACGCTGTTTATCGGCGCACTCCAGGGCGGTGTCAGTGAGCAGGCTCACGGTGCTATCCGCGCGGCCACCAAAAACTGCCACGGCGTATTCCCCAAACGTATTCTGACGGAAGTAATGTGTCTTATCGCGTCACTGTTTCAGTGTCAGCAGATTATTGCTTCCAGCAACGAGACGCATATTTACCGCAGCCGCCGCTACCGCCATAAAAAACTGACACAATGGGTGGCCGATTATAATGCGTTCTGGGAATCTGTCGGCGGCACCGCCAATCCGCAGCAGGAATATATATTACCGCTGACTCTGCCGCGTAAACCTGTTGATGAAATAGCCAGTAAAAAACGCGCCGAATACCGCCGCCGTTATCAGTTACTGGATGATGTGGCACAACGTGTCAGTGAACGCCTGCAACTGCCGCAGACAGAAAATAAAACAGATGTTCAACATCATATTATTTAAGAAAAGTCGTTCATTTACAGCAGGTTTGACCGGCAATTGACATTTCATTACAGAACTTATTGATTTTCCGTAAAATATAATCTGCAAAAGACTGAATTTAATCTTAATATTGTTTCAGGGAACCGGAAAAAATTCACTGTCTCCGCTACCTCTAATTTGCTAAAGTGGCCGGATTTACCGATGTATATATCAGGGGTTCCGGCTATATCCGCAAAAATGCCCCATAACATGAAATAAGCTTACTTCAGATCCGGGAATAATTGATGGAAACAATGCAGCAACTCTTTTTTGCCCTCTGGCACCAGGACTATGAAACCCTGTCAAACCCGTCCCTGCTGTGGGCGATTTACATTATGCTGTTTGCCATTCTCTTCCTGGAAAACGGCCTGCTTCCTGCTGCGTTTTTACCCGGTGACAGTCTCCTGATTCTTGTCGGGGTTCTGATTGCCAAAGATACACTGGATTTCCCGACAACCCTGATTGTTCTCACCGCCGGTGCCAGTCTCGGCTGCTGGGTGGGATATCTTCAGGGGCGCTGGCTCAGTAATACCAAAGTTGTAAAGGGCTGGCTGTCTCATCTGCCGCCACATTATCATCAGCGGGCGCACAGTTTATTTCACCGCCACGGCCTTGCGGCACTGTTAGTCGGTCGTTTTCTGGCCTTTGTCCGCACTCTGCTGCCGATGCTGGCAGGGATAGCCGGTCTGAATTCCCGCCGTTTTCAGTTTTTCAACTGGCTGAGCGGCTTCCTGTGGGTCGGTATTTTAACCTCTCTTGGTTACTGCCTCGGCATCAGCCCGATTTTCCGCAAATATGAGCATCATCTGATGAATATTCTGATGCTTATCCCGGTCGTTCTGCTGGTCTGCGGTCTGATCGCCAGCCTGTGGGTGGTGTGGAAACGCAAGCGGACAAAACCGGCTGACGATACTCACGCTCAATAACTTATCAGACTATTTTTCCGGCCGGTGCAATTACAGCAGCCGGCCGGGACACTTTCTCTTCCTGCCCGCCGTTTCAGCGTCATTTCCTCTGAATTCCGTCACCTGCACCCGTAATGTGCAGAAAGATACCGGAAAATAAACTATAATTTACCTTTAATCACCGGTAAAAAGCAGTTACTTTAACTTGTTACGGTATAACCACCACGAGGAGTTCCTATGTCACATCATACAAATGAAGATTTACGTGCAGAACTGAAATCATTAGCTGACACCCTGGAATCTGTGCTGAACACAGCAGAAAGCAAATCCAAAGAAGAAGTGGATTCGCTGAAGAAAAAAGCACAGGCCGCGCTGGAAAACTCCCGTTCCCGCCTGGCGGAAGGTAAAGAGCAGGTTGTGCAGCAGACAAAAGAAATCGCCGGAAAAGCCGATAATTATGTACGGGAAAATCCGTGGACCGGTATCGGTATCGGTGCGGCTGTCGGTGTGGTGTTAGGCGTTTTACTGGCCCGCCGCTGAGTTATGGCAGATCAGGAGCGTCCGCAGGGGCCCGGTAAAGGGCTCCTCGATACACTGACACGTATCGCCGCCATTGTGATCAGTATGGCTGAAACCCGGCTCAGGCTCGTTGCCACCGAGCTGGAAGAAGAGAAGTCTACTCTGATCCAATTGATTTTGCTGGCCGGTACGGCCCTTCTGCTGACCGCGTTCGGGCTGATGAGCCTGATGATTCTGGTCATGTGGGCGGTTGATCCTGTGTACCGTCTGACTGCGATGATTATCATGACCTCTGTTCTGCTCGGCGGAGCGCTGATTTTTGCGCTGTGGGCCGTCCGTAAAGCCCGCCGTTCATCTCTGCTCGGGGCGACCCGCGAACAGCTGGCTATCGACAGGCAGCTGCTGGAAAGAAAAAAGCAGGAACAGGATCATGAATAAACACCGCCGTGCTGAGCGCGCCCGCAACAAACAGGCGCTGATTGACACCATCGCTGCCCAGCGCAGCGATTTATCACAGGCCGCTGATCAGTGGCTGAAAAAAACCGAATCGTTCGATCGCACATGGCAGACATTATCACAGCTGCGTCCGCTGGTTGTTGCCGGCGTCAGCCTGATTTCTGTTTTATCTGTCCGTCACCCGAAAAAGCTCGTACGCTGGGGACAGCGTGCCCTTGGGCTGTGGGGCGTTTTCCGCACACTTCAGAACAGTTTTCCCCGTAATAAGCAGCATTAATCCCGCCGGGTACCCGGATTCAAAATTTTTGACGTTGTTTATGAAGAATTCTTGCTAACAATCTTTCTCATTCGCCTTTACTATTATCTCAACGAAACAGATTGGCATATCGTGCCATTCAGACAAAAGAATATGTGACGCGGTCTTCATATTTACTACTCAGTATTGTTGAGCTAATAAGGATCTCACAATGAACAACTACGCTATTTTAGTCGCACGTATCATGATGCCTGTCTTATTTATTGTGGCCGGATACGGCAAACTGGGGGATGCTTATGCAGGCACTCAGCAATATATGCTGGCAATGGGTGTTCCGGGGGCATTACTGCCGTTGACCATTCTGCTGGAACTGGGTGGCGGTCTGGCTGTCCTGTTCGGTTTCTTAACCCGGACAACCGCAATTTTCACCTTTGGTTTTACCGTACTGACCGCCCTGCTGTTCCACAGTAATTTTGCGGAAGGTGCCAACCAGTTAATGTTTATGAAAAACTTTACCATTGCAGGCGGTTATCTGCTGCTGGCTGTAACCGGCCCGGGTAAATTCAGTATCGATTATTTACTGAAAAAGAAATGGTAATGTCATTCAGGCAAAGCCACACAGCAATATAATAATATATTATTAAACATCCGCTCCGGCGGATGTTTCTTTTTCAGTTTCCTGTTCTGTTACTTTGGGTTTCATCCTGCCGTCACGGGTAAAAAATGTCAGTTTTGACAGCGGTTTATTAAATAAAAATTCATAGTTCATTGACCCGCCACGAATATCGGAAAATCCTCTTGCCTGATAAGCAATACACGGATACAAACCAAACCAGTTATCTTTTTCCATCAACTCGTTCCAGATAACATCAAGACTTTGCGATTCATCCGGTTTATCACCCGCTGTAATCCGATCTGCGGAGTCATTAAAGGTCTGATACAGTGTTTCTGCATAACCCCGGTTCACAATATATGCATTTGTACAGTATGAATGTTTCATTTCCAGTAAGCAGACTTCCGGTTCATATTCAAAAGCCTTGTAATAATTACCGCCCAGTAATGCAACATCCCATTCTCTTGTCTGAAGCGCCGATAAAAAGAGATTCGCCTGCCGGATATGTTCATCATCATGATAAAAACCATTATCATCCTCAACAACCAGTACAGGTCCCCAATTATTTTCAATAATCATTTTCATGACCGCAGCATGAGAAAGTGTACATCCCAAAAACCCGGGATTTTTTTCAATTGCATCAAAACGGATAATTTTATCGTGCGGAATTTCGATATTTTTCAGTTCATCCAGAATATCTTCATTACGATCCGGACGGGACGCCAAATTAATATAAATAACTTTTTCAAAGAAATCATGATTAAATGCAAAATCCTCGCCCGACATAAACCGATTCAGATCCACATTGCCTCCTGCAAATACACTGATAAAATATTTTTTTCGACTACCGGTTATTCACGAAAGGGTAACTGATGAATAGTTTCCGTCAATCGCTGTTGTTCCTATTATCAATATACGTATTTTACGGCAAATACCGCAACAAGCCTCCGGCACAAAAAAATACCCGCCACAGATAACAGGGCGGGTATCAGATAATAACTCAGGGATATCAGCGTTTTATTTTCCGCTGAATAATTTCGGAATTTCCCGCAGACACCAGGCTTTGGCTTCCCCCATGCTGTCGCGGCGCCACGCCATAATAACATTGGTTTCGTGACTGTATTCAGAGCCGATCACTTTCAGGCGGCCTTCCAGGATATCTTTTTCAACCAGCGGGTACGGCATACTCGCCACTCCCAGTCCGGCCAGCAGAGCACGGCGTTTATCATCAATGGAACTGACCGTCAGGCGCTGCTGTTTATCCAGCAGTAATACCGTGAGTACCGGCCGTTCACGGGCGGTATCCGCCACGGCAATTCCGCGGTATTTCACACGGGTGGTATCGGATAGTGGTTCAGGCTCTTTATGGATCGGGTGATCAGGCGCTGCCACGTATACGTTCACCACGGAATAAAGCGGGCGGGAGTTGATTTCAGAGGAGGTACGGAAGTGCATATCCGGGGCAATCACAATATCAGCACGTCCGGTTTCCAGCCGTTCCCAGGCACCGGCAAGCACTTCAGTGGCCAGTGTCAGCTGAGTGGTGGATTTCTGTGCCAGTTTATCCACCAGCGGGAACAGAGAGGCCGTCGGGATAAGCGCTTCACAGACAATCGTCAGATGCGGCTCCCAGCCTCTTGCCAGAGCTTCCGCATCACTGGTCAGTTTATCCGCTGCCTCCAGCAGCAGGCGGCCGCGTTCCAGCAGCATCCGCCCGACATTGGTGAATTTTGTCCGGTGACCAGAGCGGTCAAACAGAACAACATCCAGCTCTTCTTCCAGTTTCTGCATGGTATAGCTCAGGGCGGACGGTACACGTCCCAGCTCTTCCGCCGCCGCCGCGAAGCTCCCGCGGCGGTCGATGGCATCCATCACGCGCAATGATTCCAGCGTTAACGCTTTGTCTTTACTCATCATTATCTCAGTCAGAAATTTTGAATGTCGCCACCAGATTAACTGGCTAACAATTCAGCGTCCAGCCCTTTATTATTTCACTATGTTTAACAACAGGCAGACCATTATGATTATACACAGAACCGCCGGACAGGCCGGGTCCGCCGACTATGGCTGGTTACAGGCGAAATACGCATTCTCTTTCGGGCATTATTTTGACCCTGCATTTCTGGGGTACGGCCCGCTGAAAGCACTGAATCAGGAAGTGCTGGCTCCCGGTGCCGGTTTCCAGCCCAAATCCTATCCCGATGTGGATATTGTAAACCTGATCCTCAGAGGGAAGCACGATATTCATGACAATGACGGACTTTATCTGGAGAGCAGACAGGATGAATGTCTGTTTTTCTCGCCGCGTAAAGATATCAGCTATACGGAAACCAATCCCTGTGAGCAGTCACCGCTGACCCGGATTCAGATCTGGCTGAAAGCCGCACGCGGCAGCCTGCGCGGCAGTTCACAAAAACTGGTACTGACACAACAACCGGCGCAGCTGATCGCCTCACCGGACGGTGAAAACGGCAGTATTGATTTGCAGCAGGGCGTGAGAATTTCTCATCTGATGCTCTCCGCCGGAGAATCCCTGACACTGCCGCTGTACGGCAAGCGGGCTTTTTATCAGTCGGTTCACGGCTCCGTGGCGGCGGATGACGGGCAAAAACAGGGGGTAATTGAGTGCGGGGACGGCGCGTTTATTCAGGAAAGCCGGGAAGTCACCTTTCAGGCGAAAACACCGTGCCGGGCACTGCTTATCGATATTCTGACCTGATATACCGCTCTGAAATGAAACAACCCCGCGTCAGACGCGGGGTTGTGATAGTGAGGAGTCAGCCGTTAAGCCGGGTTCTGTCGTGGACAATCATTCCTCTGGGCCAGCACTCACGCACTGGCTCAAGCAGCCTACCCGGGTTCAGTGCGGGCCGCACCATGTGAACCCCTATTTGGCCTTGCTCCGGGTGGAGTTTACCGTGCCACGGACTGTTACCAGCCGCGCGGTGCGCTCTTACCGCACCCTTTCACCCTTACCTGTGCCCTTGCGGGCCATCGGCGGTTTGCTCTCTGTTGCACTGGTCGTAGGCTCGCGCCTCCCAGACGTTATCTGGCACCCTGCCCTGCGGAGCCCGGACTTTCCTCCCCTTTATCCGTCTCCCGAAGGGACAACGATAAAGCAGCGATTGCCTGGCTGACTCCGCTGCGGATTATAAGCAGCTTTCCCGCGGATGTACAGAATAACTCCGCCCCGGGAAACCGGATGGCGGGAAATGCATCACTCCGCGGCGGAATTCCCGTCCAGAGTGTAACGGTAAAGGGCGTTTTTCTTCACGCCGTATAACTCGGCCACCACCGCAGCCGCTTTTTTCGGCGGCAGTTCTTTCTGCACAATCGCCAGCGCACGCAGAATTTCCGGGCTGAATTCCTCATCCTGAACCGGTTTTGCCCCCTCCGCAATCAGCACCATCTCCCCTTTGCGGCGGTTTTCGTCTTCCAGAACCCAGGCCAGCAGTTCTCCGACCGGTTTCCCCTGAATCGACTCCCAGGTTTTGGTCAGTTCCCGCGCCAGAACCACATAGCGATCTTCACCCCAGACGGTGACCATATCAGCCAGTGTATCCAGAACACGGTGCGTGGATTCATAGAAAATCAGGGTCCGCGGCTCATCGGCCAGCGCCCGCAGTGTATCCTGACGGCTTTTGCTTTTGGCCGGCAGAAACCCTTCGTAACAAAAACGGTCAGACGGCAGACCGGCCGCACTGAGTGCCGTGACGGCGGCACAGGCACCGGGCAGCGGGATCACGGTAATCCCCGCATCACGGGCACGCCGGACCAGATGGTAACCGGGATCGTTAATTAAAGGTGTACCTGCATCGGACACTAATGCGATACTGACCCCGGACTGTAATTTGGTAATTAATTGATCTGCTTTATACTGTTCATTATGATCATGCAGCGCAAACAGCCGGTTATTAATACCGAAGTGAGAAAGTAACAAGCCGGTATGCCGGGTATCTTCCGCTGCAATCAGATCGACATTCGTCAGCACGTCGAGAGCGCGTGCTGTGATGTCATTCAGATTACCGATCGGTGTCGGCACAACATAAAGTGTCGCTGCCGCAACCACAGCTTGATTAGGTTGATTCATTGTTTCGTCCAGATGATCACATTAGAATTGAGCTTTCAGAAAACTATAACCGGGTACAGTATGTTTTCCTTAACTTTATCGCGTTACCGCAGACAATTACTTTGTGCCGCACTCTTTTCCGCACTGATGATCTCAGGGTGTACACTCAATAATCAGCATGCGGGCACAGCCGGCAAAGGCCAGCCGGAAACACTGGTTCAGCAATATCAGAAGGTGATTGATGCGGCCGCCGGAAAACCGTCCACCGACGCTATCCGTGCTTACATCGCTCAGGAGCCGCTGCTCTCTGATCCGGATGCACATCAGCAGAATATTGATGAAACCTGGCTGATGCTAACACGTTTTACCCCTGAAGAGCGCAATAACATTCAGGTTAACGCTGATGAGAGCGTATTACAGGGCTGGATTGACCTGCTGATTCTGTATCAGAACAACCTGCAGGATCTGAAAGCACTTTCCGCCGCCCTCGGCGACTGGCAAATCCGCTATCCGGATAACCCGGCGGCCAAATCCCTGCCGCAGGATCTTGTCCAGACCCTGAGCAGTACCTATGGTCAGACCGGTAAAAACGCCCGTGTGGCGCTGTTCCTGCCGCTGAGTGGTCAGGCGAAACTGATGGGTGATGCTATCCGCCAGGGCTTTACCGATGCACAGAACGGCGCGGTATACAGCTCCGGTTACCCGGCGGCTGATATTTCCGCCTCACCGCAGGACGATACCGGCCCGGTTCCGGTACAGACCACCCTAAGCCCGGCAGATCCAAATAAAGACATCACCACCCCGGATACAGTCAACGGCGCACCGTCAAATGACAGCAGCACTGACGGCATGACCGCCGCAAGCCCGGTCACAGCACCGCAGGCACGGCCGTACAGCGCTGAATCCCGCACGGTCACCGATGTGAAAGTCTACGATACCGACAGCAAGCCGCTGGCAACACTGCTGGCACAGGCACAGGCTGACGGTATGGATCTGATTGTCGGACCGCTGCTCAAAGGGGATGTGGCGACACTGGCCGCTGCCAATACACCGCTGAACATTCTGGCGCTCAATGAATTAGACACACCAATTGCCCGCCCTAATGTGTGCTACTTCTCGCTTTCACCGGAAGATGAAGCCCGCAACGCCGCGCAGTTTATCCGCCAGGATAATAAAACCGCGCCGCTGGTACTGACACCGGACAACAACTTCGGCCGCCGGATCGCACAAAGCTTTGCCGATGAGTGGCAGAAAAACGGCGGTGGTGTGGTGCTTCACCAGACTTTCTCCGGCAATCCCGGCAGCTCACTTTCACTGACCGGCGTACCGGTGCAGCCATCCTCTCCGCAGGTATCGCAGCCTGAAGACGCGCTGATACAGCCGGAAGGTTCTGTAACGCAGCCGCAGCCTGTCAGCGGCGGTGTGGATTCCGTCTATATTATCGCGACCTCTGATCAGCTGATTTATATCAAACCGACGCTGGAATTTGCCACCAGTGCCCGCGGACGCCCGGCGTTTTATGCCAGCTCACGCAGCAATAAGGCAGGCACAGGCAAAGATTTTCAGTTTGAGATGGAAGGACTGAAACTGACGGACATTCCGCTGATTGCGGGCGGAAATCCGCAGTTACTGAATCAGGCCGCCGGAAAATTCGGCAATGACTATACCCGTGTCCGCCTCTATGCGATGGGGATGGATGCATGGCGTCTGGCGAATCAGTTCGGCGATATGCAGCGGCATACTCTGCGCATGAATGGTGCCAGCGGTGATATCACTGTCACTGATAACTGCACCGTTTACCGCCATCTGCCGTGGCTGGTCTTTAAGCAGGGTAATCTCACCCCGCTGAGTGCCGCGAACTAAGCTTTGTCTGATTTTTAAAGGTGACAGGATGTCACCTTTGTTTCCTTTGGCATAATTAACATACAGGGACATGTATTTATGCTTACATGGCTGACAGGCCGCCGTCATGAACAGTTTGCCCGGCGCTGGCTGGAACAGCAGGGACTGACATTTGTTGCACAGAATGTCCGTTTCCGCCGGGGCGAAATCGATTTAATTATGCGGGATCACGGTACCTGGGTATTTACCGAAGTCCGTTACCGCCGTAATGCACACTATGGCAGCGCAGCAGAAAGCGTCACCAGAGCCAAGCAGCGCCGCTTACTTTATGCGGCTTCCTGCTGGTTATCTCAGCAGCAACTGAGTATGCTGACCTGTGACTGCCGTTTTGACATTTGTGCAATAACCGGTGACCATATCGACTGGCTGAAAAATGCCTTTGGTCACACCGATTTTTGTTAATACAGCCATCCGTTGCTGATAGCAGGACTTAACGTGTTAGACAGAATTAAACAGTGTTTTACTGAAAGTATTCAGACGCAGATTGCAGCCGCAGAAGCACTGCCGGATGCCATTTCCCGGGCAGCTCTGATGATGGTTCAGTCGTTACTTAACGGCAATAAAATCCTCTGCTGCGGGAACGGAGGATCAGCGGCAACAGCCTCGCGCTTCGCCACCAGTATGATCCACCGGTTTGAAACCGAACGCCCGAGCCTGCCGGCACTGGCACTGAATACTGATAATGTGGTGATGACCGCTATCGCCGCCAACCGGCAGCAGGATGAAATTTATGCCAAACAGGTCCGCGCCATCGGCCAGACCGGTGATGTGCTGCTGGCAATATCCACCCACGGCAACAGCCGCAATATCATCAAAGCGGTTGAGGCAGCGGTAACCCGCGATATGACCATTGTGGCCCTGACCGGCTACGACGGCGGGGAGCTGGCCGGTCTGCTGGGTCCGCGTGATGCGGAAATCCGCGTACCGTCACAGCACAGTGTCCGCATACAGGAAGTACATATGCTGACGGTGAATTGTTTATGTGATTTAATCGACAATACCCTTTTCCCCCACCAGGAAGACTAAGGAGATATTATGAGAATTGTGCCAGTGGCAGCACTTATCTGCAGCGCACTACTGTTACAGGGATGTATCGGTGCAGCACTTGTCGGGTCTGCGGCTGTGGCAACCAAAGCCGCCACAGACCCCCGTTCTGTCGGCACACAGGTCGATGACGGTACACTCGAAGCACGTGTCAGCGGCCAGCTCAATAAGGATAAAGATATCAAACAGCAGCGGATTGTTCCGGTGGCTTATCAGGGAAAAGTTCTGCTGATTGGTCAGTCAGCGGATCTCTCTCTGGCACGGCGGGCAAAAGAGATTGCCGCTAAAGTGGATGGTACTGAACTGGTGTATAACGAAGTACGTCAGGGCGAGCCTATTGATTTGGGTACCGCATCGAAAGATGCCTGGATCACCACCAAAGTCCGTTCCAAACTGCTGACGAGTGATGCGGTAAAATCTGCCAATATCAAAGTGATCACTGAAAACGGCGAGATTTTCCTGTTAGGGGTGGTTACCCGCCAGGAAGGGGCGGCAGCAGCAAAAGTTGCCAGTGAAACGGATGGTGCCAAAAAAGTCACCACAGCCTTTACCTGGCTGAATTAATTCCGCCCGCTTTCGGAAACCGATAAGAAACCTGACTTAATGTCAGGTTTTTTTATGACCTTTCGGGCTGCCCGGTATCCGCACATCCGCCCGGATGACGGATAAAATTCAGTATATATCAATAAATAACAAATCATCAGAATAATATAGCGAAAAACACGGTTGATACTCATAATCATAATTACTTATGATTTTTATAAAAACAAATCAATAAGATAAATTCATTATACTCGGATTAATTATCATCCAGGTTATTTTTCTTCAGGAACTCTGTCCCCCCCAGTAACTGCATCTGATGCAGTATCCATTGCTGGCGCTGACGAAGATACGCCGAGGGTTTATCCGCATGCAGGCGGTGAGGATTCGGCAGCACAGCAGCCAGTAATGCAGCTTCCGCAGCCGTCAGATTTTTCGCACTTTTACCGAAAAAGTGCTGTGCCGCCGCTTCCGCGCCGAAAATGCCCGGCCCGAATTCCGCAATATTAAGATAGACCGTCAGAATACGTGACTTTGACCAGACCAGCTCAACACCGGGCGTCAGCAGCGTTTCCAGCCCTTTACGCACCCAGCTGCGCCCGTCCCACAGGAACAAATTCTTAACCGTCTGCTGGGTCAGTGTGGATGCCCCGCGTGCGGTACGGCCTTTTTTACTGCTTTTTGAGAGCGCATCGGAGATAGCGCCGAAATCAAAACCATGATGAACAGGGAAATTCTGATCCTCGGACGCAATCACCGCCAGCTTCATCCGCGGTGAAATATCGTCTCCGCTGACCCATGTGCTGCGGGCGACATAAGAAAAATTGAATGTTGACCATGCCGAAAGCTGTCTTTCCAGCATTACCATGGAATAAGGAACAGGGAGGAATGCGAACAAAATTATCATTGTTACCCATAACAACATAACAAAAACAACTATTTTCCGCAGAAATCGCAATATCCTCCCCATCATTTCCCTCATTCTTTATCAGGCCATTTCAAGTACTTTCTTCACCAGTTTATCAATTCCGATCTGCGCCTGTGCAATATTCTCAGCCAGCATATAAGCAGGGGTCGTCACGATTTTATGCGTTTCATCTACGACGATATTATCCACTGTGCAGTTGACATGCACCCCGCCCATTTCCGCAATTGCTGCCGCCGTATCAGAATCATTACCAATCGTAAGCTGAACTGATGAATTAACGATTTTCGGGATCATTACCGGTGCAATGCATATAAATCCCATTGGTTTACCCTGAGACAACATTTCACGTGATAATGATAAAAAATACTTATTGATCTCACAAGCAGCACCTTTCTCTGCAAAATCACACAGATTTTTTGCCGCACCAAAACCGCCCGGAACAATCAGCGCATCCAGCTGTGACGCATCTGCTTCTGACAGCGGACGGATTTGCCCGCGGGAAATCCGCGCCGACTCTTCCAGCATATTGCGTTTCTCTGATTTTTCCTCACCGGAAAGGTGATTGATAACAGTGCGTTGAGGTTCATCAGGTGCAAAAAAATACACCTGTGCACCGGATTGGGTTAAACTGAGCAGCGAAAGAACGGATTCATGGATTTCACTGCCGTCGAAAACACCGCATCCGCTTAAAACGATACCAACAGATTTCATATCTGACTCCTTTTGTAGTAGGTTAATGCTTAACCCTTTAGAGGTGCAAACACCAATCTTCATCACAGTTTTTAATGAATCTTGTAACAAAAATACTTATCTTTGCTATGTTGAAGCCTGTATGATGTAAGAGCCTATTTCATCACTCGCCTAAATAACGATAAATAGTTGTCGCGGGTGAACCAGTTTCCCTGGTGTTGGCGCAGTATTCGCGCACCCCAACCTCGGTTGGGGTTATTTTTTACCTGCGGTTTGCCAGCCAGTTTCTTAAAATCCCCACCTGACTTTCCCAATCGTGATTCAGTTCATCGACCCATTCCTGCACGTTGTCATCCCATGCCGGTAAATCCGGTGACTGAATCTGCTGCGCAACCTGCCGCAGATGGATAAGCCCGACAGACCCGGCCGCACCTTTGATTTTGTGTCCTTCTTCCGCGATGCCTTTGCGATCTTTTGCCACCATATTGGAATTCAGGATCGCCAGATAGCCCGGCATCATTTTTTCAAACACATCCAGGCTGTCTTCAATCAGTTTCGGTCCCACCAGTTCGATATACTGATTCAGCATCTCCAGATCCAGTGACTGCGTATACACGTCCTCAGACGCCGCTGTGCTGTTTTCCTCCGCAGGTAATGACTCACTGCCATCACCCCAGAATTTCGCTATCATCTGCGTCAGAGCGCCCACAGCGAGCGGTTTGCTCAGCACATCGTTCATACCGGCGTCCAGATACTCTTTTTTATCCTTCAGCACGTTGGCGGTCAGTGCCACCAGCGGCGGCAAATCATCCGGCTGGTAGCGCTGATGCAGTTCACGGGCGATATCCAGCCCGCTCATATCCGGCAGTTGGATATCCAGCAGCACAAGGTCATATTCTTCCGGCGAGAACATCGCAAGCGCATCACGGCCGTTCATCGCGACATCCACCGTATTACCCAGTTTTTCCAGAACAGAACGCGCCACCACCACATTCAGCTCAATATCCTCCACCAGCAGGATATTCAGGGCAGGCAGCAGCAGGCCGTCATCCTCTTCCTCTTCCGGTGCATCCTGCGCAGGCGCGCAGACCGACAGCGTAAAGCAGGAGCCTTTGCCCGGCTCACTGGTGACAACGATATCACCGCCCATCGCCTGCGCCAGACGGCGGGAGACCGCCAGACCGATACCGGTGCCGGTGGCCGGGCGCCCGCCCGCACTGTCCGTCACCTGGTAATACATGGCAAAGATTTTCTCCAGCTCATCTTTCGGAATTCCGATACCGGAGTCCCGTACCTCAAAGCAGAGCATATCGTTGGCTTCACGCCACACTTTCACCGTAATGCCGCCCTCACGGGTAAATTTCACGCCGTTGCCGATAAGATTCCACAGAATCTGACGCAGGCGGGTGCCGTCAGTCATAATCACCGACGGTACCGGCTGGATCAGATCAAGGGTAAATTGCAGCCCCTTCGGCTGTACCAGCAGGCCGGACAGGTTTTCCAGATCAGAGATAAATTCGGTGAAATTAACCGGCTGGGTATCGAGGCGGACATTGCGCCGCTCCAGTTTGTCCATCTCAATCACGTCGTTAAAGATATTGCCGAGCGTTACGGCGCTGACGTGAATGGTTTTCAGGTAATTTTCCTGTTCCGGATTGAGATCGGTATCCAGCAGAATACGGCTCAGTCCGACAATCCCGTTCAGCGGTGTGCGCAGCTCATGGCTGATGGTGGAGATAAAGGTGGTTTTCTCACGGCTGGCGTTTTCAATCGCCTCCTGATAGCGCTTACGCTCGGTGATATCCCTGCCGAAGCCCATCAGACCGTGACGTTTGCCGACACTGTCATAAAACGGCACTTTACGCAGTTCAAAGCAGGCTTTGCGCCCGTCCGGATACACCAGCCACTGCTCATAGGTGAGAGAGACATTATGGCGGAATACTTTTTCGTCAGTTTCCATTACCTTATCGGCGATTTCCGGCTCATAAATATCACGCGGGGTCAGGCCGCGCAGCAGTTTCTCACTGCGGCCGGTGAGCAGCTCCATCGCGCGATTACAACCGGAAAATTCATTTTTTTCATTGCGGTAATAGACCAGATCCGGTGATGCGTCGAGGAAGGAGCGCAGCAGGACTGATTGCTGCTCAAATTCAAGCTGGGTTTGTTCGCGGCGGCTGATCTCTTTCTTCAGCTTTTCCAGCAGAATGACCTGCTCATCCTCCACTTTCTCGCGCTCACTGATTTCCTGATTCAGCTGGGTAATATTCTCTTTCAGCTGTTCGTTGAGCTCCAGGTCCCGTTTACGCATCACTTCCAGTTTACTGACCAGTCCGGACAGACGCTGGCGGGATTCTTCCAGCTGCTCAACCACAACAGACATAAAATAGACCGCCCACGGCGTGATCAGCAGACCGAAGAAAACGGAACGGACCAGGTCGATACTCTGCACTTCCCCCTGAAGCAGCATGGTGACAGCAATCTGTACCACCATCGCCAGCACCACCAGTCCCGATGCCAGTAATAACGAAAACCGGACCAGTCCCAGTTTCATCAGTAAATCAACATAATATTGTGCTAAACCGCGTAGCAATTTCATACCTGCTCCACCCGCTGAATAAGGGTTAGTATCATAACGTAAATTTGGCGGATCACCGCGTTTCCGGCGATGATTGTTTCCTGCACTCATCATAGCGGATTAATTAAAAAATCAAATTAACCGGAGCTATGTGTATCCTCCGCCGGATAATATGGCCGGATAACACCCCGTTGCTGTTTTTTTATCTGAATAAAATTTAAAACACGACATTTATCTGCAAATTAGCAGAAACAAAGCAGATAAAATCAGGTTATAAATAAAAATGCCCGCACTGCGCGGTAATAACCCGCAAAAAACAGTGATGTGCATCACACAAAAAATTGGCTGTCCCGCTGCGCAAACAGCGGTTTAAAATCCTGAAAATAGTTTTTTTTCATTAAATTATCGCAAAAAACCCGTCCGCACACTGCCAATCCCTGATATTTGACCGCCACAGTATTTCCCGGTAAGTTGAAAAATGACGTTCCGGATCACCTGTGGTCAGCACCGATATAATAATTATACGCTCGCCGGTCGCGGCACAAACACACATCACAATACCCTTTGCTGAGATATCTGTCGTCAGCAGGGCTGACTGAGGCCCGGAAACAGCTTTGCCGCAGGAATGCGGCGTAATGTGAGACATGCAAAAGGGGCCATATATGCTTTATAACCCGTCACAGGATAAGGACAACTGCGGTTTCGGCCTGATTGCCCACCTCGAAGGACAACCCAGCCATAAAGTCGTGCGTACCGCTATCAGCGGGCTGGCGCGGATGCAGCATCGCGGTGCGATTCTCGCCGACGGCAAAACCGGCGACGGCTGCGGTTTATTATTACAAAAACCCGATCGTTTCTTTCAGATGATTGCTGAAGAGAATGAATGGCGGCTTGCGCGCAATTATGCGGTCGGCATGCTGTTTCTCAGCCAGGACCCGGCAATTGCACAAAGCTGCCGCGCTATCATCGAAGAAGAGCTGGCTGACGAAACCCTGTTTATCGCCGGATGGCGCAAAGTGCCGGTCAGACCGGAAATCCTCGGCGAAATCGCCCTCGCCGGAATGCCGCAGATTGAACAGGTTTTTATCAATGCACCGGCCGGGTGGCGGGCACGGGATCTGGAACGCCGTCTGTTTATGGCACGCCGCCGCATTGAAAAGCGCATCAGCGACCCGGATTTTTATGTCTGCAGCCTGTCCAACCTGGTGACGATTTATAAAGGTCTGTGTATGGCCGCCGATCTGCCGCGCTTTTATCCGGATCTGGCCGATTTAAGAATGGAATCCGCCATCTGTCTGTTCCATCAGCGCTTTTCCACCAATACCGTTCCGCGCTGGCCGCTGGCACAGCCGTTCCGCTATCTCGCCCACAACGGCGAAATCAATACCATCACCGGTAACCGCGAATGGGCACGTGCACGCGCTTATAAATTCCGCACGCCGCTGATCCCGGATCTTATCACCGCCGCCCCGTTTGTTAATGAAACCGGCTCTGACTCCAGTTCGCTGGATAATATGCTGGAACTGTTTCTCAACGGCGGGATGGATCTGGTGCGTGCCATGCGTCTGCTGGTGCCGCCTGCCTGGCAGAATCATCCGGATATGGATGACGATCTGCGCGCCTTTTTTGATTTTAACTCTATGCATATGGAGCCGTGGGACGGTCCGGCCGGGATTGTTATCTCTGACGGCCGCTATGCCGCCTGTAACCTTGACCGTAACGGCCTGCGCCCCGCCCGCTATGTGATCACCACGGATAAACTGATCACCTGTGCCTCCGAAATCGGTATCTGGGATTATCAGCCGGATGAGGTCACAGAAAAAGGCCGTGTCGGCCCGGGTGAGCTGCTGGTGATTGATACACAGGAAGGCCGCATTCTTCATACCCGCGAGACAGATAACGATCTCAAAACCCGTCATCCCTATAAAGCCTGGCTGGAAAAAAATGTTGTGCGGCTCACTCCGTATCAGGATCTGATGAATGAAGCTCCGCCGCAGCGTGCGCTGGATGATGCAACGCTGGCTGTTTATCAGAAACAATTTGGTTATACCCTCGAAGAGCTGGAGCAGGTATTGCGGGTGCTGGGAGAAAACGGCCAGGAAGCGGTGGGGTCGATGGGAGATGATACCCCGTTTGCGGTACTCTCCGCCCGCCCGCGTCTGATTTATGATTATTTCCGTCAGCAGTTTGCCCAGGTAACCAATCCGCCTGTCGATCCGCTGCGTGAAGCCCATGTCATGTCACTCGCCACCAGTATCGGCCGGGAAATGAATGTCTTCTGCGAAGCGGAAGGTCAGGCGCACCGGCTGAGTATGGCTTCCCCGGTACTGATGCACACGGATTTTGAACAACTGCTGAGCCGCGATCCGGATTATTACCGTGCGGAACATCTGTCACTCTGTTTTGATCCGCGGGAAACCACGCTGGAGCAGGCGATCCGCACCCTGTGCGATAACGCGGAAGCTGCCGTCCGCGGCGGCGCGGTTCTGGTGGTACTGAGTGACCGGCAGATTGCCCCGGACACCCTGCCGATCCCGGCGCCGATGGCGGTGGGTGCAGTCCAGCAGCGGCTGGTCAGCCGCAGCCTGCGCTGCGACGCCAATATTATTGCTGAAACCGCCGGTGCCCGTGATCCGCACCATTTTGCCGTGCTGCTCGGGTTCGGTGCTACCGCCATCTATCCTTATCTCGCCTGTGAATCCCTGCTGAAACTGTGCAGCGATAACGTCCTCACCCATTCACCGGCACAGGTGTTACTCAACTATCGCAACGGCATCAACAAGGGACTGTATAAAATCATGTCCAAAATGGGGATTTCTGCTGTCTCCTCATACCGTTGCGCCAAGCTGTTTGAAGCTGTCGGCCTGAGTGATGCAGTGGCGGAACTCTGTTTCCGGGGTGTGCCGAACCGGATCGGCGGTGCGGATTTCAGTGATTTCCAGCAGGATCTGCATAACCTGTCCCGTCTCGCCTGGCTGCCGCGCAAACCACTCGATGCGGGCGGTCTGCTGAAATACATTCATAACAGTGAATATCACGCCTATAACCCGGATGTGATCGCCACATTGCAGAAAGCAGTTCACAGCGGTAATTATGCGGATTATCAGCACTATGCTGCGCTGGTAAACGGCCGCCCGGCCGCCATGCTGCGCGATTTGCTGGCCCTGCGCACAGATACACAAGCCATCAGTATTGATGAGACAGAATCTGCTGAATCCCTGTTTACCCGCTTTGATACCGCCGCCATGTCGATCGGCGCGCTCAGCCCGGAAGCCCATGAAGCACTGGCCATCGCCATGAACCGGCTCGGCGGCAGTTCTAATTCCGGCGAAGGCGGCGAAGATCCGGCACGCTTCGGCACAGAAAAAAACTCCAAAATCAAACAGGTCGCCTCCGGGCGTTTTGGTGTCACGCCGGGTTATCTGCGCAGTGCGCGGGTTATCCAGATCAAAGTGGCACAAGGCGCGAAACCCGGCGAAGGCGGTCAGTTACCGGGTGATAAAGTCACGCCGTATATCGCCTCACTGCGCTATTCCGTGCCCGGCGTCACCCTGATTTCCCCGCCGCCGCACCATGATATTTACTCTATCGAAGATCTGGCTCAGCTGATTTTCGATCTCAAACAGGTGAATCCGGACGCACTGATTTCCGTCAAACTGGTTTCTGAACCGGGCGTCGGCACGATTGCCACCGGGGTGGCCAAGGCCTACGCTGATTTCATCACTATTTCGGGGTATGACGGCGGCACCGGTGCCAGTCCGCTTACCTCGGTCAAATATGCTGGTACTCCGTGGGAGCTGGGGCTGGCGGAAGCCCAGCAGGCACTGGTCAGCAATGGTCTGCGCCATAAAATCCGCTTGCAGACAGACGGCGGGCTGAAAACCGGGCTGGATATCATTAAAGCCGCTATCCTCGGGGCGGAAAGCTTTGGTTTCGGCACCGGACCGATGGTCGCGCTCGGCTGTAAATATCTGCGTATCTGCCACCTGAATAACTGTGCCACCGGCGTGGCAACCCAGGATGAAACGCTGCGCCGCGATCACTATCACGGCCTGCCGGAGCGGGTAATGAACTATTTTCGCTTTATTGCGCAGGAAACGCGTGAGCTGATGGCACAGCTCGGGGTGCGGAAACTGACCGATCTTATCGGCCGCACGGATTTACTGGTCAGAATTGAAGGCACTACCGCACGACAGCAGAAACTGGATTTGTCCGATCTTCTGGTATCACCGGTGCCGCATGAAGGTGCTGCGCTGTTCTGCTCTCAAACCAACCCGCCGTTTGATAAGGGGGAACTGAACCGCCGCATTCTGGATGATACCCGCACCTGCGTGCAGACACAGCAATCCCGCGCATTTTATTATGATATCCGCAATACCGACCGTTCGGTGGGTGCCGCTCTGTCAGGGTTTGTGGCGGAACTGTACGGCAACAGCGGGATCGCCGCTTCTCCGCTGAAACTGCATTTCACCGGTACCGCCGGGCAGAGCTTCGGCGTCTGGAATGCCGCCGGGATTGAACTGACCCTGACCGGAGATGCCAATGACTATGTTGGTAAAGGTATGGCGGGCGGGCAGATTGTTCTGCATCCGCACCCGGGTTCTGCGTTTGCTGCTCACGACACCACGATTGCGGGCAATACCTGCCTGTATGGTGCCACCGGTGGTAAATTCTATGCCGCAGGCCGCGCCGGAGAGCGCTTTGCTGTCCGTAACTCAGGTGCACTGGCCGTTGTCGAAGGTGTCGGTGATAACGGCTGTGAATATATGACCGGCGGGATTGTCTGTGTGCTCGGCAAAACCGGGATTAACTTCGCGGCCGGGATGACCGGCGGATTTGCTTATCTCTATGATGAGGATGGTACCGCCGCCGGACGTGTTAATCCGGAAATGGCGGAAACCCGTGATATCAGCGGGCTGCCGGTTCTGCAGGAACATCTGCGCGGCATGCTGGAAGATCACCGCCGCCTGACCGGTTCCGCCAGAGCAGACACACTTCTCAGAGAATGGACAGAACAGGCCGGGCGGTTTATCCTCGTCAAGCCTAAATCTGCGGATATTCATGCACTTGCCGGGATAAACAACCGGTCAGACAGTGAATTACGGGTCCGGGCACAGTAAGGGGAATCAAGATGAGCCGCAATGTTTATCAGTTTATTGAATTACAACGTACAGATCCGAAAAAGCTGCCGCTGGCACTCCGTAAAACCGAATTTATTGAGATTTATGAGCCTTTTTCGCCTCCGCAGGTGAAAGAGCAGGCCACCCGCTGTCTCGGCTGCGGTAATCCGTACTGTGAATGGAAATGTCCGGTACATAACTATATTCCCAACTGGCTTCGGCTGGCGGAGGAAGGCCGGATTATTGAGGCCGCAGAGCTGTCACACCAGACCAACAGCCTGCCGGAAGTGTGCGGCCGGGTATGCCCGCAGGACCGGTTATGTGAGGGCGCCTGTACGCTGCATGATGAGTTCGGCGCCGTCACGATCGGCAATATTGAGCGTTACATCACGGATAAAGCCTTTGAAATGGGCTGGAGACCGGATCTCTCTGCTGTCCGCCCGACAGGAAAAAAAGTAGCCGTGATCGGTGCCGGTCCTGCCGGTCTGGCCTGTGCGGATGTTCTGATCCGTAACGGCGTAACCCCGGTGGTGTTTGATAAGCATCCGGAAATCGGCGGGCTTCTCACGTTCGGCATTCCGTCGTTCAAACTGGAAAAATCCATTATGCAGCGCCGCCGCGAACTGTTCACCGAAATGGGCGTGGAATTTCAGCTGAATACCGAGGTCGGGAAAAATATCACCCTCAGTGAATTACAGCAGCAATATGACGCCATATTTATCGGTGCGGGCACTTATCAGCCGATGAGCGGCGGACTGAAAAATGAAGACGCTGCGGGCGTATACAGCGCCCTGCCGTATCTGATCGGTAATACCCGCAAGGTCATGGAACTGCCCGATGATGGTTCAGCCCCGTTTATTGACCTGAAGAATAAACGCGTTGTAGTGCTCGGCGGCGGGGATACCGCAATGGACTGTCTGCGGACCGCTGTTCGCCAGGGCGCTTCGGAAGTGACCTGTGTGTACCGCCGTGATGAGGAAAACATGCCGGGCTCACGCCGTGAAGTAAAAAACGCGAAAGAGGAAGGTGTGAATTTCCGTTTTAACTGTCAGCCATCCGCCATTGAAACCGATACATCCGGCACTGCATGTGGCGTCCGGGTATTCACCACACGGTTAGGTGATGCGGACAGCAGCGGGCGCCGTCAGATTGAAACGGATGATGATTCCGCTTTTGTTATTGATGCTGATGCGGTCATTATCGCTTTCGGTTTCCGGCCGCACGCCATGCCGTGGCTGGATGCCCTCAGTATCACACGTGATCAGCAAGGCCGGATCAGCGCCCCGGCACAGGCAACTTATCCGTTTGAAACATCTGTCAGCGGCATTTTTGCCGGGGGGGATGTGGTTCGCGGCTCGGATCTGGTGGTTACGGCCATTGCCGAAGGCCGCAGGGCGGCAGAAAGTATTCTGGATTATCTGCATGTGTGAATATGACAATCCTCTGAACTCCCTGCTTTAAATGCAAAAAGACCGCTTTCGCGGTCTTTTTATTTATCGGTCTGTTACTTCACGACACGCAGGTTCGGACGGCCCCGCGGTGGTTTCGGCGGTTCCGGGTCATCCCCGTCAGTGCCTTCTTCCGCCGGTTTTTCCGGTTCGTCGTGGATCAGGGTGATGTTATCCGCCGCCGGTGTCAGAATTTCGTCTTCTTCCGTGGCTTCATACGCGGCTTCCGGCTCAAACATCATGCCTGCCCCGTTTTCACGGGCGTAGACAGCAATGATTGCGGCCATCGGTACATCCACCTGACGCGGAACACCACCGAAACGGGCATTAAAGCCGACCCACTCGTTGGTCATTTCCAGATTACCCACAGCACGTGGCGCAATATTCAGGACAATCTGACCATCCTGAGCATACTCCATCGGTACATTCACACCGGGGATATTCACATCCACCACCAGATGAGGTGTCAGTTCATTATCCAGTAACCACTCATAGTGTGCCCGTAACAGATAAGGCCGGCGTGGTGTTAATTCCTGAATATCCATCCGTGATTAACCCCGTGACTGTAAACGCATCTCACGCTCAGCTTCTGTCAGTGAAGCCAGGAAAGAGTCACGTTCAAACACACGCTGCATATAGAACTGCAGGTGTTTGGTATCAGAAGACGGACGTGCGGACAGGTCGATACCCAGTACCGGCAGACGCCATAACAGCGGGGACAGATAGCAGTCCACCAGGCTGAATTCTTCATTCATGAAATACGCATATTCTTTGAATACCGGCGATACAGCAACCAGCTCTTCAGTTAACTGTTTGCGGGCCTGATTCGCTTCCTGGGCTGAACCCTTTTCAATTTTATTCATCAGCGAGTACCAGTCCTGCTCGATGCGGTGCATCATCACACGGCTCTGCGCACGCATCACCGGATAAACAGGCATCAGTGGCGGATGCGGGAAACGCTCATCAAGGTATTCCATGATAATACGTGAATCATATAAGGTCAGCTCGCGATCCACGAGTGTCGGTACCGTCTGGTATGGGTTCAGATCGATCAGGTCTTGTGGCAGGTTGCCTGCTTCGACATGCTCAATTTCAAAACTTACCCCTTTTTCCGCCAGTACAATCCGTACCTGATGGCTGAAAATATCGGTCGGGCCGGAGAACAGAGTCATTACCGAACGTTTGTTGGCAGCGACAGCCATGAAAACCTCCAAGTTTATCAAAATAAAGGAATGAACAGCGCAATACGCCATTCCTACCTGTAATCTCTCACTGAATCCGGGAAAGAAAACCACAGCGAACCAATCCGGGCGCGCGGCTGTGTGTTCAGGGGCGAGAAAATGTTTGTGCCAGTTTACCAGATTTTGCTCAACTTAGGGTGAGTCCGGACAAAAAATCATTCAAAAACACTAAAAATGAAGTTTAATCGGGAGAGATTCGTAAAATAAATACGAAATTACAGGTTATGACGGGATAATTGACGGCAGTTATGCAGTTATAAAAAAACCCGCCGTGGCGGGTTTTTTGTATTCCAACGAAACCAGTGATTAACGTTTGGAGAACTGTGGACGGCGACGTGCTTTGCGCAGACCCACTTTTTTACGTTCAACTTCACGTGCATCACGCGTTACGAAGCCTGCTTTACGCAGCTCAGAACGCAGAGATTCGTCGTACGCCATCAGAGCACGGGTGATACCGTGACGGATTGCGCCTGCCTGACCAGAAATACCACCACCTTTAACAGTGATGTACAGATCCAGTTTTTCTAACATTTCAACCAGTTCCAGCGGCTGGCGAACTACCATGCGTGCTGTTTCGCGGCCGAAATAGTTTTCGAGGCTGCGTTGGTTGATGACGATGTTACCACTACCCGGCTTAATAAAGACACGAGCGGATGAACTTTTGCGGCGACCAGTGCCGTAGTATTGATTTTCAGCCATTGCCTATAATCCCGATTAAATGTCCAGAACTTGCGGTTGCTGTGCCGCGTGATTGTGCTCGTTACCTGCGTAAACTTTCAGTTTACGGTACATTGCACGACCCAGAGGGCCTTTCGGCAACATGCCTTTCACAGCGATTTCAATAACGCGCTCAGGATGGCGTGCGATCATCTCTTCGAAGGTCGCTTGCTTAATACCACCAACGTAGCCAGTATGGCGATAGTACACTTTGTCTGTACGCTTGTTGCCGGTTACAGCAACTTTTTCTGCGTTCAGAACAATGATGTAATCACCAGTGTCAACGTGAGGAGTATATTCCGCTTTGTGCTTACCGCGCAGACGGCGGGCTAATTCAGTTGCAAGACGGCCTAAAGTTTTGCCGGTTGCATCAACAACGAACCAGTCGCGTTGTACGCTTTCTGGTTTAGCTGTAAAAGTTTTCATTAAAGCTTACCCAATAAATAAGTTACATGTTGGTGAACCAATGTTCAGAAACTGAGGCTCACACGACGCTTGTCCAGTAAACCTACCCCTTCGAGCAGAATCATCTGGCGCTAGTTGCAGTCTTCTTTGGGAAATAAAGAAAACCGCTGTAACGTGGGGTCGCAAGATTATAGAGAAGTCCCTGCAAAAAATCGACCCCAAATTAAAAATAATTCCCCGAAACCCTTTTCAGGGGCGCGCATTATACCAGATGCGGCAGTTTCAGGTACTCCTCACTTTGCATTTCCTGCAGCCGGGAGAGACATCTGGCGAACTCAAAGGACAATAATTGTCCCTGATAGAGAGAATCCATCGCGTTCTGCGCCTGAATAACCAGTTTTACTTTCCGCTCATAAAACTCATCAACCAGCGCCAGAAAACGCCGTGCGGCATTCTCATTTTCCGTGGTCAGCACCGGAACATCATATAAAAGTACAGTGTGATAGATTTTTGACAGCGCGATATAGTCAAGCTGACTGCGCGCATCCTCACACAGTGTCCGGAATGTCACCGCCAGCACACCGTCCGTTTCCCGGACGACCGCCAGCGGACGATGATTGATGGTCAGTGCCGCCTGTCCGGCTTTCTGCCCGCCGGTCAGGCGGGAGAACATGCTGTCCATTGCCGCTGACGTTTCCGCATCCGCAGGCGTCAGCCACAGATGCGCCTGTGTCAGGGTACGCAGACGGTAATCGATCCCCGCATCCACATTCAGCACATCACAATATTTTTTGATCTGCTCAATCGCCGGCAGGAAACGGGCACGCTGCAGCCCGTTGCGGTACAGATCATCCGGCGGAATGTTGGAGGTCGCCACCAGCGCGATACCCCGGCGGAACAGCGCTTCCAGCAGGGTGCCGAGGATCATGGCGTCGGTGATATCGGAGACAAAAAACTCATCAAAACAAAGCACATCGGTTTCCTGTGCAAAGCCGTCAGCGATACTCTCCAGCGGATTTTCATGTCCCTGAAGCGCCGTCAGCTCCTCATGCACCCGCAGCATAAAGCGGTGGAAATGCAGCCGCAGTTTACGTGGTCCGGGAAGACTGTCATAAAACAGATCCATCAGCCAGGTTTTGCCGCGCCCGACCCCGCCCCACATATAAATGCCCTGTACCGGCGGACAACTCACCGGTTCAGGCGCTTTTTTCAGCCAGCGGCTCAGGGTGCCGCGCAGCCCTTTTTCCGGCTCAGGAAGACAGGGAACGCGCATCAGGAGCGCCTGATGCATCTCAGTCAGCCGGTTAACAGTACGCCGCTGCACCTCGTCCGGCGCAAATCCGCTGCCGTTCAGTGCCTGCTGATACAACTCACGCGGTGTTGTGCTCATAAACAGTAATCCCTTAATATTAACAGAGGTTTTTATTGAGATTTTTATGATATAGCGGCAGGTATTATACCCGGAAATCCGGGATAATGCCGGAAAGCCTTACCTTCACTATTCCCCCCGGACGGCAAATCCGGTTATAGTGACAACAGATTCTAACGCGCATGATGCACATAAAGGAGTAGCCATGATTTGGGTATATGCACTCATCGGATTAGCAGTTGGTTTAATCATTGGTGCGCTGGCCGTTCGTCTGGGCAGTTCTAAGTTCAGAGAGCAGGAAGCAATGAAACGTGACCTGGAAAAGAACAAGGCCGAACTGGAAGAGTACCGCAAAGAGCTGGTCAGTCACTTTGCCCGCAGTGCAGAACTGCTGGATAATATGGCAAAAGATTACCGCCAGTTATATCAGCACATGGCGAAAAGTTCCTCAGAGCTGATGCCGGAACTGTCCGCACAGGATAATCCGTTCAGCTACCGCCTGACGGAAGCAGAGGCCGATAATGATCAGGCACCGGTAAAAATGCCGCCGCGTGATTATTCAGACGGCTCATCCGGCCTGTTCCGTCCCGTCGAAACAAAAGAAAACTAATCTGTACAAAACCGCGGTTTCCCGCGGTTTTTTTTTGCCTGAATTCAGCCGCTTAATACGGTCTTCCGAACCATTCCCCGCACTAATCTTAAATTCACGTAAAGCCTTGTAAAGGTTGTTTTATTTCCGTTGAATGCGGAACTTTTGCACCGATATAACGTCATATGAGTATCTGCGTATGCTGCGGCTGACCTGCCGCGGGTTCTGCTTATTAATTGATGAGACACAAAACGAATGATGAATAAAAAGAAAAAAAACCTGCTCAGTGCTGTTGCCATCAGCCTCGGGTTATCCCTCGCGGCGCTGCCTGCGGTATCAAATGCGGCTTTACCGGCCAAAATGGCCACCGGTGAATCTCTGCCGAGCCTGGCACCGATGCTGGAAAAAGTGCTGCCGGCCGTGGTCAGCGTGGAAGTCTCCGGTACTGCGGTTGCCCGTCAGCAGGTGCCGGAAGAGTTCAAATTCTTCTTCGGCCCGAATATGCCGTCACAGCAGGAAAGTGTCCGTCCGTTCCAGGGACAGGGTTCCGGTGTGATTATTGATGCACAGAAAGGCTATATTCTGACCAACAACCACGTTATCCAGAATGCGGACAAAATTCAGATCCAGCTCAACGACGGACGCAAATATGACGCGACCTTAATCGGCCGCGATCCGCAAACTGATATTGCGCTGTTACAGGTAAAAAATGCCCCGAATCTGACAGCTATCACGCTGGCGGATTCCGATAAACTGCGAGTCGGTGATTTCACCGTGGCTGTCGGTAACCCGTTTGGTCTGGGTCAGACCGCAACATCCGGAATTATATCAGCATTAGGCCGCAGCGGCCTGAATGTGGAAGGGCTGGAAAACTTTATCCAGACCGATGCCTCCATCAACCGGGGGAACTCCGGTGGTGCACTGGTCAACCTCAACGGTGAACTGATCGGTATCAACACCGCGATTCTGGCACCGGGCGGCGGCAATATCGGGATCGGCTTTGCTATCCCGAGTAATATGGCCAAAGACCTGACCTCGCAACTGATTGCCACCGGCGAAGTCAAACGCGGCTCTCTCGGTATCCGTGGTACAGAAATGAACGCAGATATCGCCAAAGCGATGAGTGTGGAAGCCCAGCGCGGGGCATTTGTCAGCGAAGTGATTCCGAAATCCGCCGCCGCCAAAGCGGGGATTAAATCCGGTGACGTTCTGGTATCCGTTGACGGTAAACGCGTCAGCAGCTTTGCTGAACTGAGAGCCAAAATCGGTACCACCGCACCGGGTAAAGAAGTGAAAATCGGTCTGCTGCGCAAGGGTAAACCGCTGGAAGTCAGCGTGATCCTGGATGACAGCGAAGGCCAGACCACCAAAGCCGAAAACCTGACTACCCTGCTGCAGGGCGCAACCCTGAGCAACGGCAGCAATAAAGAGGGTAATAAAGGCGTGAATATTGATGCGGTACAGAAAGATTCTCCGGCAGCCATGTCAGGACTTCAGCCGGGCGACCTGATTATCGGTGTCAATAACCAGCGCGTAATGACCATTGTTGAACTGCGCAAAATTATCGACAGCAAGCCAAGCGTACTGGCGCTGAATATTTTACGCGGCGATGACAATATCTATCTGCTGCTGAATAATGCCGGCCGCTGATACATTTCCGCCGTAAATATAAACACCGCGCCGCGTAAAACGGCGCGGTGTTTTATTTCAGGCAGCACCTGCCTCATAAAAATCCACCGCAGAATTCAGTACCGGCTTCACCACACCGGCGCGGATCAGATAATCACCAAAGTCCTCCCCCGCTGTCCGCTCCTGTGACCAGCGGCCGATAAGCTCATCAAGTACCGATAAAATCACCGCTGAACTGATATTTTCGCGATACATCCGCGGAATACGGGTGCCGGTACGGTTGCCGCCGAGATGCAGGTTATAGCGATCCGGCGCTTTGCCCACTAACCCCACTTCCGACAACATTGCGCGTCCGCAGCCGTTCGGGCAGCCGGTGACCCGCAGGACAATCTCTTCATTCCCCACACCGTGTGAAGACATAATCTTCTCAACCTCAGTGACAAATTCCGGCAGAAAGCGCTCTGCTTCCGCCATCGCCAGCGGACAGGTCGGGAACGACACACAGGCCATGGAATTTTCCCGCAGCGGCGTGACATTATCGCTGATAAGACCGTGTGCCCGCGCAATGGATTCAATACGGGATTTTTCCGCCTCCGGAATACCGGCGATAATCAGGTTCTGATTGGCGGTTAAGCGGAAGTCCCCGCGATGGATTTTGGCGATTTCCGCCACCCCGGTTTTTAACGGCTTACCCGGTAAATCGATCAGACGCCCGTTTTCAACAAACAACGTCAGATGCCAGTGATCATCAATCCCTTTTAACCAGCCGATCTGATCACCGCGCAGGGTAAATTCATAAGGCCGGACCGGAGAAAAAATGACACCGGCGCGCCGCTCGGTTTCCTGTCTGAACCGGTCAACGCCCACCCGTTCCAGCGTGTATTTGGTTTTGGCATTTTTGCGCTCGGTCCGGTTGCCCCAGTCGCGCTGGGTAGTGACTATCGCTTCTGCCACCGCCAGCGTATCTTTCAGCGCAATAAAACCGAATTCACTGGCGAGACGGGGAAACGTCGCCGTATCACCGTGAGTCATCGCCAGACCGCCGCCCACCAGCACATTAAAACCAATCAGTTTGCCGTTTTCCTCAATCGCCACAAAATTCATATCATTAGCATGCAAATCGACATCATTCAGCGGCGGGATCACCACGGAGGTTTTGAACTTACGCGGCAGATAGGTTTCGCCTAAGATCGGCTCTTCATCGGTTGCCGCCACTTTTTCTTTATCCAGCCAGATTTCGGCATACGCGCGGGTACGGGGCAGCAGGTGCTCGGAAATTTTTTTCGCCCACTCATACGCTTCCCGGTGAAGACCGGACTGAACCGGATTCGAGGTGCAGAGTACATTACGGTTCACATCATTGGCGGTCGCCAGTGAATCCAGCCCCGCTTCATGCAGCATCTGATGTGCCGGTTTAACATCCCCTTTCAGAATGCCGTGAAACTGAAACGTTTGCCGGTTGGTGATCCGGATACTGCCGTACAGCGTCTGCTCTGCGGCGAATTTATCTATTTTCAGCCACTGCTCCGGTGTGATCACACCACCCGGCAGGCGGCAGCGCAGCATCATGGCATGACGCGGTTCCAGTTTCTGCTCTGAGCGTTCTGACCGGATATCGCGGTCGTCCTGCTGATACATGCCGTGAAAGCGGATCAGCAGGAAGTTATCCCCCTCAAATCCGCCGGTCAGGCCGTTGCTCAGATCCTCTTTGATGGTTCCGCGCAGATAGTTGCTGTCGCGCTTCATTCTTTCGCTGTCGCTCAGCTTACCTTCCACAATTAAAGGCCCGTTGTATTGATTGCTCATTAATAGACATCCCTCTGATAACGGCGCGCTGTGCGCAGCTCACTTAAAAACTCATCCGCCGACTCATGATCCCGGTTACCGTACCGGCCGATGATCTCCAGTAATGCATCTTCAGTGTCACGGGCCATCAGACCCGCATTCCCGCAAACATAAATATGTGCCCCGTCCTCAATCCAGCGCCACACTTCCGCGCCCTGCTCCCGCAGTTTGTCCTGCACATAGGCTTTCACCGGTTTATCCCGCGACCAGGCCAGCGAGATATTGGTCAGCACACCTTCGCGGGCATAACGCTGCCATTCGGTCTGATACAGAAAATCTTCGGTAAAATGCTGATTACCGTAAAAAAGCCAGTTTTTACCGGATGCACCGTCATTTTCCCGCTGCTGCATAAAGGCGCGGAACGGCGCGATACCGGTCCCTGCACCAATCATAATCACAGGCACATCCGGGTCGGCGGGCAGCCGGAAGTTATCATTGTGTTCAATGAAAACCCGCACATCCCCGCCCTCCTTTATGTGGTCGGCGAGAAACCCGGAAGCTCCGCCGGTCCGGGCCCGGCCATCCGTGTCATAACGCACCACGCCGACCGTCAGATGGATTTCATCCTCCGCTTCCGCTTGTGATGATGAGACGGAATACAGCCTCGGGGTCAGCGGGCGGAGAATATCAGCGAAAGCCTGAGTATCCGGCCGGGAAGGTGCCTGACGCAGCATTTCCGCGACAGGTGTGGTTTGTGCGTAATGCAGCGCCGCCTGTTTATCGCTGATCAGTGCGGATAAGGCTTCATGCTGAGATAACTGCGCGTATTTGCTGACCGTCACCCCGTTATTTTGTGTGAGCTCCAGATGCCGGATCAGCGCCTCACGCAATGTGTATGTTTTGCCGGATACCGTGATCTCCGTTGCCGTATCCGCATGCAGCAGGCCGATAATCTCATCAGCCAGCGCAGGATCATTTTCAAACCAGACGCCGAGAGAATCACCCGGCTGATAACGCAGACCGGAATCCTCCATGGAAATTTCAATATGCCGTACATCTTTCAGGGAGTTACGGCCGGTAATTTTCTGATTAACAGAAAGAGAGGCCGTCAGCGGTGACGTTTTGCTGTAGCGGTTTTCTGCCGCCGTGACCGTCTGAACAACGGTTTGCGGCGGCGCTCCCGCGGCAATGCCTCTGGTTTTCAGTACCTGCGTCAGTGATTCTGTCCACGCCGCTGCCGCAGACTGATAATCAACATCCGCATCCGCCCTTGGCAGAAGTGCTGTCGCGCCCGCCTTTGTCAGCTGAGCATCAAAATCAATTCCCGCCTGACAGAATTTTTCATACGACGAATCCCCCAGAGAAAAAACCGCATAGGCCGTTCCGCTGAGATCCGGCCGTTTTGCCGAATGCAGATATTTATAAAATGCCACCGCTTCTTCCGGCGGTTCACCATCACCCTGAGTGGATGTCACAATAATGACAATCTTCTCCCGGGAAAGGTGTTTATATTTATATTCTCCGGCATTAACTAAATTCACAGAGAATTTCTCACTGAGAAACCGTGTTTTTAATTCTTCACATAAACGTCGTGCATTACCGGTTTGCGAGGCAGAAATAATCGTAATAATATCGCGTTCGGTTGTGTTTACTGCGGGGGAAATAGCAGTCTGCGCAGCGGTATTTCCCCGTCCCCATAAATAACCGGATAACCAGGCCAGTTGCTGAGAGGTAAAACCTGCTGTTACTGACTGCAAAGCCGCAAGCTGTTCCGCAGAAACCGGAAATACCGGCTCCGGCGACTCCTGTGTTGCCATAGTTCTGTTACTCCCGCATTGCTCATTGTGATTATTATTCCGTTATTTGCCAGGTTATCGTATTACGGTGTATTGAGAATAAGAAAATAAAGCCATAACTCATAACAAAATAATCTGATACATCATGATGATTATTCACAAACCGTATATCCCCCGAATCTAAACTCAGATAAACAATGAATTACACGTAAAAAAACACCGGTTCACACGCTTCTTTTTTATTAAAACCCCGTTATTATCACCAATATTATTCATGTATAACAAAAAAGCATTTAAATATAAAAAGTAATTCTTTCCCGGAATATATTCCCTGTCACTAAATAGATAACTATTCGTGACTTTACAACGGAAGAGAACAATGTCGTTATATCAGCCTCAGAAACAAAATAAATTAAAAGTGATTGTGTTGCTGCTGGCAGTGCTGGTCATTATCAGCGGATTTATTTACAGCCAGAAAACACCATCACCACAGACAACAACAGAAAAACCGGTGGTTATCGCCTATCAGGCAATTATCGATCCCGGCAAAATTGCACAGGCAAATCATGCCTATGAGACTGCCACCGGTAAGCCGATCATCTGGAAGAAATTTGACAGCGGTGCGGATGTCCTGACCGCGCTCGCCGCCGGTGAAGCCGATATCGCCAATATGGGTTCCGCACCTTTTACGGTTGCAGCCAGCCGCGGACTGCCGGTGGAGGTTTTCTATATTTCCGGTATTCCGGATACAGCCGAAGCCCTGATTGTCCGCAATGACCGTAATCCGTCCGGCGGCCTGGCCGGTAAGAAAATTGCGGTGCCTTTTACATCCACCGCCCACTACAGCCTGCTTGCGACACTGGAACATCTGAAGATTGATGAAAAATCGGTACAGCTGGTTAATCTGCGGCCTGCGGAAATTGTCGCGGCATGGGAAAGAGGCGATATTGACGCCGCCTATGTCTGGGAGCCTGCGCTGAGTCAGCTGAAAGCAAACGGGCAAATCCGGGTTTCCGGCCGTGATGTGCGGTCATGGGGAAAACCGACATATGATCTGTGGGTTGCGGACAGCACCTTTGCCGCGCAGCATCCTGATGTGCTCGCACAATTTGCCGCGGTGACTGACCGTGAGGTTTTGTGGTATCAGCAGAATAAAAATAATATCGCGGACTTTCCTGACATCACGGGCAAAATTGCGCACCTGACCGGTGCCCGTCCGGAAGATGTGGCCGGTGTGATGGCGGGCAATGATTATCCCGCATCGGCGGAGCAGGTTCAGATTCTGACAACAACCCTGGCGGACGATCTCCGTAATACCGCTCTGTTCTTACAGCAGCAGGGCAGTATTGATACTGTTAAGGATTCGTATGCCGGAAATATTAATACGAAAGCCGTCACCGCGGCAGCGGGGAAATAATAATGGCAGATATCGCGCTGGAAAATATCGGCCTGCATTATCACGGCCAGCCGCAAATAACGTTATCCGGTATTAATTTAACGATCCCTGATAATGGCATTACCGTTATTCTCGGTGCATCCGGCTGCGGAAAAACATCACTGCTGAATATTGTCGCCGGTTTTTTAACGCCCTCCGGCGGGCAGATAACCCGGGGCGGAAATCCTGTTCTGCATCCTGATTCAGACAGAGCCGTGGTATTTCAGAATGACGCGCTGATGCCCTGGCTGAATGTCTATGAAAATGTCGCGCTGGGACTGAAAATAAAAAAACTCGGCAAGCAGGAAGAAACCCGGATTGTCGAAGAAAATCTGCAAAAAGTCGGATTACTTCATGCTATTACCGATGATATCTGGTCGCTGTCCGGCGGCATGCGTCAGCGGGTCGGTATTGCCCGCGCGCTGGCCGTAAAATCTGATTTTATCCTGATGGACGAACCTTTCGGCGCACTTGATGCCGCCAACCGGGAGCAGATGCAAACCTTAATTCTGACCTTATGGCAAAAGCAGCAGAGTGCTTTTTTTATTATCACGCATGACATTGAAGAAGCGCTGTTAATGGCTACGAAGCTGATATTAATGGCGCCGTCTCCCGGACGGATAATATCGGAAGAAGAACCCCCGTTTTATAAACAGTGGTCAGAGGGCCGGCCAATCCGGCAGATTAAATCAGACCCGGCATTTATTCATCACCGCGATTTACTGTCAGACAAAATAATGGCGTACCAGCACGGTTAATTATCAGATACGGAGTCACCTCAAATGATCACTATAAATAAGCAGACCCGCTACAGCCGTTTATTTCTCAGTATTGTCAGTTTATCCGTACTGATAGCCGGCTGGTGGCTGATCACCGCATTACAGTGGGTGAATCCGCTCTATTTACCCGCCCCGGCTCAGATAGGACAGCAATTTCTGGCGCTGTCTGAATCCGGCTATATGAATGCCACCCTGTGGCAGCACCTGGCCGCCAGTCTTGACCGTATGCTCAAAGCACTGTTTCTGGCTGTTATCACCGGGATACCGCTGGGTGTGCTGATGGGACTAAGTGCACGGATACGCGGAATACTGGACCCGGTGGTTGAATTGTACCGGCCGGTTCCCCCGCTCGCCTATCTGCCGCTGATTGTTATCTGGTTCGGGATCGGGGAAACCACCAAAATCCTCCTGATCTGGCTGGCAATTCTTGCCCCGGTTCTGATTTCGACGATGCAGGGCATTATGGCCGCGCCGGGAAACCGGGTCCGCGCAGTGCAGTCGCTTGGCGCGAACCGGTATCAGGTACTGAGATATGTGATTCTGCCGTCAGCGCTGCCGCAAATGCTGACCGGCATCCGGATTGGTCTCGGCGTAGGCTGGTCCACTCTGGTGGCGGCTGAACTGGTGGCGGCACAACAGGGGCTGGGGTTTATGGTGCAGTCCGCGGCACAGTTTCTCAACACCGGTATCGTCATCACCGGTATCGCGGTGATTGCCGTGGTGGCACTCACCATTGAACTGGCATTACGCCATTTACAGCAGGTATTAGTGCCGTGGTACGGCAAAGAATCTTAACCGACAGAGAGGTCATGCATATGGAAATCCAACAGTTAACACCCGCTATCGGCGCACAGATCGGAGGGATTAACCTGAATAAAACACCGGATGCCGCCACACTGGCTGCATTACAGGATGCGTTACTGGAACATCAGGTGCTGTTTTTCCGTCAGCAGTACATTGAGCCGGAAGCCCAGCGGGACTTTGCCGCCGCGCTGGGTGAGCTGCATATCCATCCGGTTTTTCCTTCCCATAAAGACGTGCGGGAACTGATTGTGCTCGACAGCCATCTTCTGGATCTGAAAGATAACGAATTGTGGCACACCGACGTGACATTTCTCGAAAAACCGGCCATGGGATGTGTGTTATCTGCCGTGCAGGTTCCCCCTTTCGGCGGCGATACTCTGTGGGCCAGCCTGACCCGTGCTTATGATGACTTATCACCGCCTTTACAGGATTTTTTATCCGGGCTGACGGCAGAGCATGATATCAGCCGATCGTTTCCGGACAGCCGCTTTGCGCAGACCGGTGAAGCAAAAGACGCGCTGGAAAAAGCCCGCCGTGATTTCCCGCCGATACGTCACCCGTTAGTCAGAACTCATCCGGTCACCGGGAAGAAAGGGTTGTTTGTGACCGAGGGTTTCACCAGCCGTATCAGTGAATTAAGTACGGAAGAGAGTGATGCGCTGCTGTCATTTTTATTTAAACACAGTACGCAGCCGAAATATTTTGTCCGCTGGCACTGGCAAAACGGCGATGTGGCAGTCTGGGATAACCGCTGTACCCAGCATCTCGCCAGCTTTGATTATGGTGATTTTCACCGCATTATGCACAGAGCAACCGTGATCGGTGATAAGCCGGTTTAAACGCCTGTATAACATGACGCTGCCGGCGGCCCGGCGCGTCATGGCCGGAAGTCATAAATAAACGACTGATACCACACCTGTTTATTTGTACCCCGTCATAAAATACCGCAATTACACACATATAATTCACCCGGATTATGCTATTCTGCCGGAAGTATCTGCTTCCCGTACTCACAACACCGGTTAAGGACTATGTGGTTTAAATTATTGCGCTCCGTCTTTATGGGACTTATCGTGGCTGCCCTTCTTCTGGTCAGTGTCCCGTCTATTCGTCCGCAATTTGTGACCCAATGGTTTACACATCTGTTCAATAATGATGAACCGGTCAGTTATAACAAGGCGGTACGCCGCGCCGCGCCTGCAGTGGTGAATGTTTACAGCAGCAATATGGGCAGTCTCTCCCAGCAGGGTCCCGAAATGACCTCGCTCGGCTCCGGTGTGATCATGAATGATCAGGGTTATATCCTGACGAATCAGCATGTGATTAAAAACGCCGATCAGATCCTGATCGCGCTGCAATACGGTAATTACGGCCGCCTGTATGAGGGAATGCTGATTGGTGCGGATGATCTGACCGATCTGGCGGTACTGAAAATCAATACCACCGACAAACTGCCGGTGATCCCGATCAACCCGAAGCGGCAGTCACATGTGGGTGATGTGGTGCTGGCAATCGGTAACCCGTTTAATGTCGGGCAGACCGTCAATCAGGGTATTATCAGCGCAATGGGCCGTGTCGGGCTGAGTCCGACCCGCCGTCAGAACTTCCTCCAGACAGATGCCTCCATTATGGCCGGTAACTCCGGCGGTGCCCTCGTCAATACTGAGGGCGAGCTGGTCGGTATCAATACCATGTCTTACGACAGCAATGATCCGTCACGGATGAGTGACAGCATCGGGCTGGCGATCCCCGCAGAGCTTGCCCTGCGGATTATGAATAAACTGATAAAAGACGGCCGTGTGATCCGGGGTTATATCGGCATCACCTCCAAAGAATTACCACCGATCCGGACCAACAACAGCGATATTAATCAGATAACCGGCCTGCGGGTCTTTCAGGTTGAACGCGGCAGTCCGGCGGATAAAGGCGGGATTCAGGTCGGGGATATCATTACCAGCGTCAATAACAAGCCAAGCACATCACCACTGGAAATGATGGATCAGGTCGCGGAGCTGAGTCCGGGCAGTGTTGTACCGGTCACCCTGCTGCGTAATGGCCAGATGCTTTCTGCCGATGTGACCATCGAAGAATTCACGCCATCCCCCGGCGGGCAGGAATAAGGTGTAAAAATAAGGTGTAAAAAAAGAGCGGATATCCGCTCTTTCTGTTTACAGCATACTGTTTATCGCGCTTATCGCCGTGAATTACTCTGCTGAGTGAATGCGCTCAATATCCGCACCCAGAGCACGCAGTTTCTCTTCGATATGCTCATAACCGCGATCGATATGATAAATACGGTCAACAATCGTTGTCCCTTCCGCGATACAACCCGCCAGTACCAGGCTTGCGGATGCACGCAGATCGGTCGCCATTACCTGAGCACCGGACAGTTTTTCCACGCCGTGACACAGCACAGAATTGCTCTCGATTTCCGCATGTGCGCCCATACGGATCAGTTCCGGAATGTGCATAAAGCGGTTTTCAAAGATAGTTTCCGTGATCATCCCGGAGCCTTCCGCCACCAGATTCAGCAGACTGAACTGCGCCTGCATATCTGTCGGAAAACCCGGATGTGGTGCGGTACGGAATGTGACGGCTTTCGCACGCTGCCCTTTCATATCCAGGCTTATCCAGTCATCTCCGGTTTCAATTTCTGCTCCGGCTTCGCGCAGCTTGGCCAGCACGGCATCCAGCGTATCCGGCTTGGCATTGCGGCACAGAATTTTACCGCGTGAAACCGCCGCGGCGATCAGGAATGTCCCGGTTTCAATACGATCCGGTACAACGGTGTGAGAACCGCCGCCGAGGCGTTCAACACCTTCAATCACCACATGGTCAGTCCCTGCGCCGGTAATTTTGGCACCCAGCGCATTCAGGAATACGGCGGTATCTTCAATTTCCGGTTCACGGGCGGCGTTTTCGATAACCGTTTTGCCTTTTGCCAGTGCCGCCGCACACATAATCGTGATCGTGGCGCCCACACTGACTTTGTCCATCACGATAGTATTGCCGGTCAGACGACCGTCGACTTCCGCTTTGACATACCCCTCATCCAGGGTGATTTTTGCCCCTAACTGCTCTAATCCGGTGATATGCAAATCAACCGGACGGGCACCGATAGCACAGCCGCCCGGCAGGGAAACCTGACCGTGACCAAAACGGGCCACCAGCGGCCCCAGCGCCCAGATAGAGGCGCGCATGGTTTTGACCAGATCATAAGGTGCACAATATTCGTTAATTTCCGAGGAATCCACACGCAGAGTGGTTCCTTTACGCTCAATTTTGGCACCCAGCCGCGTTAACAGCTTCACAGAGGTGTCGATATCCCGCAGTTCCGGCACATTGTGTAATTCAACCGGCTCTTCCGCCAGAATTGCCGCGAACAGAATAGGCAATGCCGCATTTTTTGCCCCTGAGATAGTCACTTCGCCCTGAAGAACGGAAGGACCTTTTACCCGAAATTTATCCATCTGTAGACACTCTCATTATCATTAATTGCTGCCGCGTGACTTGTCACCGCATTGTTACCCGCCGCTGTTACAGCCCGCTCAGTTTGCGATCCCGTTCCCACTGAGCCGGGGTATAGGCTTTGATTGACAACGCGTGGATACGGTTATCCGCAATATATTCCATCAGTGGCGCATACACGGCCTGCTGCTGTTTAACACGGCTCATACCGTCAAAAAGGTCACCGACAGCGATTACCTGAAAGTGGCTGCCGTCACCGGTCACAATTGCGTCAGTAAGTGCTAACTTATCCATCAGCACCTGTTTGATTTCATTCGTATCCATAATTTCTCAAATTGGTTATCAGATTGTGTGTTATAGGCACTATCGTAATCGAATATGCCCCGCTCTTAAACCATTAAAAATGCCTCCGGCTGTGCGGTCACCTGAGTGACACAACCGGAGGCAGTTACCTTACGGAAAATAACGGCAAATAAGTATCTGTCCTGCCGTTATTTACATTATTTTTAATTCACGCGTTCTGACTGAATTCGAACTCAACACCGTAGAGTGACATCAGCATCTGCAAGTTAGCGCTCACTCCGGATAACACAAACGGTGCATCCGGACGCTCACCCCGCAGACGAACCAGCATGGCCAGCCCAGCGGAATCCACATGACTGAGCCCGGCGACGTCCACCGTCTGTACGGCGTTCATCTGCTGCTGACGTGCATTCCAGAACGACAGCAGTGTATCGCGATCCAGTTCCCCTTTCAGGGCGAGGGTTTCACCCTGTTTTTCCCACGTCAGCGCAGCCGTCATTATTTCTGATCCAGGGTAATCGGGGTTTTCGCGCTGCGTTCCAGCTCAGCAGTCAGACCATCAACACCTTTCTGACGCAGAATGGATGCCCACTCATTTTGTTTGGTGGTGATCATACTCACGCCTTCGGCAATCATGTCATATGCCTGCCAGTTACCGGTTTTGGTATTTTTACGCCACTGAAAATCCAGACGGATTGGCGGACGCCCTGCCGGTTCGGTCAGTGTCACGCGGATAGCCACGATGTTTTTATCACCCAGCGGCTGAGCCGGATCAATCTGGTAAGTCTGGTTAGTGTACATGGCCAGAGCCTGGCCGTAAGCCTGCGCCAGATACGCTTCAAAGGCTTTGAAATAGGCATCACGCTGCGCCGGGGTGGCATCTTTGTAGTAAGAGCCTAATACCAGCGCACCGGCGTATTTTATCTGTACATACGGCAGTAATTCTTCTTTAACCACGGTACGCAGATAGTCCGGATTCTGCCGGATCTGTGCCTGTTCTGATTTCAGACGGCTGAAGGTTTTTGCCGCCGCATCATTCATCAGTGTATACGGGTTCGTCTGGTCAACGGCTCCGGCAAACGGGGCAATCACCACCAGCATCGCCGCTATCAGTAAACGCTTAAACATAATCAACTCCTGATTTATCACCGGCACTTTCCGCCGTGAAGGTGTCATTCTGTAAACAGTATTATGCAGGATGTCCGCCCCTGCGGGCAAAAACATCTGCTTTTACATTACTTTTCGTATCAGTTCTGTGCAGCAGGTGCCGCGGCCGGCGTTTTTTCGCCTTCGCCGTCACCGCTCTTATACAGGAACTGACCGATTAAATCTTCCAGTACCATTGCCGGTTTGGTGTCCTGAATACGGCTGCCGTCTTTCAGCATTTCCGTCATCGGCAGATCCGGGTCAGTTGTATTCTCAAACCCTTTACTGAGCGCGAGATACTGCTCACCCAGCAGACCGGATGTGCGGATTGATAATGAACTGGTGTCCGGGATCTGATCATACTGGCTGTAGATATCCAGCGTTACTTCCGGTTTATAGCTTTTATCCAGACGGATATCATTAACACGCCCTATCACCACCCCGCCGATTTTTACCGGTGAACGGGCCTGGAGGCCGCCGATATCATCAAAGGTGGCAGACACACGGTAGGTTTTTTCGCTGCCGACAGAGCGGATATCCGCTACTTTCAGTGCCAGGAAGATAATCGCCGCAATGGCAATTAAGACGAAAAGCCCGACCCAAACTTCATTTTTCTTGCTTTGCATTGTTTAATTCCCGAACATCAGTGCCGTAAGCACAAAATCTAACCCTAACACGGCAAGCGATGAATGAACGACCGTGCGTGTTGTTGCCCGACTAATCCCTTCAGACGTCGGAATAGCGTCATACCCGTTGTACAGGGCAATCCAGGTAACGGTGAAGGCGAAAACCACACTCTTGTAAATGCAGTTCATGACATCTTTCTGCCAGTCCACATTGCCCTGCATGGATGCCCAGTAGAAGCCTTCATCGATCCCTTTCCAGTCCACCCCGACCATGACCCCGCCCAGAATGCCGACGGCAACAAAAATCATGGATAACAACGGCATACTGATAAAACCAGCCCAGAAGCGCGGTGCAACCACGCGACGCAGCGGATCGACCGCCATCATTTCCAGACTGGATAGCTGCTCGGTCGCTTTCATCAGACCGATTTCCGCCGTCAGTGCCGAACCGGCACGGCCGGCAAACAGCAGAGCGGTGACCACCGGCCCCAGTTCACGCAGCAGCGACAACGCCACCATCATGCCGAGGCTGGCTTCCGCACTGAAGGTTTTCAGAACCAGATATCCCTGTAAAGCCAGAACCATCCCGATAAACAGCCCGGATACTGAAATAATCAGCAGGGACTGCACACCGACGCTGTACAGCTGCTTGCGCAGCAGCGGCCACTGCCGGGCAAACTGCGGTTTACCGAACAGCGCACGGAACAGCATATATCCTGACCGCCCGAAAGACGCGCATGTCGCTAACGCGCGGCGTCCCAAAGCAGCAAGTACCTGTGTCAACATGTCTCGTTTATCCTAATAAATCTGATTGGTAGTCACCCGCCGGATAGCGGAAAGGAACCGGTCCGTCAGCGATACCATCCAGGAACTGGCGCACACGCGGTTCGGTGTTTTCCTGCAACTCTTCTGCCGTTCCCTGCGCAATCACGGACTGCTCCGCGACGATATAGGCTTTATCCGCAATACTGAGCACTTCCGGCACGTCGTGAGATACCACGATGCAGGTCACGCCCAGCGCCTGATTGAGTTCATCAATCAGCTTTACCAGCACCCCCATGGTGATCGGGTCCTGTCCGACAAACGGTTCATCAAACAGGATAAGATCCGGGTCCAGTGCAATTGCACGTGCCAGTGCCGCACGGCGGGCCATCCCGCCGGAGAGTTCCGACGGCATCAGGTTTGCCGCACCGCGTAAACCAACCGCTTCCAGCTTCATCATCACCGTTGTCCGGATCAGGGATTCCGGCAGCCGGGTATGTTCACGCAGCGGAAAGGCGACGTTGTCGTACACGGTCATATCGGTAAACAACGCACCGGACTGAAACAACATGCTCATTTTACGGCGGGACTGATACAGTTTGCTGCGGGAGAGTGCCGGGATATTGTCACCGTCAAACCAGATCTCACCGCTGTCCGGCCGCAGCTGTCCGCCGATCAGGCGTAACAGCGTGGTTTTCCCGATCCCGGACGGCCCCATAATCGCGGTCACTTTACCGCGCGGCACATCCAGGCTGATATCATTAAACAGCATGCGCGAACCGCGCCGGAAGCACATGTTCCGGATCTCAATAATATTTTCCGTCTGTCGGTTCATGACCTCACAACCTTAACGTTATGTTTTTCGTGTTATTACAACACATACAGGACTGACCCATCATAATATAAAAAAATCCGGCGGTTTTCGCCTTTAAATGCGGGTGCTGCTGTCTGAATTATTTATCCCCTCTGAGTAACAGGGCATAAATACGGCGATACACCAGTATATCAGCATATAACATTAACGCCTCCGCCGGGCATAAAACGTACTACCGGCAGAAAATTGAGGATATTCCGGGAACATGCGCCAGTATATTACCCGCAGCCTTAATGAAGCTAACACAGCTGTTTTACTTTTGCGCCTCAGCCCGTACAATAACCTTCAACTTCCCGTACCTCATTATTTCTGACTGTTTTTGCAGCCCGGAGGAGAGCCATGTTACTCACCAGCATCCTTTTACTTACCGGGTTGATTCTGCTGGTTTATGCGTCTGACCGTATTGTGTACGGTGCGGCTGTTTTTTCCCGTGCGCTCGGCATCTCCCCGTTTATTACCGGTATTCTGGTGGCCGGCCCCGGCACATCGCTGCCGGAACTGCTGACCTCGGCCGGTGCGGTGCTTGAAGGGCAGCCGGATCTGGCGCTCGGCACCATTATCGGCTCCAATATTACCAATTTACTGCTGATCGCCGGGCTTGCCGCCCTTATCCGCCCGCTGAGTGTACAGTCTGCGGTGCTGCGCCGTGAGCTTCCGCTGATGCTGGCCATGATGGCACTGTTCGGACTGTTTATCTGGTCCGGCGGTATCACCCGGCTCCAGGGCGGATTTCTGGTATTCGCGGGACTGGCCAGTCTCTGGCTGGTGGTAAAAATTGCCGCAATGGCCCGGCGGGATCAGTATGACGGCTTCACAACTGAACAAAATCATGAACTGCCGCAGGAAAATAATTTGCCGGTTGCTTTATTGTGGCTGGTCGCCGGATTACTGATTATGCCGGTGGCGGTCCGGATTGTGATTGATAATGCCTCTGCATTCACCGGCTATGCGGACATCAGCGGGCGTATCACCGGGCTGACGATTCTGGCTGTCGGCACCAGTCTGCCGGAGCTCTGCACCACGATTGCGGCAGCTATCAAAGGTGAAAAAGATATCGCGCTGGGTAATCTTATCGGCGCAACACTGTTTAATACCACTGTCGTTGCGGGTATCCCGGCGCTGTTAGCCGCCTCCCCGATGGCAGCAGACCGTTTTATGACCGATTTTGCCGTCATGATCGCGTCCGGTGTGTTATTTATTTTCTTTGCGGCCGGCCGGAACCAGCGGCTGAACCGGCTGAAAGGCATAATTCTGCTCAGTGCATTCACCGCCTGGCTGATAAGTCTTTTTACCGGCTGATAAATGTCAGCCATTAATACACAGACATACACTGAAAGTGAGAACAAACAGATGTCCCGAACTGATTTTCAACTAACAGGTAAACAAGTCCTCCGGATTGAACGTGAAGGCCTGGCGTCACTCGAACAGTATATTAATGATGATTTCGACAAAGCCTGTGAGCTGATATTCCGCTGTGAAGGCAAAGTGATCATTATGGGGATGGGAAAATCCGGTCATATCGGTCACAAAATGGCTGCAACATTTGCCAGCACCGGCACCCCGTCTTTCTTTGTGCATCCGGGTGAAGCCGCACACGGCGACCTGGGAATGGTCACAAAGAAAGATGTGGTGATCGCGATTTCAAACTCCGGTGAATCCTCTGAAATCCAGGCACTTATTCCTGTTATCAAACGTCAGAACATCCCGCTTATCTGCATGACCGGTAACCCGGACAGTACCATGGGGAAAGCGGCGGATATCCATCTGTGTATTAAAGTCCCGCAGGAAGCCTGTCCGCTCGGCCTTGCACCGACCACCAGCACCACCGCCACGCTGGTGATGGGTGATGCGCTGGCAATCGCGTTATTACAGGCCCGCGGTTTTACCGCAGAAGATTTTGCCCTCTCTCATCCGGGCGGTGCACTCGGCCGGAAACTGCTGTTACTGGTTTCTGACCTGATGAATACCGGTGATGATATTCCGCGCGTGCCGAAAACAGCATCACTGCGCGAGGCTCTGGTTGAAATCACCCGTAAAAAACTGGGAATGACGGTTATCTGTGATGACAACATGATCATTCAGGGGATCTTCACCGACGGTGATTTGCGCCGGATTTTCGATGCGGGTACTGATCTCAATAACTGTCAGATTGCCGATGTGATGACGCCGGGCGGAATTCGTATCAAAGCCAATACTCTGGCGGTTGAGGCACTGAATTTAATGCAGTCACGGCATATCACCTCTTTATTAGTCACAGAAGGTGATAAACTGCTGGGCGTACTGCATATGCATGATCTGCTCCAGGCCGGGGTGGTATAAGGACTGACGATGACACAAATTACCACCATTGACACCTGCTATGGCCCGATAGCGCAAACAGTTATGGAAAAAGCCGCTAAAATACGGCTTCTTATCTGTGATGTGGACGGCGTGATGTCTGACGGCCTGATTTATCAGGGCAACAGCGGCGAAGAGCTGAAGGCATTCAATGTCCGTGACGGCTACGGAATCCGCTGCCTGCTGACCTCGGGGATTGAGGTGGCGATAATTACCGGTCGTAAAGCGAAATTACTGGAAGATCGTGCCAATACACTCGGAATTACACATCTTTACCAGGGACAGAGCGATAAGCTTTTGGCGTATCGCGAACTATTAGATAAACTGGCAGTTCACCCCGGCGACGTCGCCTATATCGGCGATGATCTGATTGACTGGCCGGTTATGGCAGAGGTCGGTTTATCCGCCGCAGTAGCGGATGCCCACCCGTTATTGTTACCCAAAGCGGATTATGTTACACAAATTGCAGGCGGCCGGGGGGCGGTCCGCGAATTGTGCGATCTGATTCTGCTGGCACAAGATAAGCTGGATGAGGCAAAAGGCCTGTCCGTCTGAAAAGAATTTCATTGGTTATAGTGGCTTTATCAGGGATCTCATGAGTAAATTTAAGCTTTGGCTGATCATTATCCTGGCGCTTATCGCCCTCGGTCTGCTCGGCTGGAACCTGTCGGTCTCCCGTTCAGGTGACACCGACGGCAGGATCGTGGAAGACGGTACGCCGACGTATAAAACTAAAACGTCCTCAACCCTGGCCTACGAGCCGACAGGGCTGCTGACGTATAAGCTGAATGCGGATGATGTGCAGAACTTTGCTCAGGAAAAAGTAACATGGTTTACTAATCCGGTGCTGACCACCTACGACCCTGATAAAACCGCCACCTGGACGATTCGTTCAAAGCGGGCCAAATTAACCAATGACAGAATGTTATATTTATATGGTGATGTGCAGGTTGACAGCCTGACCACCGATACGCAGCTCAGGCAGATCACCACGGATAACGCCGAAGTCAATCTGATAACCCAGGATGTGAGTTCTGACGATAAAGTCACCATTCTGGGAACAGGACTGCGTTCCGTCGGATTGCAGATGCGGGGTAATTTTCGCAATCGTAATGCGGAACTGATCAAAGATGTGCAGACTTACTATGAGATCCCAAATGAAAGCAAACATCCTTAATACTCTGATTGCAACGGCCATTCTGGCCGTCAGTGTCCCTGCTTTGGCGTTAAAAGAAGATACACAGCAGCCGGTGACGGTAACATCATTAAAACAAGCCCTTGATTTAGAAAAAAATATCACCACATTTACGGATAATGTTGTGGTAAAACAGGGAACGATTGATGTCCGCGCTGATAAAGTGGTTGTCACCCGTCCGGGCGGCGATTCCGGCAAAATGGTGATCGAAGCATTCGGTAATCCGGTGACCTTCTACCAGATGCAGGATAACGGTAAGCCAATCAAAGGACGCGGCAGCAAACTGCGTTATGAAATGGCCAATGAGCTGGTCACGCTGACCGGTAATGCCTATCTGGAACAGCTGGACAGCAATATCACCGGTGACAAAATTACCTATGTGGTGCCGACACAGCAGATGCAGGCATTCAGTGACAAAGGCAAACAGGTGACTACCGTACTGCTGCCGTCACAGATTCAGGAAAAAGGCCCGGCGGCAACCGGCCAGAAAGGTAAGTAACGATTTATGGCAAAATTAATTGCAAGCAAATTAGCCAAAGCCTACAAAGGCCGCAAAGTCGTCGAAGATGTGACACTTGAAGTCAGTTCCGGCGAAATCGTCGGGCTGCTCGGTCCGAACGGTGCCGGGAAAACCACGACGTTCTATATGGTGGTGGGTATTGTTCCCCGTGATGCTGGTGCGATCAGCATTGATGATGAAGATATTTCTCTGCTGCCACTGCACGAACGTGCCCGCAAGGGGATTGGCTATCTGCCGCAGGAAGCCTCCATTTTCCGTCGTCTGACGGTATGGCAGAACCTGATGGCGGTGCTTGAAATCCGTAAAGATCTGAACAATGACGAACGCCGGGACAGGGCAGAAGAGCTGATGGAAGAGTTCCATATCAGTCATCTGCGCGATAACCTGGGCCAGTCACTGTCCGGCGGGGAACGCCGCCGTGTGGAAATTGCCCGCGCACTGGCCGCCAACCCGAAATTCATCCTGCTGGATGAACCGTTTGCCGGTGTTGACCCGATTTCCGTTATTGATATTAAAAAGATTATTCAGCACCTCCGTGATTACGGGCTCGGCGTCCTGATCACTGACCACAACGTCCGCGAAACACTGGATGTCTGTGAACGGGCTTACATTGTCAGCCAAGGTCATATGATCGCCCACGGCAGCCCGGAATCGATTCTGAATAATGAGCAGGTTAAACGTGTTTATTTAGGCGAAGGTTTCCGCCTGTAAAGCCGTAAGGAGCCCGTGTCCGTAATGAAGCAGAGTCTGCAGCTTAAACTCAGCCAGCAACTGGCGATGACGCCACAACTTCAGCAGGCTATCCGTTTGTTGCAGCTTTCCACGCTGGAACTCCAGCAGGAGATCCGCGAAGCGCTGGAATCTAACCCGTTGCTGGAACTTGATGATAACCATCAGGAAATTGACACACCTGCTGAATCTGAAACACAGAAAGAGATGGACAGCGCCGAGGCTCTCGAACAGACTGCCATGCCGGATGATCTGCCGCTGGATGCACAGTGGGAAGAAATCTACACCGCCGGTACACCATCCGGCACCGGCAATGATTACGGCGACGATGAACTGCCGCTCTATCAGGGCGAAACCACTGAAACCTTGCAGGATTATCTGATCTGGCAGGCCCGCCTGACCCCCTTTACTGAAACCGATGCCGCGATTGCCTTCTCAATCATTGATGCGATTGATGAAACAGGCTATCTGACCGTTTCCATTGATGATATCCGTCTCAGTATCGGTGACGATGAAGTCACCACCGAAGATGTCGAAGCGGTCCTCAAGCGTATTCAGCGTTTTGATCCGGTGGGTGTGGGCGCCCGTGACCTGCGGGAATGTCTGATGGTGCAGCTGAAAATTCTGCCGCCGGAAACCCCTAGTCTGAAAGAAGCCCTTGCTATCGCCGATCAGCATCTGGCATTGTTGGGGAACCGGGATTTCCGTACGCTGGGACGGGTAACCAAACTGAAAGAAGAGGCGCTGAAATCCGCCATTGATCTGATTCAGTCGCTGGAACCGCGTCCGGGCCTGGTAGTCAACACCGGAGAATCAGAGTATGTTATTCCTGACGTCCTCGTGAGAAAACACGGCGAACGCTGGACAGTGGAACTTAATTCCGACAGCATTCCCCGCCTGCGGGTCAATAATCACTATGCCGCGATGGGATCGCGGACCCGCAGTGAGAGCGACAGTCAGTTTATCCGCAATAATTTGCAGGAAGCAAAGTGGCTCATTAAAAGTCTGGAAAGCCGGAACGATACGCTGCTCAGAGTCGCGACCTGTATTGTGGAAGAACAGCAGGCCTTCTTTGAACAGGGCGAAGAATATATGAAGCCCATGGTGCTGGCTGATATCGCACTGCGGGTTGAGATGCATGAATCAACGATTTCCCGTGTTACGACGCAGAAATTCCTGCACAGTCCGCGGGGGATCTTTGAACTGAAGTACTTTTTCTCCAGCCACGTCAGTACCGACAGCGGGGGCGAAGCGTCCTCTACCGCTATCCGTGCACTGGTGAAAAAACTGGTTGCCGCCGAGAATCCGGCGAAACCGCTCAGCGACAGTAAACTGACTGACATGCTTGCCGAACAGGGCATTCAGGTGGCCAGACGCACTGTCGCAAAATATCGCGAGTCGTTATCCATCCCGCCCTCAAATCAGCGTAAACAGCTGATTTGATACACATTGAGAAGGAAGACACTATGGAATTACAAATTACCGGCCACAACGTTGAAATTACAGATGCTTTACGTGAGACTGTGACAGCCAGGTGTAAAAAACTGGAGCAGTTTTTCGATAAAATCAACAGCGTTCAGGTGATCCTTAAGGTTGAGAAAGTCAGTAAAATTGCGGAGGCAACGGCTCAGGTAAATGGTGCGGATCTTCACGCCTCAGCGGAAAAAGAGGATATGTACGCGGCAATTGATGAGATGGCAGAAAGACTCGGCCGCCAGCTGTCCAAACACAAAGAAAAACTGAGAAACCGGTAATTTTCTGCACCCGGGTGCATGACTGAATTAACAGTCTGAATTTTCTCAGGAAAAAGAAGTGCTCTGATCCCGGTTACCATGGTGGTTGCCGGGATTCTGATCCTAAGTGAACAATGAAATGAATAACGAAGCAAATTTGTCCCTGAGCGATGTACTGAGTATCAGCTGTACACGCAATAATATTCACTGTACCAGCAAGAAGCGCGCGCTGGAGATTATCAGTGAACTGGCTGCCACCGCGCTGGCGCTGCCGGAAAACACGTTGTTTGAGGCACTCCTTACACGGGAAAAAGTCGGGACAACCGGTATCGGTGGCGGGATTGCCATCCCCCACGGAAAACTGGACAAAAATGAGGCGCAAACCGCCTGCGGTGTATTTTTACATCTGGAACAACCTATCGCGTTCGATGCGATCGACAATCAGAATGTGGATATTCTGTTTGCGTTATTTGTTCCGTCTGATCAGTGTCAGACGCATTTACACACACTGTCGTTAGTGGCCAAAAAACTGGCTGACAAAGCGCTCTGCCGCCGGTTGCGTCAGGCGCAAAGCGATGAAGAGCTGTACAGTATCATCACTGAATGATGATAATAACCGGCTGACGACAACGGATAATGGCGTATTGCCATTGAAAGAGAAACGATAGGGAGTCCCCTCATGGTGCTGATGATAGTCAGCGGCCGCTCTGGTTCGGGTAAATCTGTTGCCCTGCGGGCGCTGGAAGATATGGGTTTCTACTGCGTTGATAACCTGCCGGTCACTCTTCTGCCGGAGCTTGCTGCCACGCTGGCAACACGCGATATCTCTGCCGCAGTGAGTATTGACGTCCGGAATATGCCGGAGTCCCCGGAGGTCTTTGAAGACGCCCTGAGCAGATTACCGGCCGGTTTCTCGCCGCAACTGCTGTTCCTGGATGCGGATCGCAACACCCTGATCCGCCGTTACAGTGATACCCGCCGTCTGCACCCCCTTTCCAGCAAAAATCTCTCACTGGAAAGCGCCATTGACGAGGAGAGCGATCTGCTGGAACCCCTGCGTTCCCGCGCTGATCTGATCATCGATACCTCTGAAATGTCGGTGCACGAACTGGCCGAAATGCTGAGAACCCGTCTGCTCGGTAAACGCGAACGCGAACTGACCATGGTATTCGAGTCTTTCGGGTTTAAACACGGTATTCCTATTGATGCGGATTATGTCTTTGATGTCCGTTTCCTGCCGAACCCGCACTGGGATCCGAAACTGCGTCCGATGACCGGTCTGGATAAGCCGGTGGCCGCGTTCCTTGATCGTCATACCGAAGTGCATAACTTTATTTACCAGACCCGCAGTTATCTGGAACTGTGGCTGCCGATGCTGGAAACCAACAACCGCAGCTACCTGACAGTCGCTATCGGCTGTACCGGCGGGAAACACCGTTCTGTCTATGTGGCGGAACAGCTGGCGGATTACTTCCGTTCACGCGGTAAAAACGTGCAGTCACGTCACCGGACGCTGGAAAAACGGAAATAACCCATGACAATCCGTTGTCAGGTAGAAATCAAAAACCGGCTCGGGCTGCATGCCCGGCCGGCGATGAAACTGTTTGAACTGATCCAGACCTTCCGGTCAACAGTGGTATTTCGTAATAAGCAGAATGAAGAAGCCCGGGCAGACAGTGTGCTTGCGATGCTGATGCTGGATTCCGAACAGGGCAGTTTTATTGAAGTAGAAGCAACAGGGCCTGATGAAAATACCGCCATTGAGGCAATTATTTCCCTTTTTGATTCAGGTTTTGATGAAGATTAGTTATACTAAACGAAATATTTTACTTAAAGAAAACTGATACGCTGTTTCGTTCACGCAGCCCGGCGGTTCGTGATCCTGATCTCTTTCCTTTCGGAGGAGAACAGCCTACTATCAGATTAATTATCAAAATGAGCACCCCCCTCCTTCTGGTGTGGGGGTGTTCTTTTGTATTGGAAATGATTTGGAGTGTGGTATGAAAAAGCCCAATATAATTATTAATGAACTGGACGCAGAGCGTCTGGATATGCTGCTGGAACAGCCGGCTTATGCTGACAGTCCGGTTGCCGAAGCCCTGAATGACGAGTTAGATCGCGCTGAAATCCTGCCGCCGGCAGAAATGCCTGCCACGGTCGTCACGATGAACAGCCGCATCCGCTTTGAGGATTTATCAAGCGGGAAAGAGAGTATCCGTACCCTGGTGTACCCGGCGTCACTGAAAGACAGCGCAGAGCAGTTGTCTGTGATGGCACCGCTGGGAGCTGCGTTACTCGGGCTTTCCGTCGGCGATGAGATTTCATGGGAACTGCCGAACGGTGAAGCAACGCGCGTAAAAGTATCAGAAATTATCTATCAGCCTGAAGCTGCCGGTGAATTACACCGTTAATCCGCTTTAAGCCTGCTCTGCGTCCGTTTCAGGTAATCTGCGGGCGCAGCTTCCATTTTCCCTTCTTTTTCTGCATGATGGCTTATCTTTTCTCTTTCCGGAGCCACTATGTCAACATTCAGTCTGCTGCACATTCTTGCCTTTTCCCCGTTAACTGACTCCCCGCTGCCGATGGTGCTTAATTTCGAAAATCAGTTATTTATGCTCACAAAGGGCCTGATAATGCTGATGATGTAGTGCTGTGTTTCTTTCCGGCATAAAAAAACCCCGGCATAAAAGTCAGGGTTTTTCATGCAGAAAAACGATTACTGCCCCGCAATACTCATTTCCGGCAGCCAGACAGAGCCGCACTGAATATTGCTGCGGGTTTCAATATCGTCGCCGGTGGCGATTATATTGGCCCACATGTCTTTCAGGTTGCCGGCAATCGTGATTTCACTGACCGGATACTGAATCTCGCCGTTTTCCACCCAGAAACCGGAAGCGCCGCGTGAGTAATCGCCGGTAATACCGCTGACACCCTGTCCCATCAGTTCTGTAACCACCAGACCGGTGCCCATCTCTCTGAGCATGTCGTCAAAACCCAGTCCCTGACCGGCAATGTGCCAGTTGTGAATACCGCCTGCGTGACCGGTGCTTTTCAGGCCCAGTTTGCGGGCGGCATAGGTGGTCATCAGCCAGTTATTCAGGACGCCGTTTTCGATAATCAGGCGATCCTCTGTGCGGACGCCCTCACTGTCAAACGGCGTCGAGGCCAGGCCGCCGATCACATGCGGCAGTTCGCGGATAGTCAGCCAGTCCGGCAGGATCTGTTTGCCGAGGCTGTCGAGCAGGAAAGTGGATTTGCGGTATACGGACGTGCCGCTGATCGCGCCGACCAGATGCCCGAACAAACCGGTTGCCACTTCCGGCGCAAAAATTACCGGCGCTTTCTGTGTCGCCAGTTTTCGCGGTGCGAGGCGGGACAATGTCCGGCGGGCACACTCTTCACCCACCCACTGTGCAGATTTCAGGTCATCCAGCTTACGTGCGATGGTATACGCGTAGTCACGCTCCATATCGCCGTTTTCTTCCGCGATCACACAGGCGGACATCGAGTGACGGCTGCTGCAGTAGCTTTGCAGCATACCGAGTGTGTTACCGAAGACACGGATGCCGTAATGGCTGTTAAAGCTGCCGCCTTCCGTATTGGTGATACGCGTATCGGCGCTCAGTGCCGCTTTTTCCGCATTGGCGGCGTAGTCGATCGCCTGGTCTGCGCTCACTTCAGACGGATAAAACAGTTGCAGATCCGGTGCCTCAAAGGCCAGCAAATCGCGATCTGCCGGGCCGGAACACGGATCTTCAGATGTATATTTCGCAATGTCGATCGCGGCCTGTACGGTACGGGCAATCGCCTCGTCGCTTAAATCAGTGGAAGATGCGCTGCCTTTGCGCTGGTTATGATACACCGTGATCCCCAGCGCACCGTCACTGTTAAACTCAACGTTCTCCACCTCACCCATCCGGGTGCTCACACTCATCCCGGTGGTCCGGCTGACAGCAACTTCGGCGCTGTCACACCCTTTCTGTGCAATACTCAGTGCCTGCGAAACCGCTTGTTCCAGGCGCGTACGCTGCGCCATAATCTGAGAAGTGATATTCATCAATCAGGTTCCAATTCAATAAATTAAGGGGCCGTCAGCTAATCAGACAGCTGAATAGGTGTTATCCGGCCTTTTCCCCGGTTACAATACGCAATAATCAAATGTTAACACTCACAAACACAGAGATCATCCGGCACCCGCCGCTCTGTGTTTCGCCACAGGAAATACTATTATGGCAAAGCAGCCTGAAGACTGGTTTGAAGAACCCGATGCACTTCCTCAGGAGGAAGAGGATGACGAGATAATCTGGGTCAGCAAAAGCGAAATTAAACGCGATGCGGAAGCCCTGAAAAAACTCGGCGCTGAACTGGTTGCACTGAGCAAGACCCAGCTGGAACGTATTCCGCTGGATGAACAGCTGCTCGACGCCATCCTGCTTGCACAAAAAATCAAGCGTGAAGGCCTGCGCCGTCAGTTACAGCTCATCGGTAAAATGCTGCGGGCCCGTGACCCGGAGCCGATTACCACGGCACTCGACAAACTGAAAAACCGCCATAATCAGCAGGTTGTCCTGCTGCATAAACTCGAAGATCTGCGCGAACGCCTGGTTACCGGCGATGACGCGGTAGCGGAAGAAGCGGTTGCACTGTTCCCGCACCTTGATCGTCAGCAGCTGCGCGCACTTATCCGCAATGCGAAAAAAGAGCGCGAAGGCAATAAACCACCAAAAGCTTACCGCCAGCTGTTCCAGTATCTGAAAGAACTGGCAGAAAGCGCTTAATCCGCCGTCATGGTCAGGGGGCCAGCACCAGCTGAATATCCCCCGGCCACTCTTCCTCCGCATCCCGGCAGGTACTGATAATGGCTGAAAACAGCCGCCGCTGCCGTGCGGTAATATGTTCAAACGCCAGTATCACCGGCAGATCAATCCCGCCTGTCAGCATATCCCATAACGCATCCGTATTACGGCCGAAGCAGGTCAGCTGAAATTTATCACTGAATTGCTGATAAAAATCGTCCGTTGTCCGGATGGTGCGGAAATCAAAATGCACAATGCTGATTTCGGGTGTCATGGGTTAATTTACCTGCTGAAATGAACGGTAATGATCAGTGGTGACATAAATCAGTCCGTCCCCGGAGTAAAGCAGACGATCACTGCCGCGGTGACCGCAGTTATAGTTGATATCCGCTTCAAACCACTGACGCGACGGTGCATCCGGCAGCCTTTTTTCCCGGTTGCCGAAACGATCACCGCCGATAGCCTTACCCGGCATCACATCACAGAGGTTGCCTTTTGACGGCTGCCAGCCCGCATTACGGGCGGCTTTTTTCGTCACATAGTAATCCGGCAGGCGCTGGTGCTGCTGCACGTAGCTGACCACCCGTGACTGTGCTGTCAGCGCATCAATGCTCTGCGGCTGTTCTGTCTGCTGCGGCACCGGCTCTGACGGACGGGTTTCGATAAACTTCCCCGGCAACCCTGCCAGCCAGGCGGAGACCGCCACAATCAGAACGATCACCAGTGTGCCGTATTTCTGCATCATCAGGCCGTTCCGCCGACTGTAATGCTGTCCAGTTTCAGGGTCGGCTGACCGACACCCACCGGCACGCTCTGGCCTTCTTTACCGCACACACCGACGCCTTTATCCAGTTTCAGGTCATTACCGACCATCGACACCTGCTGCATGGCTTCAATACCGGAGCCAATCAGTGTCGCGCCTTTTACCGGTTTGGTAATCTTACCGTTTTCAATGAGATAGGCCTCGGATGTCGAGAACACAAACTTACCGGAGGTGATATCCACCTGACCGCCGCCGAAATTCGGGGCATACAGGCCGTTTTTCACACTGGCGATAATCTCTTCCGGCGATGATTCCCCCGCCAGCATATAGGTGTTGGTCATGCGCGGCATCGGCAGATGAGCATAGGATTCACGGCGGCCGTTACCGGTCGGGTCAACCCCCATCAGACGGGCATTGAGTTTATCCTGCATATAACCTTTCAGAATACCGTTTTCGATCAGGACGTTATATTGCCCCGGCACGCCTTCGTCATCAATCGCCAGTGAACCGCGGCGATCGCCGATAGTACCGTCATCAACAATGGTACAGAGTGATGATGTGACCTGCTGACCGATTTTTCCGCTGAATACAGATGCACCACGACGGTTGAAATCTCCTTCCAGGCCATGCCCGACCGCTTCATGCAGCAACACGCCCGGCCAGCCCGCACCCAGCACAACCGGCATTGAACCGGCCGGTGCCGCAACGGCAGAGAGATTCACCAGCGCCATGCGCACCGCTTCACGGGCGAAATGATCAGCGCGGATCTCACCGTCTTCTGTACCCAGGAAATATTCATAGCCGAAACGACCGCCGCCGCCGCTGCCGCCGTGTTCCCGTTTGCCGTCCTCTTCCACCAGCACACTGACAGACAGACGCACCAGCGGGCGGATATCCGTCGCCAGCGTGCCGTCAGTGGCGGCAACCAGGACTTCTTCATACACACCGGTCAGGCTGGCATTTACTTCCTGCACACGCGGATCTTCAGCCCGTGCCACACGGTCAAGACGATGCAGCAGCGCAATTTTTTCCTCACGCGGCATTGCACGCAGCGGATCGAGTGCGGCATACAGCGCCGTGTTATTAACACGATGAAGGCTCTGTACCTGTCCGTTACCCTGCTCACGCACAATACTGCGCGCCGCAGATGCGCTCTGCTGTAATGCGGTCAGGCTTATCTGATCCGCGTAAGCAAAACCGGTTTTCTCACCGCTGACCGCACGGATACCGACACCCTGATCGATATTGTAAGAGCCGTTTTTGATAATTTTATCTTCCAGCACCCAGGCTTCATGAAAACTGCTCTGGAAGTACAGATCGCCATAATCAATATGGCGATCCGCTAACTGTGTGAGGACAGAAAAGAGATCCTGTTCATCAAGATCATGGGCGGTCAGCAGATGATTGCTGACAGTTGAAAAACTCATAATTACTCTTTACCTGTAGTGTTTTTCTCAATCAGTGAGGTCAGTTGCGGGCGGAAACGGTTATGTTTCACCACGCGGATCTGCTCACGCATTGAGGTTAAGCTGTCCGGACGGATATCAACGCCGATGGCGGCCACCGCATCCGTATTTTTCTTCATCACTTTGCCCCAGCCGTCAACCGCCATAGTGTGTCCCCATGTGCGGCGGGTGCCGTGCACGCCGACCTGTGCAGGGGCAAGGATAATGCACTGGTTTTCAATCGCACGGGCGCGCAGCAGCGGTTCCCAGTGGGATTTGCCGGTCAGCCGGGTAAAGGCCGCCGGAACAGAGATAATCTCCGCGCCCTGCTCACGCAGTGCCTGGAACAGGCCCGGGAAACGCAGATCATAACAGATGGTCATACCGAGACGACCCACCGGGGTATCAACCACGGTGATATGCTCGCCGCGCTGGAAGATTTTAGATTCATTGTATGAACCCTGCTCATCATCAATATTCACGTCAAACATGTGAATTTTGTCATAACGGGCTTTAATTTCCCCTTTATCATCAAACAGCAGGCTGCTGCTGGTGATGCGCGCCGGGTCTTCGCGGCTGATCATCGGCATAGAGCCGACCAGAATCCACACGCCGTAACGGCGTGCCATATCAGCCACCGCTGATTGCAGCGGGCCTTCGCCCTGCACTTCCGCATACTTCTGATAGGTATTGCCTGATGCAAAAATCAGCGCATTTTCCGGTGTCATCACCAGTTTGATATTATCAGGCAGTTGTTTGATCTGTTGTTCGATTTGCGCCAAATTGTGTTTGATATTTGTGCCGCTGCACAGCTGCAATAGTGCCACATTTGCGTTTTTCATTCCCGGGTCTCCTTTAACTGACGCAAAACTTCATCTACCTTCGGCTCTTCTAAACTACCGCTCAGGTGATACCGTATCACCGAAATTTTACTCCAGAGCGGGCCGAGCACCTTACTGGCCACAAAGACAGCCGCTCCGGCTATCGGGTTCACAACAAAGGCTGTCGCCACCCCGACCGTCGCAGAGAGTTCCGGTGTGACAACCACCGACATATCAATACGACGCTCCACAAGATAAATTGAACCGCTAAAGCTGATATCCGCCATTAATCCGTCCACGCGGGTATCCGTAGTCTTTAAAATACCATCTTTTATCACGCCTTTACCGCGTATGCTGTCAAAAACGAAATCATTACTGAAGGTATCCGTGAAATCGAGCTGCAACTTGCGCAATAATGCATCAAAACTGACCAGCCGCAGCAGTTTACCGGCATTACCGCCGCCCATCCGCTCAATCGCCCCTTTGCCGAGCGAAGTGCTGATAATACCGTTCAGCGTCGCCACATCCGGCGACCAGGGAACGTCCCGCCAGTTCAGGTCAAAATCCACGGTAAACGGAGAGCCGGTGATAGGTACCAGTACCCCGAAATACGCGGCCATATTATCAAAGACCGGCCCCTTAAACTGACCTTTAAAGTGCGACAGCGGGGAACGGCCGGCATCCCAGCGGCCGCTGAGTGTCAGTTCACTGGCACTGTTTTTGACCGTTGCCGCATCCAGCACCAGCGTATTATTTTCCGGCCAGACTTTTGCGTTCACCGTACCGATATTCAGGCCGCCCACCCAGCAGGCTTCGCAGCGCAGCGTGACAGCAGGCCAGCTGCTGACCCGGTAATCGGTTTTGGTGGTTTCATTACGCTGCGATTCCGGCAGGGCATTCTGAATAGACTCCGGATTATAGTAGAGATAATCAATACTTGCCTGCCACGGTCCGGAGGACGGGATACGGATATCACCGCGCAGCTCCTGTCCGTCTGCACTGAGCAACCAGCCGTTTTCCTGCGGATGAATACGCAGTTTTACCTGATTCCAGCGCTGTCCGGCAAAATCCGCATACGGCACGGAGAGATCAATATTCCCCGGCAGTTTCAGTGAGGCCGGCTGCTGATGGCTCTGCCCTGCCACTGCCAGAGCGCCGACCCACTCTTCACCGCTGACCGGCGGCAGTGCGATACTGATAACATCCGGTGTGATTTTTTCCGGCACTTTTATGCCCGGGCGGATTGTTGCGCCATTGAGTGTCAGAATATCGCCAAGACGCCAGTCCGTCAGGAAACTGAACGATTTGCCGAGAGTTCCGCCCGCTTTCAGGGTGTGTTCTGTCCCGGCAGCATGCACATTCAGTGTGCCGCTTTCCGCAGCCCAGCGCCGGACTGCCGGCAAAGTGCTGCTGGTCAGTTTTCCGGTCTGACCGTCCAGATCAACGGTGTAACTCATCTCTCCTTTTTGCGGCAGGGTAATTTTCACATCCCCCGTCCACGGGAACGAACCGGTTACATGCTGTTTGACCACGGCCGGTACACCGTCGATACCTTTCATCTGCCAGTTACCATCCAGATCGATATTCACGGCAAAATCTGACGGATTCTCTTTGGTGGTAAAGCGGATATTCAGCGGCTGTCCGAACCAGGAAGCTGTGATACGGTCACTTTCCAGGTCACCGTTATCAAACCGGAACTGTCCGCTGACATTTTTGAGTGTGCTGCCGATCGGCACCACATCAATATCATTATTTTTCAGATTAACGTGACCGGTTGCCCGCACCATCTCATCAAAATTAAGCGGGATTTCCAGTTTAAGATCACCGTTAACCTTACCGCCGATTTTCAGCTGCTCCAGGGTATTCCCGATAGAGCTTTTCATCGGCGTCTGATCAAAATACTTACCGAGTGATTCACCGTTGCCTTCAATGTCAGACTGAATATACAGACGCTCAACCGTAAAATCCGGGATATCCGCTTTCAGATTGCGGGCGGTGGCTTCCCCCAGTTTTGCCTGCTCCGCACTGATCCACAGCCCCTGATTATGGAAATTCAGATCGGCATTCATACCCATCAGGGCAGGCCATTCCGGATCATATTTAAAGGTGGCATCACGCAGCGGTACCCAAATCTGAAATTGTCCTTCGTTTTTGCGGAACGGGAAATCGGCCGGGTTGCCCTGAAATATCACCGTGGCATTTTCTGCCTGTCCGGCAATCAGTGCCTGTGTGAGATATTCACTCAGGAACTCCCCCATCAGCGGAACCGGAAAATAGCGCCACGCTTCTCCGGCATCGGTCAGCGTCACACCGCCGAGTATTCCGAGTGACGGCGGCCTGTCTTTATCATGCTGATAGCGGAAATTGCCGTTCGCCCGCAGCGCACCGGATTGCAGATCTAAATTATCACTCCAGAGATTCAGATTGCCGTCTGTATTCGTCCACTGAATTTGTCCGCGGCTTTCTGCCACCGCCAGCGGTGCGGTAAACATCGGACGGTAGTCCAGCACACTGTCATCGAGGGTAAAACGCAGAATGCCGCGCGCCTGTCCGCCCCGCAATACACCGCTGAAACGGGATACCGACGGTAATTCGTCCAGCGCTTTCCAGCTGACATCCTGCCAGGAAACATCCAGCTCAAGGTTTTCCGGCGCAGCCGGAGTGATATCGAGGGCAAAATCACGGATAAGACCTGACGGGTCGCGCTGCTGCCAGGCTTTGACAATATCATTGGTGAGGAAAGAGAAGGTCGGCACAATACTGCTCAGGCGCGCCAGTTCAATATCATTTGCCCGGACGCGCAGATGAGTATTCCCGCCGTATTTGGCCGACGGCGGGATATAAAGCAGCGACAGACTGCCTTCCGGCCACTGCTGACCGTCTGTTTTCAGGTTGAACAGATCCGGAATATTAAACAGCCATCCTTCCCCCTGACGGCGCATCTGTACCATCAGATCCTGAACTTCCAGTGTGTGTTTCTCTTTACCGGTCAGCCAGTCCGCCTCACCGGAGTTCAGTCTGACCAGACCGCGGGTTATTGCACCCTTTTCCACCGTCATCCACCCGTCCAGGCTGAAACCGGCTTTATTCAGTCCGGTATTATCACGCAGCCAGCGGCTGAACCACGGGGTCATATCAATTTCATCAGCCTGGAGGTAGACCGTTCCCTCATCCAGCAGGCCATTTACATCGCGCAGATCCAGCCGCACCTGTAACCAGCCGCGCGGGTTATTCACCGAGGAGAGACTGATTTCCCCCTGGGCACGGTGACGTTTGCTCTGATTGAGCCATGACAGACGGGAAACCAGTAAGGTGGCGGGATCGCCGGACGGTGTGAGAAAACGGATTTCGCTGTCGCGCAGATCAAAATTATCAAAACGCTCCAGCCAGAGCCCGGACAGGGCATCATCTGTTTCAATACTGCTGCCGTCGCTGCTCAGCGGCTGTTTGTAATCCAGCTTCATGTGCCAGAAAGTCAGATCACGGAAACTGACCTGAAAACGGAATAATGTCCGCCAGATATCGAGGGAGAGGTCGATTTTTTCGGCTGAGATATCCGCATCCGGGGCGGTAACACTCAGGTCGCGGAGTGTCAGCGCCGGACCGAATCCCTGCCAGCGGCCGCTGATTTCACCAATTCTGACCGTGGCACCGGTCAGCTGCGAGAGCTTTTGTTCGATCTGAGGACGGTACTCATTTATCTGAGGCAGCAGGTAGCGCAAACCGCCGAGCACCAGTGCCGCAGCAATCACGATTACAATCACACATGTCAGTAAAATCCCGGGCAGTCGCCTCACCGGCTCTCCTTCTCCTGCAGCTGTCAAGGCTGGCGGAACCGTATATCCGTTTATATACGGCAGTGTACCGCCAATGAATTACATCATTACGACATCAAAATGTTCCTGACTGTAGAGCGGTTCGGCACGAACCTGAACCTGTTTGCCGACAAAAATCTCCACCTCTGCCAGTGCATGAGATTCATCCCCCTGTAATGCCTCGGTCACCGCCGGTGACGCATAGACCAGGAAGCGATCAACATCCAGCAGGCGGTGCACGCGGACAATCTCGCGCAGGATCTCATAGCAGACCGTTTCCACTGAACGGACACTGCCGCGCCCCTGACAGGTCGGGCATTTCTCGCATAACACATGCTCCAGACTCTCCCGCGTGCGTTTGCGGGTCATCTCCACCAGCCCGAGCTGTGAAAAACCGTTAATCGTGGTCTTCACGCGATCTTTCGCCAACGCCAGTTCCAGGGAGCTCAGCACCCGGCGGCGGTGATCTTCATCGGTCATATCAATGAAATCAATGATGATGATACCACCGAGGTTGCGCAGACGTAACTGTCGCGCGATAGCCTGAGTCGCTTCGATATTGGTATTGAAAATGGTTTCTTCCAGATTACGGTGCCCGACAAACGCACCGGTGTTGATGTCGATGGTGGTCATCGCTTCGGTCTGGTCGATAATCAGATAGCCGCCTGATTTCATTTCGACCTTGCGCTCCATCGCCCGCTGGATTTCATTTTCAGTATCGTAGAGATCAAAAATCGGCTGACTGCCCTGGTACAGTTCAAGTTTGGCGGTCATTTCCGGGATGTAATCATCCACAAATTCCTGTAACTCTTTAAAGCTCAGGCGGGAGTCAATCCGGATGCGGTCGAGTGACTCACCGGCAAAATCCCGCAGAATGCGGTGTGCCAGTGCCAGTTCGCCGTAGATTTTGGTGCGGGTGGTATTACGCTTTTTACGCTGGATAACCTTGGTCCACAACCGGCGCAAAAACGCGGCATCCGATGTCAGTTCTTCTTCCCCGACGCCTTCTGCCGCCGTGCGGATAATAAAACCGCCATCCTCATCACAATAGCCCGCCACCAGATTTTTCAGGCGTTCGCGCTCTTCTTCACTCTCAATACGCTGGGAAACCCCTACGTGAGATGCGCCCGGCATAAACACCAGATAGCGGGAAGGCAGTGTGATATCCGTGGTCAGCCGCGCACCTTTGGTACCCAGCGGATCTTTGACCACCTGCACAATAATATCCTGCCCCTGATGCACCAGTTCCGAAATATCCCGGGTGCGGAATTTCTCTTTTTCATCCCCGGAGATACATTCCGTATGCGGAATGATATCCGAGGCATGCAGAAAGGCTGCTTTATCCAGGCCAATATCGATAAAGGCCGCCTGCATACCGGGCAGTACCCGGCTCACACGCCCTTTATAGATATTGCCGACGATACCGCGTTTAGCCTCGCGCTCAATATGAATTTCCTGAAGTATCCCGCCAGTAATATAAGCCACGCGTGTTTCAGACGGAGTCACGTTGACCAAAAGCTCGGCTGTCATGGTATTTCTTTCCCATCAATGTGTGCCGGTACAACCCCGCTCAGGGTATCCGTGTACCGTTTGATTAATTCTTCTGTCTCCACTAACGGTAATCCCACCACAGCATGATAGCTACCGTTAATTTTGCGGACATAACGCCCGCCAAGGCCCTGGATGCCGTACGCACCGGCTTTATCCATCGGCTCACCTGTCTGAATATACTCGTTTATTTCGTCGTCTGATAACCGGCGGAATGTCACATCCGTCACAATCAGTGTACTGAGTGTCCGTAAACGGTCAGAAACCGCGACTGCTGTCATCACCTGGTGTGTGGAACCGGATAATGCGCTGAGCATAGCAAAAGCATGCGCCGCGTCCCGGGGCTTTTCCAGGATATCCCCGCCGAGCACCACAATGGTATCAGAGCCGATAACCGGCCGTTCTTCCGCTGCCAGCGCCACCCCGGCCTGTGCTTTCTCCCGCGCCAGACGCACCACATAGTCCGCGGCAGGCTCATCGTCACGGCGGATTTCATCGATACAGGGGGAGAGTGTTTCACACTGAACATTCAGCAGCCGGATAAGTTCCCGGCGGCGGGGAGAGGTTGAAGCAAGGTAAATCGGCAGCATTCAGACGTCCTGACGTTTTGTTAACGTATCACGCCGCCGTCCCCTGACTAATGAACAGAAAAATGGCGGCGGGTCTTACGCAGTAATAAGAAAATCCATGGCCATAAGATACCATTGACCAGACTGTTCCAGAAGACTTCCGGATGAAACACAATATCGGACAATAAAAATTCTGACCAGAAAACAAAGAACTGCATCAGCGCTGACAACACAATGATAACCAGCGACTGCTGCCACAGCGCCATATTGCGCAGCAGCTGATGCCGGAATGATACCAGATACGTGACAATAGAGAGGCTCAGGGCATGCACGCCGAGCGTGGAGCCTTCAATCAAATCAATGATCATGCCGAGGAAGAAAGCCGAACCGACACTGACCCGGTGCGGCAGCGCCATCACCCAGTAGATCAGGAACAGCATCGCCCATGACGGCCGGTAAAACTGAAGCTGCTCCGGCCAGGGCATAATTTGCAGTACCAGAGCTATCAGAAAAGAGAGCCAGACAATAATCCGGTTTTGTCCCCGGTAGGTATTCATTGCTGCGGCCTCATCCTCAGCGGCCGGGCCGGTGCGGTTTCAGCAGCCGGTTCCTGCGCACCCTGCGCGGCGGCCGGATTGCTTGCCGGATTGTTTGCTGGTTTTGGCTGTGCAGGTTTTGGCTGTGCCGGTTTCGGCAGCACCGGGGCAGATGGCTGTGCCGGGGCAACAGACGGAACAGCGGCAGGATCGGTTTCCGGTGCCGGAACGGACGGGATCACCTGAGGCATAACCTGCATGATGCGTTCATTCGCTGCCCGGTACACTTCAGACGGACCGGAAGGATCACGCGGGTTACTGTCTCCGCCCCACAATAAGAGCAGATAACGCAGACGCTGAAGATCTGCCGTCGGTTTGGCACTGATAATGGTATAAGCGCGCTGACTATCGACTTTCACCGCAGACACAATCCCGACAGGGTAACCTTCCGGGAAGCGGCCGCCGAGGCCGGATGTGACCAGCACATCCCCCACGCGGATATCAATATTATTCGGCAGAGGTTCAAGCTGTAAATCGTCAGTACATCCGGTACCGGATGCAATGACACGAATATCGTTACGCAGCACCTGGATCGGCAGTGCGTGAGTGGTATCGCAGATCAGCAAAACGCGGCTGGTTAACTGGGACACAGCGATCACCTGCCCCACCACGCCTTTATCGCTGATCACCGGCTGGCCGTCATACACACCGTCACGGCTGCCTTTGTCTATCACGACCTGGTCACGATACGGGGTGTTGGCACCCGACATCACCTGCGTGACCATCATGTGCTCATCCTGACGCAACGGCGAACCGAGCAGTTCACGCAGGCGGGCATTTTCCTGCTTAAACTGTTCAAGCAACTGATTCTGACTGTTTTTTACCAGCAGTTCCTGCCGCAGAGCGCGGTTTTCAAATTCCAGCTGTTCACGGGTCGCGAAGTTATCAGAAATACCGTCCAGTAACTGGCGCGGACCGTTGGCTAAAAAATAGAACGGGCTGACCGCCGTATCCAGATAGTTACGGATCTTGGTAAAAGCATCAATCCGGTTATCAACCACAATCAGTCCGATGGCAAAAATAACCGCAATAATAATGCGAATCTGAAGGGAAGGTCCCCGGCTAAAAATCGGCTTCATAAGATGCGATATCAGGCACTACAGTAATTCCGTCCGGGAAGACAGAGTGTGAATCCGGCGGACAGGGGGAGCGGACTCCCCCGGCCTGCAGTATTGAACGGACGGGAGTCCGCTTATTCTTCACTGAGAAGATCGCTGCCGTGCATATCGATCATCTCAAGAGCTTTGCCGCCGCCGCGGGCGACACACGTCAGCGGATCTTCCGCAACGATCACCGGAATACCGGTTTCTTCCATCAGCAGGCGATCCAGGTTACGCAGCAGTGCGCCGCCACCGGTCAGTACCATTCCGCGTTCGGAGATATCAGATGCCAGCTCCGGCGGGCACTGCTCCAGCGCCAGCATCACTGCACTGACAATACCGGTCAGCGGTTCCTGGAGGGCTTCCAGAATTTCGTTGGAGTTCAGGGTGAAACCGCGCGGAACCCCTTCTGCCAGGTTACGGCCGCGGACTTCAATCTCAAGCACTTCGTCTGTCGGATAAGCCGAACCGATCTCGTGTTTGATGCGTTCTGCGGTTGCTTCACCAATCAGTGAGCCATAGTTACGGCGCACATAGTTAATGATAGCTTCGTCGAAACGGTCGCCACCGATGCGGACAGAGGAAGAATAAACCACGCCGTTCAGGGAGATAACGGCCACTTCAGTGGTACCGCCGCCGATATCCACCACCATGGAACCGGTCGCTTCTGATACCGGTAAACCTGCGCCGATAGCCGCTGAAACCGGCTCTTCGATCAGATAAACTTCACGTGCACCGGCGCTGAGCGCGGATTCACGGATGGCACGGCGTTCAACCTGGGTTGCTCCCACCGGCACACACACCAGAACACGCGGGCTCGGGCGCATAAAACTGTTACTGTGAACCTGTTTGATAAAATGCTGGAGCATTTTTTCGGTCACAAAAAAGTCGGCGATAACACCGTCTTTCATCGGACGGATTGCTGCGATATTGCCGGGGGTACGACCCAGCATACGTTTGGCCTCATGACCAACAGCAGCAACACTTTTGGTTGAACCCGGACGATCCTGGCGGATAGCCACGACAGACGGTTCATCCAGAACAATGCCTTGTCCTTTGACATAAATAAGGGTATTGGCTGTACCCAGGTCAATCGACAAGTCGTTGGAAAACATGCCACGAATTTTTTTAAACATACAAAAGGATAATCCTGCAAGCCGGGGACGGGAAAACCCGTCTACTTTACCAACCACGTTTCTTTGCGACAAGCCACAGATTGCACCTTGCCAACAGCGTGTCCACATCACATCAGGGAGCGGTCTATTCTAGATAATTTTTATATACTGCGCAGTATAAAGCTGCATAAAAACGCAGACTTTTTCACATAATTGATGAATTACGCACAGGCAGATTAAAATTAATGTAAAAAATCCGGCTGTTGCCCGTATTTTTTCATTAATCTCCGCAGACTTCCGGATAGTTGACCTGTAACTATGCATCAAGTTCAACCGGATTCTATATAATATACGCAATCTTACAATCAGCCTGACGCCCGTTATCTCTATCCTCGCATTAAAACAATCTGCTTAATCACCGATAAGACGGTAAAAATACCGGGTTATTCACCGGATTATGATGAATCAGCAGCATCCTTTACTCAGAATAGTCTCAAAATAAACACAGATATAAATATTTGTTAACCCGATACAGATACGCTATACCGCGTCCTGCCTGTATTGATCGCCGGAATAGTGACGGGACTTGTCAATCAGGCGGTACAGAGGCACTATAACGCTCCGCAGTAACCGGTAAATACATACTGCCGCCCGGTATCTGTTGTGTACTTTACGTAAAATCCGCTCCCTGAGCAGCGGTTATGTGAGCAAACCGGCAGAAACACACCCCGGCATTCCGGCGTACCTGTTAAAAGACGTGCCGGCAGACTACTATCAGCAAACGGATAACATTTGCGGGGAATATCCGGCAAATTATTCCGGTAATACAGATGATGAACTGGTCTGCCTTGTCGCGGTTCTGTCCTGTTCAGACCAGTATTTTGCTGCGAACTGCGATGAAATGTTTATAATGTCGCCCTTCTTCTGTAAAAATTAATATTGCCGGCAGTGAGAAAAAGGTGACAACGCATTAACATCGCGTTATCTTGTGCGTTTACGTTAGATTGCAGGAGATAGCAGCAGGATGACCGAAAGTTATCATATATTGTTACTGAACGGCCCGAACCTTAACCTGCTGGGCACGCGGGAACCCGACAAATACGGGACGCTCACTCTCGCGGATATCGTGACAACGCTGACCCGCGATGCCGGTCAGTGCGGTGTAACACTGAGCCATCTGCAATCCAACGCCGAGCACGAACTTATCGACAGAATCCATGCTGCACGGGGCAACACCGATTTTATTCTGATAAACCCGGCCGCATTCACTCACACCAGTGTGGCTCTGCGTGATGCCCTGCTGGCCGTCAGCATCCCGTTTATCGAGATCCATCTGTCGAATGTACACGCACGGGAGCCGTTCCGTCATCACTCTTATCTCTCTGATATCGCCACCGGCGTTATCTGCGGGCTGGGTGCGGAAGGCTACCGTTATGCTTTACAGGCAGCGGTTCACCGTCTGTCACAATCAACTCAACACTAAATAAACTCAACACTAAGAGTACGGAATCATCTCATGGATATTCGTAAAATAAAAAAACTGATCGAGCTGGTCGAAGAGTCCGGTATTTCTGAGCTGGAAATTTCTGAAGGCGAAGAGTCAGTGCGCATCAGCCGCGCCTTACCGGTACAGACTTTCGCTGCACCTCAGCAATTTATGCCGCAGGCACAGCAACCCGCGTTAGCAAACGCCGTTGCGCCATCTGCAGGCCTGGTTGATCCCGTACCGGAAAAAGAAATTGCCGGTCATGTTGTCCGCTCTCCGATGGTCGGTACGTTCTACCGTTCACCAAGCCCGGATGCAAAAGCCTTTATTGAAGTCGGTAAACAGGTCAATGTCGGTGACACCCTGTGCATCGTCGAAGCCATGAAAATGATGAACCAGATCGAAGCTGACAAAGCCGGTGTGGTTAAAGCAATTCTGTTAAAAGACGGCGATGCTGTCGAATTTGACGAGCCACTGGTCGTCATCGAATAACGGGGCGAATCATGCTGGAAAAAATCCTTATTGCCAACCGGGGTGAAATTGCACTGCGGATTCTGCGGGCCTGTAAAGAGCTCGGAATCAAAGCGGTTGCTGTTCACTCTTCCGCGGATCGTGATTTAAAACACGTTCTGCTGGCTGACGAGACCATCTGTATCGGTCCGGCAGCCTCTGCGAAAAGTTATCTGAATATCCCTGCCATTATCTCTGCTGCTGAAATTTCCGGCGCACAGGCAATCCATCCGGGATACGGATTCTTATCTGAAAACGCTGATTTTGCCGAGCAGGTTGAACGCTCCGGCTTCACATTTATCGGCCCGAAAGCAGACACTATCCGCCTGATGGGCGATAAAGTTTCTGCTATCCGTGCGATGAAAGAAACCGGCGTTCCGTGTGTACCGGGTTCTGACGGCCCGCTCAGCGACGATATGCCGCTGAACCACACTATCGCCAAACGTATCGGTTTCCCGGTCATCATCAAAGCCTCCGGCGGCGGCGGCGGACGCGGTATGCGTGTCGTCCGCAATGATGAAGATCTGGAAGAAGCGATTGCAATGACCAAAGCTGAAGCCAAAGCGGCGTTCAACAACGACATGGTTTACATGGAGAAATTCCTTGAAAACCCGCGTCACGTTGAAATCCAGGTGATGGCGGATGGCCAGGGTCATGCTGTTTATCTGGCAGAACGTGACTGCTCCATGCAGCGCCGTCACCAGAAAGTGGTGGAAGAAGCCCCGGCACCGGGTATCACCCCGGCGCTGCGCAAAAGCATCGGCGAGCGTTGTGCCAAAGCCTGTATCGATATCGGCTACCGTGGTGCCGGTACGTTTGAATTCCTGTTTGAAAACGGCGAGTTCTATTTCATCGAAATGAACACCCGTATTCAGGTCGAACACCCGGTCACTGAAATGATCACCGGTGTTGACCTGATCAAAGAGCAGCTGCGTGTCGCATCCGGCCTGCCGCTCTCTGTAAAACAGGAAGATATTAAAGTAAAAGGTCATGCGATCGAATGCCGTATCAACGCCGAAGATCCGCACACCTTCTTACCGAGCCCGGGCAAAATTACCCGTTTCCACTCTCCGGGTGGTTTCGGTGTCCGCTGGGAATCTCATATTTACGCCGGTTATACTGTTCCGCCGTATTATGATTCCATGATCGGTAAGCTCATCACGTATGGTGAAACCCGCGAAATTGCTATCGCCCGTATGAAAAATGCGCTGGCGGAACTGATTATCGACGGTATTAAAACCAATATCGAGCTGCACCAGCTGATTATGAATGATGAGAACTTCTGCAAAGGCGGCACCAACATCCATTATCTGGAGAAGAAACTCGGCCTGCACGAGGTCTGATTTTCTGTCGCTTTTCTTTCTCAGGCCCCTGTCATACAGGGGCTTTTTTATAGCGCGTTTTTTATAAAGAGTATGCTATGCCCTGGATCCAAATACGCTTAAATTCCACCGGTGCTGATGCTGAAGCTATCGGTGATGAACTGACTGAAACCGGTGCCGTTTCCGTCACCTTTCAGGACAGCCACGACACCCCGATTTTTGAACCGCTGCCGGGGGAAACCCGCCTGTGGGGTGATACCGACGTTATCGGCCTGTATGACGCCGAAACGGATATGAAGGTGGTTGTTGCGCAATTACAGCAGCATCCGCTACTGGGTGAAAACTTTATCCATAAGATCGAACAGATCGAAGACAAAGACTGGGAACGCGAATGGATGGATAATTTCCACCCGATGCGTTTCGGTCAGCGCCTGTGGATCTGCCCGAGCTGGCGTGAGATCCCCGACCCGGATGCGGTCAATGTGATGCTCGATCCCGGTCTTGCATTCGGTACCGGTACTCACCCGACGACATCTCTGTGCCTGGAATGGCTCGACGGCCTCGATCTGAACGGCAAAACGGTGATCGATTTCGGCTGTGGTTCCGGTATCCTGGCAATCGCCGCCCTGAAACTGGGCGCGAAAGAAGCTATCGGTATCGATATTGACCCGCAGGCTATTCAGGCCAGCAGGGACAACGCTGAGCGCAACGGCGTATCAGACAGGCTGACCCTTTATCTCTCTGATAAAAAGCCGCAGACGCTCTCTGCGGACGTTGTGGTGGCAAATATTCTGGCCGGTCCGCTGCGCGAACTGGCACCGGTGATCGGTGCACTGCCGCAGGCAGGCGGATTACTCGGATTATCCGGTGTGCTCGCAACCCAGGCAGAAGGTGTGGCAGACGCTTACCGTGACGTCTTTGAGATTGATGAGATTGCCGAAAAAGAAGAATGGTGCCGGATCACCGCAACAAAACGCGGCTGATAATCTTACTTTTTGGTATATAAATCGTGCGTTTGCGTGATTCAGTGAATATATTTTAAGCAGTTTCACGCAAACGCATTTTATTCTGAAAATTAAATCAGAAAACCGCACAGTATGCTATTTTACGCTAACTTATTGTTACAAAACATTAATTAATAAAATCCGAAAAAAGCAATAAAAAAAATTTCGCCTGAAAGGTCGATTTGCTCAAAGTTTGTCCTTTCATATCTTTGAAAAAATGCGTAATATACGCGCCCTTGCAGTCACAGTATGGCCACACTTCTTCGTCTATGCGTATCGGACAATACCAGTTGAAAAACCGCCTTATCGCGGCCCCTATGGCAGGCATCACCGATCGGCCTTTCCGGTCGTTGTGTTATGAAATGGGTGCGGGTATGGCCGTCTCAGAGATGCTCTCTTCCAATCCGCAGGTCTGGAAGACGGACAAATCGAGATTACGCATGGTACACAGTGATGAGCCAGGTATCCGTTCTGTGCAGATAGCCGGTAATGATCCCGGTGAAATGGCGGCCGCGGCAAAGATTAATGTTGCCGGTGGTGCGCAGGTCATCGATATTAATATGGGGTGTCCTGCCAAAAAAGTGAACCGTAAGCTGGCAGGCTCCGCCCTGCTGCGTTATCCGGCGCTGGTGGAAGAGATTCTTAAAGCCGTGGTTAATGCAGTGGACGTGCCCGTCACACTGAAAATTCGCACCGGCTGGTCACCGGAAGAACGGAACTGTGTCACGATTGCCCAATTGGCCGAGCGTTGCGGTATTCAGGCTCTTACAATTCATGGCAGGACCCGTGCCTGTCTGTTTAATGGTGAAGCCGAATACGACAACATCCGGACAGTTAAGCAGACTGTTGCCATCCCGGTTATTGCCAATGGCGACATTACTGACCCGCTTAAAGCCAGGGCAGTACTGGACTACACCGGCGCAGACGCGCTGATGATCGGTCGTGCTGCCCAGGGAAGACCCTGGATCTTCCGGGAAATCCAGCACTATCTGGACACAGGTAAACTGTTGCCGCCGCTGCCCGGTGCAGAGGTACAACGCATAATGTGCGAGCATGTGCGGGAATTGCATGACTTTTATGGTCAAGGCAAGGGAGCCCGCATAGCCCGCAAGCATGTTTCCTGGTACATGCAGGAACATGCGCCTGATGTTCAGTTTCGGCGCTCATTCAACGCCATTGAGGATGCCGGCGAACAGCTGGAGGCGTTGGAAGCATATTTTGAAAATTTTTTGCGTAAATAAAGAAAAGAGCTGACAGAACTATGTTCGAACAACGCGTAAATTCTGACGTACTAACCGTCGCTACTGTAAATTCACAAGATCAGGTAACACAGAAACCGTTACGTGATTCAGTTAAGCAGGCACTGAAGAACTATTTTGCTCAATTAAACGGTCAGGATGTTAATGAACTGTATGAGCTGGTACTGGCTGAAGTTGAACAGCCACTGTTGGACATGGTTATGCAATACACCCGTGGTAACCAAACCCGCGCTGCCCTGATGATGGGTATCAACCGCGGTACACTGCGTAAAAAACTGAAAAAATACGGCATGAACTAAGTAGTACCGTACAATGCATTGAACCGAAAAGCTCTTTCAGGATAACTGAAAGGGCTTTTTTGTTAATATCAGCACCCTGTCAGCCCGCCGTTTTTATCATTCATTTCATTATCGGTTTATACAGATTAATCTGTAATACACCGCAAAAATACCAACACACTGTATTTAAAAGATTTCTGATATTATTATCAATCCGGATACAACATAAAAATAATAGCGGCATTTTTATTCAAAGAAATATTTTCTTATTTATGAATACGTTATTAATTGGATTATTTTTCAGATTAAAACGAGATATCAGATACTTACTCATTTATTCCGTACCCTGTTTGTCTGTTTAATATTATCAGGGTATAACAGAATATAACCCCGGTGAATAAAAAAAACAGGATGTCATATGACAGTATGGATCACTACCGCAGATTGCCCTGCTGTATGCTACAACCAAAACAGCGGCCTGATAGCCAACAGAGATATGTCTTTTTTCGCGTCACAGGACGGTGTTTCCCCGCTTTATTATACGTTTGATAATACAGATAATACTTCTGACATTATCACACGGGAGAAAATAAACACGTTGTGTGCTCCTGTTTCTGCCGGAGACATCGTTATTATTCAATATCCCACCTGGGTAAACCGCGATTTTGAGCACTTATTTATTACGGAATTGCTGGCGATGCCCGATGTGAAAGTTGCGCTGGTTCTCTGGGATGTTTTAATCTGGCTGTGGGATGACCGGGACCGGGATTTTACACACGACGAAGAATTTTTGCTGATGAACCAGTGTGATCTTATTTTTTCTCCGAATGAAAAAATGTCTGCACGGCTGAGAGAAGACGGCGGAGTGACAACACCGCTTATCAGCCTGGGGCTGTGGGATTATCAGATTGAAGGAACAATAAATCCGGATAAAGAATACCGCAGGGAAGTGACTTTTATCGGTAATTTACGTAAAACAGATTTCTCATCCTATGACGGAAAAACGATTATCACACTTATCGGTGATCCGGAAGGGCTGACAGAAACAGAAAAAGCAAAAGAAAATCTGAATGCAATCGGTTCATATGATAATAATCTGCTGCCCGGAATACTGAATGGCGGGTTTGGTCTGATGTCTTATCAGAATAAAAATAATGTGGCCGAAAAAAGATTCTTCAATGGCGCGGAACGCTATGGTCATTATAACAACCCGCTGAAATTATCACTTTATCTGGCGGCCGGTATTCCGGTCATTGTGGATAGCCATTCACCTCATGCAGAACAGATAAAAAGCGATAATCTGGGATTAATTATTGATGATATTAACGATATAGATGAACTGCTGGATAATCTGACTGAACAGGACTACAGCGAAATGGTTAAAAACGTCGGTCATTACGCCGCGAAACTGAGAACGGGATTTTTTACAAAAACAGCATTGGCGAAAGGTATTAAATATCTCACTGATACGCATTGATTTATCGTGTCCGGTTCCGCCGCCGGACATCATTAAAAAGCAATAACCGGAGTGTTCCGTTTTATTTCCTCTTCCATGATAGCTGCGGATATTTCGCCGGACAGCGAAGCATTGATTTTTCTGTCCGCTAATATCTCCGCCACAACCACCCGGATTATCAGGAAAATGAAATGGACACACTGCAACAGGTATTATACCGGTCATTACAGACCGTTCAGACAGACAATTCCCCGTCACTGACGCAAAGCGGACAATTACTCAATTTTGCGCCGTCACAAATTCCGCAATTGCAGGCAGACCTGCAATATCTGTACGGAAAGGCGCTGCCACGTTTTCCTGATCCGCAGGATATCAGCCTTAAGCTGACAATATTGCAGCGTCTGCACCGGCAAATCCCTGCACAAAACGGTATTTTATGGCAGCGTTTCCGGGAGAGTGCAGCGCCCGCAGATGACGGGCTGCTGACAGATGAGGTGCTCCGCTGGCTCTTCACCCGTATCTCTGCCACCAGCCATACCTGAATAAAAATGCCTTTTCTGAGTAGCAGCAAAGGCGTTAGTTACGGATAGTTACCGGGTCCGGCACAGGTTATAACGGCAGACGATTCCGGTTCACAAACACCATCCCGCTTTGTGCCATATAAATGGCGCCGTCCTGTTCTGCCATTTGACGTATCCGGTTGGTGTCGATTGACAGAAATTCAAAATTGTATCTTTTCAGATGTTCAATCCAATATTCCGGTGGCTGCAAATTCACATGGTGATATCCGCCCTGTCCCGGTAACGCATGGGTCATAACCAGGATTCGCCCGCAGGCAAACGAGTTCAGGATATGATCAATAAACATCTCTTCAATATGTTCAACGACTTCCTGACAATGAACCAGATCCACACGACACTGAACTGAAGAACGGGTCAAATCAACCTTCAGAGACGGGTACAGTGAGTTTTCAACATTGGATTCCAGCCCTTCCACTGCCAGCGTCTGCAAACCTGCACGGTGAAAATAATCTGCCGCATAACCCATACCAGAACCAATATCCAGCACCGAATGCAGTGCAAAGCGTTTGATCAGATAATCCCATACTGTCGGCGAATAGGTCTGCGGATCACCTTCCAGGACATTTCCGCCTAGGTGTTTATCCTCACCACAACCATAATTTACGATAAAACCGGACATTTATTGCTTCCTTTTCAGTCAATTTCCGGGTCGCGCACGGCATACAAAAACAGCCGGCAGCCAGATGTTTGTTATAACTAAACGATCAAACTGCAACAAGCAGAGTATTCTGTTTGTTCTCATGATCTACTGCTTTTCATCGAACCAGGGCTGCTGAAATAACCGGACTATCAATGCAAGATTTTCCTGCCCGACAGCGGCCGCAACTTCATCACACAATCCGGTTTTGATCGCTTCATAAGCGTCGTAGCATTGCTGTCCGAGCGGCGTCATTTTCACACCCTTGAGTTTTTTGCTGCCCTGAACATCAAAAATGGTGATCAGCCCTTTCTCTTCCATCTGCCGGATGAATTTATGAATCGCCTGGCGGGAGATGGTCACCGTGGCGGAAATATCAGCCACGGATACCGGCTGGTCATACACCCTCGATAAAATGTACCACTCTGAATTACTCATGTGAATTTCGCTCCGGACATTCCAGAGTGCATCAATCCGCTCGCGGAGCAGTGTGTGCCGCTCACTGATAAGGTCAATAAAATCAAGGTCGTTCAATGCAATTTTCACGTGATCACCTCTTTCCTTTTTGTGCAGTATACCAAAAACAGATCGTCAACTTAGTTGACCATTGTCGCAAAGTACGTTACTTTCCACATCGTCAACCTGGTTGATGAAATATAGGATAAGACTGTGACAAAAGAGGCAACAATACAGGTACGCCACCCGAAAATGATGCTGAGCGTACTGATGGCCGGGACATTTACCGGTCTGTTCGGGGAAACCGCATTAAATATGGCGCTCACCAATCTGATGAGCCAATTCTCTCTCTCCGCCGGTCAGGCGCAATGGCTGGTGACCGGTTATCTGCTGACACTGGCGGTATTTGTGCCGGTGTCGGCGTTTCTGGTGCGCTGGTTTAATACCAGGGTGCTGATCCTCACGGCGCTGTGCGTTTCACTCGCCGGTTGCCTGATTGCCGCACTGTCACCCGGTTTTGTGGTGTTACTGCTCGGACGGGTTATCCAGGCTGTCGGTACCGGTGTGATATTGCCCGTGATGATGAGTGCAGCATTACTCATTTTCCCTGTCTATCAGCGCGGGATGGTGATGGGGATGGTGGGTATCGCGATCACGCTGGCACCCGCACTGGGGCCGACCATTTCCGGCTTTATTATCACCCTGTTCAGCTGGCATGCCATTTTCTGGCTCAGTGCGCTGGCCTACGCGGCAATTATTTTGCTCGCCCTGAAATCTATTGCGCCTATTGGTGAAATCACACGGCCGCGGATTGATATTACATCTCTCCTGCTCTCATCCGCCGGATTCAGCGGTATCATCTACGGGCTGGCGATCCTGGCTGAACACAGCCTGAGCGATCCCGCCGTCTGGGGCTCCCTGCTGGCCGGAGTGATCTGCCTGGGTCTTTTCGCCCGACGCCAGACACACATGTCCATGCCGATGATCCATCCGGATGTTTTCCGTAATCCGCTCTTTATTATTGGTCTGCTCATGATGATCCTGAGCATGATGAGTGTGCTGTCTGCTGCGATTATCCTGCCGGTCTTCCTGAAAGATGTGCTGATGCTGAGTGCCGCAATGGCCGGGGTTCTGCTGTTGCCGGGCAATATTATCAATGTGGTGTTCTCACCGCTGATCGGCTTTCTGTATAACCGGTTTGATTCGCGTCCGTTTGTGGTCTGCGGCTCCCTGTTTATGCTGATGAGTGCCGCGCTGTTTCTGTATTCTGTCGGTGAAAATGCACCGGTATGGCAGATTGTCGCCGCCTTTATGCTCCTTTGCCTGGGTGTTACCTGTGTGATTATGCCCGCACAAACCACCGCAATGAGCGCCCTGCCCGCCCGGCTGTATGCCGACGGCTCAGCGGTCTGGAATACCTTTTATCAGGTGGCGGGAGCGGTCGGCACAGCGTCAGCCATTACCCTGATGTCTTTTTACCGTGATGCGGCACTAACGCAGCAGACCGCAACCGCTGCACTGGCCTCCGGTATCCACGCTGTGTTCTGGTTTATCCTTCTGCTCGGCCTGTTATCACTGGTTTTCGCCTTCTTCCTGAAAAAACCGTATCCGCACCATGATGCGATGTAATCACCTGAACTCATTCTGATGGCTGCTCCGGCAGCCTTTTTCATTATTTATCACTATTTATCCCTGTTTATAACTGCCGTCATCCGCACACATGTCATTCATGACGGTAATAATTATCATTCAATGAGATATTGATTTATGACTGCACATTACCGTACTTCCCTGTTTAAGCTCTCTCTTGCCGCTTTACTGGTTGCCGGTGTCTGCCACGCCGCTGAAGATGAAATCGTGGTCACCGCCGCGCCGCCTGCCGTCAGCCCGCTGGACAGTAACGGAACATACCGCGCCACACACAGCGACAGCGCCACCAAAACCGCCACACCGCTGAACAAAGTTCCCTCCTCGGTTTCCGTGATCAGTGAGGAGGAAATCACCGCCCGTAATCCCGCCACGCTGAAACAGGCGCTGGGATATACCCCCGGCGTGGTGACCGGTACGTCCGGCAATTCGTCCGTTTTCGACAGTGTGATGATGCGCGGCTTCCATAATGTCAGCCAGAATATTTACCTTGATGGCCTGAAAGTTCAGGGGGATATGTATGCAGAGAGCCGGATGCTGCCGGAATTTATGCAGCGGATTGATGTGCTGAAAGGCCCGGCGTCAGTACTTTACGGACAATCCAATCCCGGCGGCGTCGTTACCATGACATCGAAACGCCCGCAGATAACCCCGCTGCGGGAAATCCGCTTACAGGGAGGGAATCACCATCTGTGGCAGACCGGGTTTGATCTCAGCGATGCCCTGAATGATGAGGAAACGCAGGCGTACCGCCTGACCGGGACACTGCATGATCAGCATCAGCAGCAACAGGGGGAGCGGGAACGGTATTATGCCTTGCAGGGTTCTTATCTCTGGCAGCCGGACGAAGCAACATCCCTGCTGCTTACCGCTCAGGCCATGAATGCCCCGCGCAACGGCTATTACGGCTGGCTGCCGCGTGAGGGGACGGTTGACGGCGGCACCACCGGGAAATTACCCGTTGGTTTTAATGAAGGTGAGCCGGGCTATAACCGCTTCGAACGGCAGCAGCGGCTGGTCGGCTGGCAGTTTGATCATACATTCAATGATAACTGGTCGCTGCATCAGGGATTACGTTATCAGCACATCAGCACTAACTGGCGCACCATTTACGGCAGCGGATTATGCAGCAGTAATCCGGCGGCCTGTTACGGCGTATCACCGCAAAATCTCTCCTCTTCCCTTGCCCGCAGCCATATCCGTAATGACGAACGTCTGTCCGGCCTGGTGACCGACACCCATGTCATTCACAATACCGGCGGCCACGGCTGGCATAATACCCTGATGGCAGGTGTTGATTACTCACAGCTGCGCAACCGGATGACCAATGAAATGGGAATTGCCGCACCGCTGGATCTGCGTTCCCCGCAATACGGCAATCTGACCGTATTACCGCTGGCAAACAGCGGCACAGTGAATAAAAATCATCAGACCGGGATTTATGCCCAGGATCAGCTTTTCCTGGATGACTGGACATTCACACTCGGTGGCCGTTATGACGAAAATACCAGTAAATCCCGCAGCCACGATAACCTCAGCGGCACAGACAGCACGCATCACCAGACAGACAGGGAATTCACCTGGCGCAGTGGTGTGAACTATCAGCTGCCTTATGGTTTCTCCCCGTATTTCAGCTACAGCGAATCCTTTGAGCCGAGCACTGCGGCTACTGTCAGCGGAAAACCGCTGTCACCGTCACGCGGAAAACAATATGAGGCCGGACTGAAATACTTACCGGACAATTCTGCGCTGTCTGCCACACTCGCCGTGTATGAGCTGACCAAAGACAATAACCTGCACCGTGATCCTCTGAATCCGTTTTTCAGTGTTCAGGGCGGGAAAATCCGTTCGCGGGGGATTGAGCTGGAAACCAAAGCGGCACTGACCTACAACTGGAACCTGATTGCCGGATACGCCTATACCGATACCCGTTTCCGTCAGCAACAGGAGAATGCCAATCATCACCCCGCGATGGTACCGGCGCACACCGCTTCATTATGGACAGATTATACCTTTGACAGTACCCCGCTCAGCGGCCTGACTATTGGCGGCGGTGTGCGCTATAACGGTAAAACACAAGGGGATGACGCCAACAGCTTTACCGTTCCGGCTTATACCGTGGCGGATATGATGCTGAGCTACCGTCTTAATAATCTTCCGGCACTTGAAGATGCGGAAATCGCGCTGAATATCAATAATCTGTTCAATAAGCATTATGTTTCCGCCTGCTTTACCGATGCGGCATGCAGTTGGGGCAATGATCGTCAGATAACCACCACACTGACGCTTCACTGGTAACAGGCATAAAAAAGGGGATTCCGTATGACACCGGAATCCCCGAAAAGGCGGGATCACTAAGAGAGACCGCTGCCCGCCGCAGCGTACTGCGTATCAGGACTGTTTCATTGCCTGTACAAAAAATTCATCACTGTACGCCTGTGCGAAATGGAAGGATGCCATCCGCTCAGCCAGACGGAAGAAGGCTTCCACTTCCTGTGCATTCAGGATTTTCCGGTCACGGATACGGGTTTCCAGCTCAGCCAGGGCGTTATGGGATAAGCGGGTCACCTCATGAAGATCAAATCCGGTTAAGACACCGTTTTGTTTGCGGATCACGCCATCGGCCAGCACGGTATCAACATCACCGGCATGCGTCATCTGTACCACGCTGCCTGCTGCATGCACCGGTGCCACAAAGCCATCCCGGTGGCGGATAATAATAATGTCTGCTTTTTTCCCGGCAACCAGGGAGCCAATCTCGTTTTCCAGCCCCAGTACCTGTGCCGCACCAAGCGTTGCCCAGTGCAGGGCTTCACGGATTGTCGGGGTAATTTCAAACGGCATGGTATCGCACTGGTGTACTTTCTCATTCGCCAGTGCCCGCTCGATTTGCAGTGCCATATTCATCTGAGTGAACAGGTCATCCGTTGTCACACCGATGAAATCTGTACCCAGCGCAAACGGAATACCAAACTCCGCACACGGCTGATAAGGCAGGAAACCCATCCCCATCTGCAACTCACTGGACGGCGTGCTGGCCACATGACCGCCGCTTTTGGCGATCAATTTCCAGTCTTCGCCGGTCAGTCCGTTACTGTGAGCATGGATATGTCCCGGCAGTAATAATCCGTGATCGTCCAGTTCACACAGGCCGCGCAGCAGAATAGAGGTTTTGGCTGCACCTGTATGGGAGGCGTGCTTCAGGCCGAGTTTATCCGCCAGACGGATTTGTTTTGCCGATTCGGCAAACGGTACCGTACCGGGATCGGAAATCAGCATACCGGCAGACAGACGATCCTGATCGCGGAACAGGGTTTCTGAAATCTCGCGGGCACAATCACGCCGTTCATCCATGGACGCAAATCCGGCAGGTTTAAAATCATACACCTGCATACCGTAACCGTAGACGCCACGGATACCGCTGGCTTTCATAGCGGCAACCGCATTGGCGGCATGTTCCGGTGAATTGACACAGTCATTCACCTCATAAACGGTGGTTGTACCGGCATTCAGAGCACTGATATTACCGTTCAGGACAGCGGCATACATGTTATCTGCTGTCATCATTGCGCCGAATGCATGGAACGTATTGATAAGAAATGCCGGTAACGACTCTTCCGCAGAAACACCGCGGAACAGTGCCATCCAGTTATGGCGGTGAGCATCGATCATACCGGGAGTAACAATAGCTCCTTGTGCATCAATAACCTGCGCATCGGTATAATGATCAAATGCCTGTATATCCGCGCTGATTGCGCTGATCCGGTTGCCCTCGATCAGTATCGCGCCGTTGATAATATCGCCGGTGGCCTCATCCATAGTGATGATTGTGCCGCCACGAATAATTTTTTTATTATTTTCCATTCTGGCCTCTCTGGTTGATTTTTAAAATGTACTGAACAGTACATTACAATCTGATTATAAAATCAACCAGTAAATAGGCAGCATAATATTCATGTTATTTTCCGTGGCGGGAGTACATTAATTCTCTGTGGTGACATAAAAAAGAAAATAATTCTTATTTTTCAGCAAAATATCCTATGATTTATGACAGAGAAAAAATGAGAAACTCATACGTTTTTCACTCACTTTTTATGTCTTCATCAAACAAAAAATCAGCACAAAACATCAATAACACACAAAATAAAGGTCTTAAGCACCGTAAGAATCATGATTAAAGAATACTAAGGCAGAAAAAATTATAATAACCTACTGTTATTTATACTGTTATCATTCAATACCAATAAATTAATTTCATTTATTGATAAAGTTTTCCATATCATTTCCGATAACCAGTCATTTACTGAGTATCCGGAGGAATGATGTTTCTGCGCAGCATTAAAATCAGTACGAAACTCTTCATGGCTTTTAGCTTTTCTATTCTACTGATGATTATCAGCGCCACACTGTCTGTTATCAGTCTGAACAAAGCTGATGACGGTATCCGCGATATCCTTGACAACGATTATCCCGTTACAGTCAAAGCAAACTTACTGATTGATTATTTTCATGATTTTGTCGGTATTCAACAGCTCCTTCTGCTGGACGACAAAAATCCGCAACTTCGTCAGATGGCCGCCGGTGCCTCTGAAACCAGCAAAAAAATCACCCTCATTCTGGATGAATTTAATGAAACGCTGACAGATGATGCGTCTCAGACGATCCTGAAAGAGATCCGTTCTGTCCGTCAGCAGTACCTCACCTCACAGCGCCGCATGGTACAGTTTTCTCAAAATGGTGATGAAGCCTCTGCAATCAATGAGATGGTGAATACCACTTCCGGTATTCAGCGCGCTTACCGCGACAATGTGATGAAACTGATCGCCATCCAGGATGAGCATATGAAAGAAGCGGGACATCAGGTGGAAAGTAATTTTGAAACCAACCGCCTCCTGCTCATCACCCTGACCATCATCAGTGCTATCGTCAGTGCCGTACTGGCACGGATTATTGTGCTCAGTATTACCCGTCCGCTGGATAAAGCCGTCAGCATTGCCCGCGCCATTGCACAGGGTGATCTGACACAGAAGATAAATATCACGCATCATGATGAAACCGGGGTACTGCTTAATGCGCTGGCCGAAATGCAGGTGCATTTGCAGGATATCGTGACAGAGGTGAAAAACGGCGCGGTAAGCCTGTCTGCCACCGCAGAACAGATTGTTGCCGGTAACCAGAACCTGGCTGCCCGTACGGAAGAACAGGCCGCATCAGTGGAAGAAACCGCCGCCTCAATGGAGCAGATCACTGCGACAGTGAAAAATACGGCGGCGAACACCCTCAAAGCAACCACGCTGTCGGCAGATACTGCCGGGGTGGTAAAACATAATGGTGACATGATGGAGCAGGTGACTGATAAGATCCGCACTATCAACACCACAGCCACCCGGATGTCAGATATTATCAATCTGATTGACTCAATCGCATTCCAGACTAACATTCTGGCACTGAATGCCGCCGTGGAAGCGGCCAGAGCCGGAGAGCACGGGCGCGGTTTTGCCGTGGTCGCCGGTGAAGTCCGTCTGCTGGCACAGCGCAGTGCCGATTCTGCCAGTGAGATCCGCACACTGATTGAAAACTCTGCCGGTCAGACCCGCGAGGGGTTACAGCTGGTGGAGGAAGCCGCTGAATCACTGCGCGGTATTATCAGCAATGTCAGCCAGATGGATGATTTACTGCATGAAATCGGCCATGCCAGCCATGAGCAGACTGACGGCATCACTCAGATAAACAGCGCTATCGGACTGATTGATTCCGCCACCCAGCAGAATGCCACGCTGGTGGAACAATCTGTTGCTGCGGCATCCTCTCTGAATGAGCAGGCCGGCACACTGAATGAAATGGTCGGCGTCTTTCAGCTGACCGGCAGCCCTGCTTCCTGATCATCATCAGGATACGGCAGATAACGGGCAAAATTGCCCGTTATCGCTGTACTGTCCGGTAATATCAGAGAAAACCGTACATGGCGGAAAAAACCCAGCCAAATACGCAGGAAACCCCGACCCCAATCAGTCCCGGTGCAATAAAACTGTGGTTAATCACAAAACGGCCGATTTTGGTGGTACCTGAACGGTCAAACTGGATCGCAGCCAGATCACTCGGATAGGTCGGCAGAATGTAATACCCGTAACAGGCCGGTGCTGATGCCACGATATAAGCCGGATTCACCCCGATAGCCAGCGCCAGCGGAACCACTGCCGCCAGAGCGGCGGCCTGAGAGTTGACAAATTTGGACACCAGCAGCAGAACCACGGCATAAGCCCACGGATACTCTTTGACCAGTGATCCCAGCACACTCTCAATCTGCTCAAGGTGAGCACCGAACATCGTTTCCGCCATCCACGCGATACCATAAACCGCCACTATCGCAATCATACCCGAGCGAAACACTTCATTTTTCGAAATAGATGCAGGTTTGGTATCCGTAAAGATGATAATCAGCGCACCGGCCAGCAGCATAAAGATCTGAATCACCAAAACCATCGACAGCGGTTTTCCGTCAAAGACCGGCCGCAGCCACGGAAATGCTCCCAGAGATGCCACAACCGCAATCGAAGCCAGAAAAATCCACATCGCCAGCCAGTTACTGGCGGGTAATTTTTTATTAAGCAGCGTGGCTGTATCGCCGTAGACATATTCGCGGTTTTCCGGTTTTGAGATAAACGACTGAAACTCCGTATCCTTATCCAGATCTTTTCCGCGATACCAGCTGAATATCCCGATACACAGTATCCCGATCAGGGTGGACGGAATGGTGATCGCCAGCAGGTCAACAAATCCCAGGTGCTTACCGTTTAAAGTCACATCCCCCAGCATCGCGACCAGGGAGACCACCGCAACAGACACCGGGCTGGCAATTATCCCCATCTGGGAGCCTATTGTACTGGCCGCCATCGGCCTTTCAGGACGGATATTATTTTTAATCGCAACATCATAAATGATAGGTAAGATGGTATAGACGACATGCCCTGTACCGCACAGGATAGTCAGCAGACAGGTTACAAACGGTGCCACTATCGAGACATATTTCGGGTTACGCCGCAGCAGACGCTCTGCTATCTGCAGCATCACATCCAGTCCTCCGGATGCCTGCAGGGTCGCTGATGCCGCCACGACCGCAATAATCACCAGCATAACATCCACCGGCGGTTTTCCCGGCTTCAGATGGAAAACAAAAACCAGCAGTACCAGGCCAATACCGCCCAGTAACCCCAGGGCAATGCCCCCTTTCCGCGCCCCGTAAAATAAACAGATCAATACCACGACAAGCTGGATAACAAAATCCATAACTAACTCCTTTTAGGTACTTAAAAATTCGTGGGTCTGTATCACCTGGCCTCACTATAAAGCGCACAAAATAACAATTTTTTGATGTAAACGATAAAAATTGCCGGAAAATAAAACAGTTTTTCTATAACAGTGACGGGGTACAAAAAAGAGGGGGATTATGAAAACATAATCCCCCTCTTTATTTATCTGCAGGTAATTACCATTCGAAGTTAACCGATGCGTTATACATCGTGGATGAACCGTTACCGGCGGATGTCGCCACCCCGCCTTTCACAGCCACACTGTCATTGAAGCGATAACCCACCCCGACAGCGACAGCAGACTCATCCTTATAACCACCGACACCGGCAGTCAGGTTCATCTTTCCGACCCCGTACGGCTGGAAGAGTCCGGATAAAGCGGCATTGGTCGCAAAACCTTTGTTCACTTTGTTATCCAGGTCATCCACTCTGTCATTCAGCCGGTTAAGTCCGTTGGTCGTGTATTCACCTAACTGACTAATTCTTTTGTCTGTATAGGTATTTGCAGATTTCAGCGTAGTTTCATTACTGCGTTTCATCTGAGCGTAATTGATCGCATCATTATCATTTTTCGCATCTGCAACACCTGATACCCGCTTATTGCCGATATTAAATGAGGTTGCTGTTTTGGCTTTATCACTTAATTCGACCTGTTTGCCATCATTACTGATTTTTACCACACCGGCATTTCCCATCTCAGAGGAAAGCCGTGCAATATCTCCCCCCTGCTTTTCAATCGTGCTGGTGTTTTTTTCAATATCACTGGTATTTTTGCTGATAATGACATCATGCCTGTTCAGCGTTTCAGTGTTCGTTTTGATATCCTGCTTATTCTGTGCAATATCTTTGTCGTGATTATTCAGACGGTTAGTATTTTCCTTAATATCATTCGTGTTTTTTGTAATTGCTGCGTCATGCTCAGCCAGTTTATTTGTATTTGCCTGAATATCATTTGTATTCTGAGTAATACTGCTTTCATGAACGGCTAACTTATCCGTATTCGATTTAATGCTCTGGGTATTTTTTTCAACATTCTGATTCGTTGCATGTAACTGGCTGCCATTCACAGCTTCTGATGAGTCCGCTGCTACCCGCCCCGCCGAAACACCACTCAATGTTCTGTTATTGAAATCAAATACACGCGCGCCATCCGCTTTATCACTGAGAACAATTCTTTTGCCGTCAGCATTCAGCTGTACCAGGCCCAGTGAACCTGAATCCAGGTTTTTGCTGATGGCAGTGATTTCATTGGTGTTCTTCGTAATATCAGTCGTATTTTGGGCAATAGCGCTAGTGTTATCTGTCACCTGCTTATTGGTGGCGAATAACTGACTGCCGTTCACCGCCTCGGTGGAATCCGCTGCCAGTGCGGCATTGCTGACACCGCTGAGTTTTTTGCCGCCGAACTCAAATACTGTCGCGTCTTTAGCTTTGTCACTGAGCACAACTTTCTTACCGTCCGCACTCAGTTGCACCAGACCCAGTGTTCCCGCCGCCAGATTGTTATTGATGGTAGTGATATCACCGGTATTCTTCGCAATATCCGTGGTATTTTTGGTGATATCGGCTTTATTGCCTGCGATATCGGCAGTATTTTTGGTGATATCGGCCTTATTGCCCGCAATATCGGTGGTATTTTTTGTGATATCGGCCTTATTGCCTGCAATATCGGCAGTATGCTGGGTGATATCGGCTTTATTGCCCGCAATATCGGCAGTATGCTGGCTGATCCCGTCTGTATTCGCCTTTACCTGCTCATTAGTGGCAAACAGCTGGCTGCCGTTCACCGCCTCGGTGGAATCCGCTGCCAGCGCAGCATTGCTGACACCGCTGAGTTTTTTACCGCCGAATTCAAATACTGTCGCATCTTTGACTTTATCACTGAGCACGATTTTCTTGCCGTCCGCACTCAGTTGCACCAGACCCAGAGTGCCCGCCGCCAGATTATTATTGATGGTGGTGATATCACCGGTGTTCTTCGCAATATCCGTGGTATTTTTGGTGATATCGGCCTTATTACCTGCAATATCAGACGTATTTTTCGTAATATTTGTGGTGTTTTGAGTGATCGCTGTTTTATTGCCTGTGATATCCGTGGTGTTCTGATTAATTGCTGCCGTGTTGCCTGCAATATCAGACGTATTTTTGGTAATATCTGTGGTGTTCTGAGTGATGGCGGTTTTATTGCCCGCAATATCCGTAGTATTTTTGGTGATATCAGCAGTATGTTGGGTGATCCCGTCTGTATTCACCTTTACCTGTTCATTGGTGGCAAACAGCTGACTGCCGTTCACCGCCTCAGTGGAATCCGCTGCCAGTGCGCCATCACTGACACCGCTGAGTTTTTTACCGCCGAATTCAAATACTGTCGCATCTTTGACTTTATCACTGAGCACAACTTTTTTGCCGTCCGCACTCAGTTGCACCAGACCCAGAGTGCCCGCCGCCAGATTATTATTGATGGTGGTGATATCACCGGTGTTCTTCGCAATATCCGTGGTATTTTTGGTGATATCGGCCTTATTACCTGCAATATCAGACGTATTTTTCGTAATATTTGTGGTGTTTTGAGTGATCGCTGTTTTATTGCCTGTGATATCCGTGGTGTTCTGATTAATTGCTGCCGTGTTGCCTGCAATATCAGACGTATTTTTCGTAATATCGGTGGTGTTCTGAGTGATGGCGGTTTTATTGCCCGCAATATCCGCAGTATTTTTGGTGATATCAGCCTTATTGCCTGCAATATCGGCGGTGTTCTGAGTAATAACCGTTTTATTACCTGCGATATCCGTGGTGTTCTGATTAATTGCTGCCGTGTTGCCTGCAATATCAGACGTATTTTTCGTAATATCTGTGGTGTTCTGAGTGATGGCGGTTTTATTGCCTACAATATCCGTAGTATTTTTAGCGATATCAGCAGTATGTTGGGTGATATCAGCCTTATTGCCCGCAATATCAGCAGTATGTTGGGTGATATCGGCTGTATTCGCCTTTACCTGCTCATTAGTGGCAAACAGCTGACTGCCGTTCACCGCCTCGGTGGAATCCGCTGCCAGTGCAGCATTGCTGATACCGCTGAGTTTTTTACCGCCAAAGACAAATTCGGTGGCATCTTTGACTTTATCACTGAGCACGATTTTCTTGCCGTCTGCACTCAGTTGCACCAGACCCAGTGTACCCTCTGTCAGACTATTGTTGATGGTGGTGATTGCTGTGGTGTGACCGGCAATATCACCTGTATTTTTAGCGACAATTTCATTAGTGGCTGATAACTGTTTAAAATTGACAGCATCATTATCAGAAGAGCCGGCAGAAATATTGGTCAGCTTACGTTTTAATAACTCATTACCGAATGACACTTCATTTGCAGTTGTTGCTTGCGAACCATCACCTAAAGCAATAGCACGCTCTGCAGTGACCTTACTATCATTACCAATCGCTACCCCACCCTTTGCTGCGGTTGTTGAGATGGCATTTTTTCCCAGTGCAACCCCGTTATTTTCAGCAACAGCAAATCGTCCGATACTGGTACTAAAGTTATTAGCAATCGCCGTTGCCCCCAATGCAGTACTGCCATCTTTGGCATAGGTTCCTGATCCGATTCCTGTACTGCCAAAACCATAGACTTCTGCCTTGGTACCGATGACCATTGAGCCACCTACAGTGTCTTTGGCGGAATCTGTCGGAGAACTGGCTAATTTTGCCTGAAACCCGATAGCCATTAACTCAGGAAATATCAGGTTATCACCATCAGAATGCCAAACTGAACCCGAAAAATACGTTTTATATAATTCCTTATCATATACACGAATCTTATACTCGGCTTTATCGACATCAATTGTTAAATCACTTGCTACCGCAAAAGACAGCATTGGCAGAGATGAGAAGAATGTGACTATGGCTATTTTAATAAGAGAAGGTTCTTTTAATTTAAATCCCTTTCTGGCAGAAGTAAGGATTCCGGACGAATTTATGTATTTATCCATATGTAAGGTACTCATGTAATATCCTATGACACAAGATGTGCGATTGTTATCATTTAATTTTCAAAAAAATGACAGTCAGGTTTCAATGCGCGCGTAATTAAAACCAACATGACGTTGATTTAAATACCAATTGATATTATTCCGGTTAACATAATCTGATGGAATGCGTGTTTACTTATCCTTTTATTTTAAAAAGATATTTATTGAAAAACACAAGAAGTATATATACATTAACACATAAGATGGGTTTGTTCATTTTATTTTACATTATTAACTTGCACAACTATAAGAATGACACTTTACTCTCACCATGAACATTTCATTTTAAACTCACCAAACTAAAAAACAATAAAATACCATTTTAAACACATGGAATTTTAAATTAAAAAAACACTATTTATGACCAGCAAATAACAATCACGCATTAATATTTGATATTTAAGAGTATCAGGTTAAATACCAACGTTATTTAATAGCGGTATTTATCGCATATAATGATATGAATAAGCAGATTTGAAAAACAGAAAAGAGGCAGATATCACGATTACCATCATCGCCATCGGTCATAAGAAAAATCGTTATGTGTTCCCTGGAAATGATGACGACTATTTACACCACAAAGCGATAACCAATACCGGTTTCAGTAATGAAATGCTGCGGACGTGCCGGATCGGTTTCAAGTTTCTGGCGTAAATGACCCATATAAATACGCAGATAATGGGCATGTTCGACGGCGTTCGGTCCCCATACTTCATTAAGCAGCTGCCGCTGAGTCAGTACTTTGCCGCTGTGACCGATCAGAATAGTCAGCAGGCGGAACTCTATCGGCGTGAGATGCACTTCCTCCCCGGCTTTACTGACCTGCCGCCCGGCAATATCCACACGGATATCGCCGAACTCATACACCGGATCATTCTTCTCATTTCCGGGATAGCGGCGCAGCAGTACCCGCAACCGCGCCTGTAATTCACCGACACCAAAGGGTTTGGTCATATAGTCATCCGCCCCGGCATCCAGGGCGGCAATTTTATCGTGTTCACTGTCGCGGGCGGAAAGCACCAGCACCGGTACAGAACTCCACTGACGAAATTCCTGCACGAAGGTGATACCGTCACCGTCCGGTAATCCCAGATCGAGAATAACCAGATCCGGTTTGCGGGTCGCTGCTTCCACCAGGCCGCGGGCGAGGTCTTCAGCCTCAAACACGCGCAGGGAATCCCCCTCCAGCGCAGTGCGCAGAAGGCGGCGGATACCTTTTTCATCTTCAATAATCAGTACAGTGGTCACAACGGGTTGTCATCTTCATCAATCACAGGCGGATTTTCACAGGGTAGACGGATATGGAAGCTTGCGCCACCCCCGTCGCGGTTTCCGGCCAAAATAGTGCCGCCGTGCACTTCCGCAATAGCCCGGCAGATAGCCAGCCCGAGGCCGATGCCCGGGATGGCGGATTCTTTCTGTCCGCGCGAGAATTTCTCAAATATCTGCGCTTCCTGCCCGGACGGGATACCCGGGCCGTTATCCCACACTTCAATATCAATCATATTGTCCGACAGCCGTGAGCGGATACCCATCTGTGCCTGCGGACCGGCGTATTTTATCGCATTCTCCAGCAAATTGATCAACACCCGCTCAAACAGAGGACCATCCGCACAGATAAGCTGCATCGGATCATTGAGGTCAATCTGTACCGCATCCGTGTCAAAACGCGGTTTCAGCATTTGCAGTGCGCTGCCGATCACTTCTTCCAGCGGCAGCCACTCTTTATTGAGATTAAAGCCGCCGGACTGAATCCGCGCCATATCCAGCAGGTTATTGACCAGCCGCGTAGTACTGAGGATGTGCTGGCGGATCTCGTTAGCCTGTGCGGCATACGGCGAGCCTTCACTGGTCAGATCCAGCGTGAGGATCTCCGCCTGACCAAACAATACCGTCAGCGGAGTGCGCAGATCATGAGACAGTGCCGCCAGCAGCGAGTTACGGACCTGTTCACGTTCACTGACCAGCCGTGATTGTGCCTCGCGTTCTGTCAGCGTGCGGCGTTCCAGCGCACCGGCTGCCAGCAGGATCAGGGTTTCCAGCAACCGCTGCTGTTCGGGGATCAGCAGCTGACGACGGTTATACGGTTCCACAATCACCACACCGTAGACTTTTTCTGTCGTGCAGACCGGCAGGATCTGATACGGCACGCCCGGCAGCGTGCCGGTGCCAAACCCGGCGGGCTGGCCTTTGTCGTAACTCCAGCGGATGATCGCATCATCGCGGCCGTTATCCTCCGTACTGCCGCCGGCCGGGATCAGATTCCCCTGCTCATCCGGCAACAGCATTTCACAACGGGCATGCAGACTGTGGCTGATAAAGTGACAGCTGACTGAGGCAATATCGTCAGACTCCCGCGCCACCGCCAGCGCTTTTGACATTTCATAGAGATGCCAGGTGCGCTGCTCGCGGTAACGTGCCACCCGCGCCTGATAGCGGACACCGGCGGTCAGGCTGCCGATCACCAGCCCGACGGTCATCATCACAGCAAAGGTGAGCAGATACTGCATATCCGAGACAGCCAGCGTCCCTTTCGGGTTGATAAGGAAGAGGTCGAAGCTGATGACGTTAATAATCGTGGCAAACACAGAGGGCCAGCGCCCGTAAAACCGCGCCACCACCACCACACCCAGGATGTAGAGCATCACCAGGTTAGCGTTATCAAAAGCCATCAGCCAGTGATGCGCCATCAGGGTGGTGGCCGCACAAATCAGTGCCGCGACAGCACAGCCCTGCAAATCCGTTTTGTGTTTATCCAGAAACGGACGGTTGTCACTGAATTTTTCCCGGCTCTCCGGCTGTCTGTCCTGCGGGGCGATCATCACCACGTCCAGATCAGCAGCACTGCGGCTGAGCTGTTCCTGTAATTTGTCACGCCGCCACCAGGATGTCCGTTCATGGCGGGCAATCATAATTTTGCCGAGGTTGTTCTCCCGCGCATAACGGATAACCGCGCGGCTCTCTTCCGGCTCCGCCAGTGTTGCGGTGGTCGCACCCAGCTGCTGTGCCAGCGATAGTGTGGTGAGGATGGTACGCCGCTGTGGTGACGGTAATTTATGGCGCGCGGGAGTTTCAACAAAAATCGCATGCCAGTCACTGCCGAGCCTTGCCGCCAGCCGTGCCGCAGCGCGAACCAGTTTTTCATTGCCGCCGTCAGGACGCAGGCAGACCAGAATGGCATCCCGGGTGTGCCAGACTTTCTCCTGCCCTTTCCGCTCCCGCCAGGCGCGCATTTGTTCATCGACCCGATCCGTCGTCCGCCGCAGCGCCAGTTCACGCAGCGCCAGCAGATTACCTTTGCGGAAAAAGTGTTCGATCGCCCGCTCTGCCTGGGCAGGCAGATACACTTTCCCCTCACGCAGCCTGCCGAGCAGATCGTCGGGAGTTAAGTCCACCAGCACAATTTCATCGGCGGCATCAAATACCGGGTCCGGCACCGTTTCGCGCACACGAACCCCTGTTACACCGCCGACGATATCATTCAGGCTTTCCAGATGCTGCACATTGATGGTGGTGAGCACATCGATCCCGGCATTGAGCAGTTCTTCCACATCCTGCCAGCGTTTCGGGTGACGGGCGCCGGGGATGTTAGTGTGCGCCAGTTCATCCATTAAGATCACCGCCGGATGTATCGCCAGCGCACGATCCAGATCGAACCCCATAACCTGGCGTCCCCGGTAGTTATGCTTTTTCAGCGGCAGGATGCGCAATCCCTCCAGCAGGGCGGCGGTTTCACTGCGGCCGTGGGTTTCCACCACCCCGGCCAGCACATCAATGCCCTGTTCATGCAGCCGCTGCGCCTCCTTCAGCATGGCATAGGTTTTCCCGACACCCGCACAGGCACCGAAGAAAATCTTCAGTTTTCCGCGCGGGCGCTCTGTGACCTGTGCCAGTAACTGGTCAGGATCGGGGCGCAGTGGCTCATCATACATAATGCTGTCCTTCCGTTAGTTCAGGCTGGTTTTGTCTGCGGTATATGCATCCAGCGCCAGGTTCAGTGTCAGCACATTCACGACCGGCACACCGGTAAAAGCCGGCACCGGCGTGGTGATATTCTGACCGATCAGTTGTTCCACCTCAGCCCGTGTCATATTACGCGCTTTGGCGACACGCGGTGCCTGCCAGTAAGCAGCTTCCGGAGAGATATCCGGGTCCAGCCCGCTGGCAGAGGCAGTAACCAGGTCAACCGGCACCATACGGGACGCATCCGGATTTTCCGCTCTTAATGTCTCCGCCCGCTGCGCCACCCGCTGTAACAGTTCCGGGTTACCGGTACTCAGGTTGCTGCCGCCGGAACTGAGTACGTTATACGGATGCTCTGCTGTCTCTGACGGGCGTCCGTGAAAATAGCCGGGCTGTGTGAACTGCTGACCGATAAGAGCCGATCCTTTCACTTCATTATTCACTTCAATCAGCGATCCGCTGGCCTGACGGGCAAACCACCACTCCCCGAGCGAGGTGGTCAGCAGAGGGTAAAATACCCCTGTGACCAGCGCCAGAACCAGAAATATTATAATTGCGGGACGTATCTGACTCATTGTTTATCCTTATACTAACCCTGTCAGGGTCAGTAACATATCTATCAATTTAATACCGATAAACGGCACAACCAGGCCGCCCAGTCCGTAGATCCACAGATTACGGCGTAACATCTGCGCGGCACTCAGGGCGTGATACGGTACGCCTTTCAGCGCCAGCGGGATCAGAAAGACAATAATCAGGGCGTTAAAGATCACCGCACTTAACATGGCTGAATCCGGTGAATGCAGGCGCATAATATTGAGTGCATCCAGCTGTGGATAGGTCACCGCAAACGCCGCCGGGATAATCGCGAAATATTTGGCGATATCATTGGAGATACTGAATGTGGTCAGCGAGCCGCGTGTCATCAGCATCTGTTTACCGATATGCACCACCTCAATCAGCTTGGTCGGGTTGGAGTCCAGATCGACCATATTTCCCGCCTCTTTCGCCGCCTGGGTGCCCGAGTTCATGGCAACCGCAACATCGGCCTGTGCCAGTGCAGGTGCATCATTGGTGCCGTCACCGGTCATCGCCACCAGACGCCCCTCTTTCTGATACTGACGGATCAGCGCCAGTTTGGCTTCCGGTGTCGCTTCCGCCAGGAAATCATCCACACCTGCCTCTGCGGCAATCGCTGCGGCGGTCAGCCGGTTATCCCCCGTGATCATCACGGTTTTGATCCCCATCTGGCGCAGTTGTGCAAAGCGTTCGCGGATGCCGCCTTTCACAATATCTTTCAGCGCGATAACCCCGAGTACCCGGTGCTCTTCCGCCACCACCAGCGGTGTACCGCCGCTGCGGGCGACATCTTCCACCAGTTTGTCGACCTGTGCCGGGAAATGGCCGTGGTTGGCCTCAATATAGCGGCGGATAGCATCGACAGATCCCTTGCGGATAGTGCGCCCGTCCACATTGATGCCGCTCATGCGGGTCTGTGCGGTAAACGGAATAAAGGTTGCATTCAGGCTTTCCAGATCCCGTGCCCGCAGGCTGAAACGCTGTTTTGCCAGCACCACGATACTGCGCCCCTCCGGGGTTTCATCCGCCAGGGATGACAGTTGTGCCGCATCAGCCAGCGTTCTTTCATCCGTGCCGGGTGCGGCCAGAAATGCTGAGGCCTGGCGGTTACCGAGGGTAATGGTGCCGGTTTTGTCCAGCAGCAGCACGTCCACATCCCCGGCGGCTTCCACCGCCCGCCCGCTGGTGGCGATCACATTAGCGGCCAGCATACGGCTCATCCCTGCCACACCGATGGCGGAGAGCAGGCCGCTGATAGTGGTCGGGATCAGACAAACCAGCAGGGCAATCATGACCGTCAGAGTAACCGGATGACCGGTATAGGCGGTAAACGGCCAGAGTGTCGCCACCGCCAGCAGGAATACGATACTCAGCGCAGCCAGCAGGATAGTCAGGGCAATCTCGTTCGGCGTTTTGCTGCGTTTTGCGCCCTCGACCATGCTGATCATGCGATCGAGGAAACTGTCGCCCGGGTTTGCACTGCACTCAATAATCAGCCAGTCGGACAGAATGCGGGTACCGCCTGTCACAGAGGCAAAATCACCACCGGATTCGCGGATCACCGGAGCAGATTCCCCGGTAATCGCGCTCTCATCCACGGAAGCGCCACCCTCCAGCACCGTACCGTCGCACGGGATCAGATCCCCCGCTTCAGCCAGCACCACATCCCCTTTGCGCAGCGTGTCAGCAGAAACCATATCGAAACCGCTGTCGCGCTGTGCCGCATGCAGACGACGTGCGCGGCTGGTTTTTTTCATTCCTTTCAGGCTGTCGGCCTGCGCTTTGCTGCGCCCCTCCGCCAGTGCTTCGGCAAAGTTGGCAAACAGCACGGTAAACCACAACCACAGGGCGATGGTGAGGGTAAACCCGCCGTTACCGCTGATAAATCCGCTTAACATCCCGGTGGCCAGCAGCGTGGTCAGCAGGCTGCCGCACCAGACAATAAACATCACCGGATTCTGCCACTGCACCACCGGCGAAAGCTTGCTGAATGCATCCGGCAGGGCCCTGCGCACAAGCGCAGGTTCAAATAATCGCTGTGTCTGACGACTCATGATGTTCTCCCGTCAATCACTTAAGTAAATCAAGAAATTCCGCAACCGGCCCCAGTGCCAGTGCAGGAACAAAGGTCAGTGCGCCGATCAGCAATACCGCCGCAATCAGCAGGCCGGTAAACAGCGGCCCGGTTGTCGGTAATGTCCCGGCACCAGCGGTCCGGATGGTTTTGCTGACCAGTGAACCCGCCAGCATCATCACCAGCGCAATCACCACGAAACGGCCCGCGAGCATGCAGAATGCCAGCAGCAGGTTCCAGAACGGGGTGTTGGTGCTCAGTCCGGCAAAGGCACTGCCGTTGTTGTTGGACGCCGATGAGAGTGCGTACAGCACTTCACTGAAGCCGTGTGCGCCCGGGTTAAGCATGGCGCTGCGTCCGGCTTCCGTCATCATCGCCAGGGCGGTGCCGCCCAGAACCAGTGCCGGTGTGACCAGAATTGCCAGTGCGGTCAGTTTCATCTCCCGCACCTCAATTTTTTTGCTGAGGTATTCCGGCGTGCGGCCAATCATCAGTCCGGCGATAAAAACGGCAAGGAAAACAAACAGCATCATGCCGTAGAAACCGGCACCCACACCGCCGAAGATCACTTCACCGATCTGCATCAGCCACAGCGGCACCAGGCCGCCCAGCGGTGTCAGGGAGTCATGCATGCTGTTTACCGCACCGCAGGATGCGGCGGTGGTCACGGCCACAAACAGCCCGGTGGCAAGAATACCGAAGCGGCTCTCTTTCCCTTCCATATTGAACGTACTGTCGATTCCCATTCCCGCAAATGCCGGGTTACCGTGAGTTTCGCTCCACATCACAGCGGCTGCGGCAGCGACAAAGACAATCGTCATCGCCGCCAGCAGTGCCCGTCCCTGTCCCGGATTCCCGGCACAGCGTCCGAACGCAAAACAGAGCGATGCGGGGATCAGGAAAATCGCCAGCATCTGCACAAAGTTAGTCAGTGCGGTCGGGTTTTCAAACGGATGCGCCGAGTTGGCACCGAAGAAGCCGCCGCCGTTGGTACCAAGCAGTTTAATGGCTTCCTGAGACGCAACCGGCCCCATCGGCAATACCTGCTGCACACCTTCCGGCGTGATAATAGTTTGATAATCATGGAAGTTCTGAATAACCCCCTGCGAGATAAAGAACAGCGCAATAATCACCGAGAGCGGCAGCAGCAGCCACAGCGTGATACGGGTGAGGTCAACCCATGCGTTTCCGAGTGTCTGCACAGAGCGGCGGCACAGAGCGCGGATCAGCGCAAACGCCACAGCAATGCCGGTAGCCGCAGACAGGAAATTCTGCACCGTCAGTCCGGCCATCTGGCTGAAGTAGCTGACTGAGGATTCCCCGCTGTAAGACTGCCAGTTGGTATTGGTGACAAAACTGACTGCCGTGTTCAGTGCCAGATCCCATGACATTCCGGGAAAATGACGCGGATTGAGCGGTAAATCCGCCTGTAACATCAGGATCGCCGTCAGAAAAATCAGCCCCAGCGCATTAAACAGCAGTAATGAGGTCAGATATCCCTGCCAGCGCATCTCGTCGCGGCCAATTCCCGCAAAGCGCCACAGTATACCTTCCACGCGGCGTAAAACCGGCAGCGGTGTGCCGTCAATAAAGCAGACCAGCAGGTTACTGAGCAGTTTTGCCGCAATCAGCAAAACGATCAGAAAACCGGCGATAAGTAAAAAAGCATTCGCGGCCATCAGAATTTCTCCGCCTTAATCAGGGCATAAAGAAGGTATGCCAGCAGCAGTAATGTACCGGCGATGCCTGCAATAAGAGCCAGACTCATAACTTGTCCTTACATGTGTGAGGTATTCATTACGGAGTCTAGAAAAGCGGGTGCAAAGATGTCGCAAAATTCGGCGGGAAAGGTATAAAAATAGTATAAAAATGCGGGTTTATAACAACCCGCGGAGGGAAAAATACAGGCGCTGCGCGCCTCAGGCCGTTGACAAACCCGCAGGGGTTGGCGACGACCGGCAGAGGTTGTAAAAATAAACCAGGAAAATCAATTTATTGATTTTCGGCTGATAACACAAAGCAGGAAAAACCACGTTTTATCCTGCTTTGTCTGCAATCTCAGGCGCGGCGCGCCCGTTTATTATAAGTTCAGATGAAAAAACTGATTATGCTCACCGGCATGATAATCACCAAATGCCGCCCCGGGCTGAAAGCCGCAGCGGCGGTAAAGTGTCAGCGCCGGTTCAAAATCCGGATGGCAGCCGGTTTCAAGGCTCAGACGCGTCATACCATCCTGTTTTGCCTGTGCAATAATGTGCAGCAGCAGTAATTTACCCGCGCCTTTGCCGCGAAAATCAGGATGGGCCCGCATCGATTTTATTTCGCCCTGCGTGTCAGAAAGCTGTTTCAGCGCCCCGGCTGCCACGATACGGTCACCGTCCCACACACTCCAGACACGGATGTTATCCGCCCGCAGACCACTTTGATCCAGGGCATAAACATGCTCCTGCGGCGTATTTTGCGCCATTCCCTGTAAATGCAGGGCAATCAGCGCCCCTGTTTGCGGAGAGGATAAATCATCCGCTTTTATTACAAAATCATGCCCGGCCATAAACACACCTTATGTCAGCAAACAGAAATCAGCCCCCCAGATAGGCACTTCTGACCGCTTCATTCGCCAGCAGTGCCTGACCGGTATCTTCCAGCACCACACGTCCGTTTTCAAGCACATAACCTCTGTCTGCCAGTTTCAGCGCCTGGTTGGCATTCTGCTCGACAAGGAAGATTGTCATGCCGGCATCACGCAGTTCGCGGATAGTGTCGAAAATCTGCATGATGATAATCGGTGCCAGCCCGAGAGACGGTTCATCCAGTAATAACAGCTGAGGATTGCTCATCAGAGCGCGGCCGATAGCCAGCATCTGCTGCTCGCCGCCGGACATGGTTCCCGCCCGCTGATTACGCCGCTCCTGAAGCCGCGGAAAGAGTTCATATACCTGTGCAATCCGCGTCTGATACTGCGTTTTGGACGCAAAAAAGCCGCCCATGGCCAGATTCTCTTCCACCGTCATCCGCCCGAATACCCGCCGTCCCTCCGGCACCAGTGCAATGTCTTTGCGCATGATCTGCGCCGTCGGCAGTGCGGTGATGTTCTCCCCGAGATAGCGTATTTCACCGGTGGTCGCCCGCGGCTCCCCGCACAGTGTGCTGAGCAGCGTGGTTTTTCCCGCGCCGTTCGCGCCGATCAGGGTGACGATTTCCCCTTTGCGCACCGACAGGCTGACTTCATGCAGTGCCTGAATTTTGCCGTACTGCGCGGAGACATGATTAAATTCCAGCATCAGTATGCCTCCCCTAAATACGCACGGATCACATCCGGATGGTTGCGGATCGCTGCCGGCGTACCGTTTGCCAGCGGCGTTCCCTGATTCACCACATAAATCCGGTCTGAAATCCCCATCACCAGTTTCATATCATGTTCGATCAGCAGAACAGACACACCGTGTTCCGCCCGCAGTTCCGCGATCAGTGCATCCAGATCGTCTGTTTCTTTCGGATTCAGCCCGGCCGCCGGTTCATCCAGCATCAGAATATCCGGCCGGGTCACCATACAGCGGGCGATTTCCAGCCGCCGCTGCTGACCATACGCCAGGTTACCGGCCTGGCGGTTCGCCAGCGCCGTCAGCCCGATTCTGTCCAGCCACATCACCGCACGTTCCGTGGCTTCGCGCTGATCGCGCCGGAAAGACGGCAGCGTCAGCAGCCCGGCCAGAAGGCCGCTTTTATGATGCTGATGCTGCGCCACCAGCAGGTTTTCAATCACGGTCATTTCCCGGAATAAACGGACGTGCTGGAAGGTGCGGATCATACCGAGACGGGCGATCGCCTGTCCGGATAATCCCTGTACCGGTTTTCCGCGCAGCAGGATCTGCCCGTCCGCCGGTTTGTAGAAACCGGTCAGGCAGTTGAAGATCGTGGTTTTTCCCGCACCATTGGGGCCGATCAGCGAGACAATCTCGCCCCGGTTCAGCTCCAGCGACACATTATTCACCGCCAGCAAGCCGCCGAAACGCATGGTCAGGCCGGAGACCTGCAATAACGTATCTGTCATTGTGCACCTCCGGTTTTTTCCGCATCCGCCGTGCCGATTTTCAGATGCGGGCGCGATACCGGCAGTAATCCCTGCGGCCGCCAGACCATCATCAGCACCATCAGCGCCCCGAGGAGGAGCATGCTGTAGGCATTCAGATCGCGCATCATTTCACGGGAAACCACCAGAATGATCGCCGCCAGAATCACCGAGGTTTGTGATCCCATACCGCCCAGTACCACCACCGCCAGCACAAATGCAGACTCCGTGAAGGTAAAGGATTCCGGACTGATAAAGCCCTGACGGGCGGCAAACAGCGTGCCAGCCACCCCGGCAAACGCCGCACTGATAGTAAATGCCGTCAGTTTGATGCGCGTAGGGCTGAGTCCCAGCGAGCGGCAGGCGATTTCATCCTCACGCAGTGCTTCCCAGGCCCGGCCCAAAGGCATTCTCAGTAACCGGCTGATAATAAACAGCGTTACCAGTACCAGCAGCAGCGCGACCAGATACAGGAAGATAATGCGATCACCCGGGTCATACGCCAGACCGAAGAAATTATGGAAGGTATCCCAGCCACCCTCTTTGGCGGTCCGGCTGAATTCCAGTCCGAACAGCGTCGGTTTCGGGATCTGGCTGATACCGTTCGGCCCGCCGGTAAATTCTGTATTATTCAGCAGCAGAATACGGACAATTTCCCCGAAGCCGAGCGTCACAATCGCCAGATAATCCCCCCGCAGCCGCAGCACCGGAAAGCCGAGCAGCAGACCGGACAGCGCCGCGACAATCCCGGCCAGCGGCAGGCTCTGCCAGAACCCCCAGCCGAAATAGTGGTTCATCAGTCCGTAGGTGTATGCCCCGATGGCATAAAACCCGGCGTAGCCCAGAACCAGCAGGCCGGACAGCCCGACGACCACATTCAGCCCGAGGCCGAGCATCACATAGATAAGGGTTAAGGTAGCGATATCCACACTGCCGCGTGACACCATAAACGGCCAGATAATGGCAGCGACAATAATCAGCCCGGCAATAATTTTCTGTGTATTAGTAGAGCCGTCAAAACCCGGCAGTGACGCGCTGCTTTTCGGCAGACGCGCCGTCAGCTTTTTCAGTGACGGCCGCACCAGCTGAAAAACAAAGACAATCACACAACCGGTGCCGATCCACTCCCAGCGGACCGTATCTGCATTGCGGACAATCAGACGGGTGCCGTCGAGGGACAATTGCAGCCCCATCATCACAGATGACAGCACAAACAGGGTTATCGTGGCGATAACGGCGTTGATCCAGTGAGATTTCGTCATACCTTTTCAACCTCCGGACGCCCGAGAATACCGGTCGGCATCACCAGCAGCACAAGAATAAGCAAGCCGAATGACACCACATCTTTATATTCCGTACTGAAATAGGCAGAGGTCATGGCTTCTGATACGCCGAGGATCACCCCGCCGATCATCGCCCCCGGAATACTGCCGATCCCGCCGAGAACCGCTGCGGTAAAGGCTTTCATCCCGGCCATAAAGCCGATATACGGGTTGATCACGCCGTAGAACTGCCCCAGCAGCACCCCGGCCACCGCCGCCATCGCCGCACCGATCACAAAAGTCAGTGCAATCACGCGATCGGTGTTGATCCCGAGTAAGCCGGCCATTTTCAGATCTTCCGCACAGGCACGGCAGGCACGCCCCATCCGCGAATACCGGATAAAGAGCGTCAGCGCCAGCATCGCCAGCACCGTCACCACCCAGATGGTGATCTGCATAGCGGAAACTGTGGCAGAAAAACCGCCGCTCTCCCCGATGGTCCAGCGGCCGTTAATCAGCCCGGGCAGTGCGAGATCGCGGGAGCCCTGGGAAAGACTGACAAAGTTTTGCAGAAAAATGGACATCCCGATCGCCGAAATCAGGGCAATCAGCCGTTTTGAGTGACGGACGGGCCGGTAGGCGACCCGTTCGATACTCCAGCCATAGGCACTGGCAATAATTATCGCTGTAATAAATGCAGCGGTAATTAACAGCCAGCCGACATCAATCCCCAGCATCATCAGCCCGGCAATCACAATAAACGAAACGTAACTGCCGATCATATACACTTCGCCGTGGGCAAAGTTAATCATGCCGATAATGCCGTACACCATGGTGTAACCGATGGCGATCAGGGCATAGGTGCTTCCCAGCGTTAATCCGTTCAGCAATTGCTGCGTAAAATATAATAATTGTTCTGACATAGCGCACTCCCCTGAAACACACTGCCCGCATCAGTCACCGCTGCGGATCAGTTCAGCGGTGATGAAGTTCCGTCTTTGTGCCATTCAAATACGCCGAACTCGAAACCTTTCAGATCCCCGTTTGGTGTCCAGCTCAGTTCGCCCATGACGGTTTCAACCGGCTTGCCTTTCAGGTCGGCGGCCAGATCAGCCGGTTCCATGCTGCCGCTGCGCTGCATAGCGGTGGTCAGAGACTGTAATGCGGCATAGGTTGTCCAGACGAACGGCCCGGTCGCATCCAGTTTTTTCGCGGCCAGAGCATCCACCACCGGTTTGTTGGCAGGAACCTGATCATAGCGTTTCGGCAGCGTCACCAGCATGCCTTCGGAAGCGTCACCGGCAATATTGGAGAGTGAGGAGTTACCCACGCCTTCCGGCCCCATAAAGCGGATATTCAGCCCCGCCTGTTTTGCCTGGCGTAAAATCTGTCCCATTTCCGGGTAGTAACCGCCGAAATAGACAAAATCCACATTCTCTTTCTTCAGACGCGCCACCAGCGCGGAGAAATCTTTATCACCCGCTGTCACCCCTTCAAACAGCACTTCTTTCACCCCGGCCTTGTTCAGATTGTCTTTCACTGAACGCGCCAGACCTTCACCGTACTGCTGTTTGTCGTGCACCACGGCAATGCGCTGCGGTTTCACTTTTTCGAGGATATATTTTGCCGCGGTCGGCCCCTGGTCAGAATCCAGGCCGGTGGTGCGCATAATCAGGCTGTAACCGCGCGTGGTTAAATCCGCATTGGTTGCCGCCGGGGTGATCATCAGAATCCCTTCGTCTTCATAAATATCTGACGCGGGTTGTGTGGAGGAGGAGCAGAGATGGCCGATAACATAGCGCATGCCGTCATTGATGACTTTGTTGGCCACCGCTACCGCCTGTTTCGGATCACAGGCATCATCGTATTCGGTGATCACCAGTTTGTTGCCGTTAATGCCGCCTTTGGCGTTGATATCCTCAACCGCCTGACGGGCACCGGTAAATTCCATATCACCGTATTGTGCGACCGGCCCGGACATTGCCCCCACCACCGCAACTTTAATATCTTCAGCGTAAGCCGCTGCGCTTAATGCACAGGATACAGCCCCGGCGATCATTGCCATTTTCATTTTTGTCTTCATCGGAAAATCCCCATCGGTTAGCATTGCAGTGACCGGACGGTCAGCTTGCGCGGTATTTTTTTGCAGTTACCGTATAATGAGTCGCATTACATTAATTAATGCTTTATTTTCATACCATTAAACAGGATTTTTATTCTGGAAAGCAAATCAGAAAAGGAGATTATTGCATCATTAACAGGATAATATCTGGTTGTGATCGGGTGTTTTTTCGGCAAAAAACAGTGTTATAAACTGGTTAATGATTCGTTAAGTATTACTTAATGCGGAAATTCATCACCGGAAAAATAGTTTTCCCCACTATTCCGATAGTAATTATCTCCCTTTATTATTAGATTCAACCGGCGAAGTATTAACCTGTTATCTGATTCAGTTTACTGATTGATTTCTCCGGATACGGGTTTTCTGTTCACTATGACTGATGGAATGGTCCGCGCCATGAATAAACTAACAGGCATGTTTCTGCTCATTTTTGCGTTTCCGCTGACCGGCACAGCTGCAACGCCCGGCCGGTGCAATGATGCAGCCCGGGAAATTAACCAGCAAAATACATTTATTATTACCGGCACAAAATATAACGGGCCGGTAAAATCAATCACTATCACCTCTTACCGCTCGATGGGACTTATCCTGTGGGTGAAAGAAAAACTGCACTTCAATGCCTGCGGTGCGCTGACCCGGTATGATTATGAATACCGGGAAATGGCGATGGAAGAAAGCCAGGTGCCGATTACCCAGACCACGCAAATCGTCCCGGAAAAACCGGATCAGGCCACTGTCATCATCAGTAATGTGATCCCGGGCGGCAGCATACTGAGTACGCAGATTGATCAGCAATACACCCGGAATGACGAAAACCGGATCGTCAGCCTGACTGAATCCTATAAAACCGCACCGGACAATCAATCCTGGCAGACAGAAACCCGCTACCGTTATCAGAATAACCAGCTGGTTTCAGAGAAAGAGACTGAAAACGGTGAAACGCGGATCAAGGTTTATCATTATGACAATAACGGGCTGCTGACCGATATCGACCAGCCGAACGTAATGACGCAGCAATATACCTATAACGAATATAACCAGGTCGCCGGTGTCACTCAGAAGCTGCCGACGTTCTGGGGGAAAAGTGCCTATTCCTACACCTGCTATAAATGGGATCAGTACGGAAACTGTGAATTACAGACGATGATCAAAGCGATCCAATTAGAAGGTTCTTCTGCTATTCAGAGCAGCGGGATCACGCTGGAATCCCGTTACGAATATTACTGATAAAAAACCGGAGCGAAGCGACGGTCAGGCCGTTGACAACCCCGCAGGGATTGGCGACGACCGCCAGAGGTTGTAAAAATAAACCAGGAAAATCAATTTATTGATTTTCGGCTGATAACACAAAGCAGGAAAAACCACGTTTTATCCTGCTTTGTCTGCAATATCACCGGGGCAAAGCCCCGGCTGTTATTTTTCTCAGTCGTTTTCTTTTTTTATGCGATTTTCATCGCCAGTACCGCAGCAATATTACGGGCAGTGACTTCAATATTAACCGCCGCCTGTGCCAGAGCCTCATCCAGAGTACAGATCCGCGGGATCACAGAGAATACGGCATCAATACCGTGTTCATGAACAACGGCGTAGTCGTCGCTCATCCCGCCAACCAGCGCGATCACCGGAATTCCGCGGGCTTTTGCGGCTTTCGCCACACCTGCCGGGGTTTTCCCCTGAATCGTCTGGCTGTCCATCCGCCCTTCCCCGGTGATCACCAGATCGGCATCTTTCACCACATTGTGCAGATCCAGTGTTTCTATCACCATCTCAATACCGGGCTGCATCCGGGCATCAAGCCACGCCATCAGCGGAACCCCCATTCCGCCTGCCGCACCGGCACCGGCGATACCACTCAGTGATTTTCCGGTGAGGGATTCAATGACCTCCCCGTAGTGACGCAGAGCCTCATCCAGTTCGCTGACCATCGCCGGAGTTGCGCCTTTCTGTGGTCCGAAAGTGGCGGATGCGCCTTTCGGTCCGCACAGCGGATTATTCACATCACAGGCCACCACAAATTCCGTTTTCGCCAGACGCGGGTCCAGCCCCGCTAAATCCACGGAAGCCAGTTTTGCCAGCGCACTGCCGCCGAACGGCAGTGAATTTCCCTGTTTGTCACGGAATACCACCCCCAGCGCCTGCATCATACCGGCACCACCATCATTGGTGGCGCTGCCGCCGATTCCGAGGATAATTTTTTCCGCACCGTCATCCAGCGCCGCGAGGATAAGCTCCCCGGTACCGAACGTCGTGGTTACACGCGGATCGCGCAGTGCAGGCGGCACCAGATGTAATCCGGATGCCGCCGCCATTTCAATAATGGCTGTTTTTCCGTCGCCGGACAGCCCGTAAAACCCGGTCACTTTATTCCCCAGCGGGGCTGTGACATCTGTTTCTTTTAATTTTCCCTGTGTGGCTTCAATAATGGAGACAACCGTCCCCTCACCGCCGTCTGCCATCGGCAGTTTGATGTACTGCGCATCCGGAAAAACAGTTCTGAAACCCGCTTCAGCGGCATCCGCAACCTGAAGGGCGGTCAGACTTTCTTTGAATGAATCCGGTGCAATCACTATTTTCATACTTAATTCCTTTTACCCGCCAAACCCGAATACACCAAAAATCAGAGTGGATACAATCGCAATCACCAGACCCACCATCGTTTCGTAAGGCAGTAATTTCAGACGCTCATGAACCTGCATATTGACACTGCCGCCGGTTGCATGGAAGAAGCTGCCGTGCGGCATCTGATCGAGCACAACCGCACCGGCGTGGATCATCGCCGCCCCTGCCAGCGCACTCACGCCCAGATCAAGCAGTGTTGAGCTGAATACCGCAGACGCCACTGCCGTACCCGCTGTGGTGGATGCAGTTGCCATGGACATCAGAGCCCCGGAAATCGGTGCCAGCAGATAGGATGGCAGCCCGGATGCAGTCAGACCGTTAATTAATACATCTTTCAGACCCGAGTTAGCGATAATTCCCGCCAGTGTCCCGGTCCCCAGCAGCATAATCGCCACCGGTGCCATCCGGCTCAGTCCGGAGGTAATAAAATGATTGGACTGACGGAAGCGTCCCATGATCAGCGCACCGGCCAGACCGCCCACCGGCAGGGCAATCAGCGGATCAATGCTGATACCGGCCACCGGACGCAGTGACAGCAGGAAAATAGCCACCAGCGGTGCACTCATTGCCGCCCAGAATCCCGGCAATTTGCCGTCATGATGCGCCGCAATCAGCTCTTCCTGTGTCACTTTCGAGCCACGGTGAACCAGGCGTTTCGCCAGGAAGTACGCCACGATCAGCCCGAAAATTCCCGGGATAATCCCCGCCGCCATCAGCGATGTCAGCGGTACGTTAAAGTTATCTGCCGCCGCAATGGTATTCGGGTTCGGTGACATCACGTTACCCGCTTTACCGCCGCCGATCATTGCCAGCAGAATCGCCATTTTGGACAGATCCGCGCGGTGCGCAATCGCCAGTGCAATCGGTGAAACGGTGATAACAGCCACGTCGATAAACACACCGACCGCCGTCAGTAACAGGGTCGCCACAGCCAGCGCCAGCAGCGCCCGTTTTTCACCCACTTTGCGGACAATGGTTTCCGCAATGGTATTTGCCGCGCCGGATTCAATCAGTACCCCGGCCAGCACACCGGCTGCCAGAATACGCAGCACCGCGTTAGTGATCCCCTGAGCCCCGGTGACCATCAGTGTCACCGTCTGCACCAGATCTGCCCCGCCGACCAATCCTCCGGCCAGCGCCCCCGCCATCATCCCGTATACCGGCGGTACTTTTTTCAGTATTAATCCTATCGCCACGACCAGCGCAACCATTGCGCCCAAAGCTGAAACCGTCACCATGTGCAGACTCCTGCTGTAATTATGATTATTTGAACAGAACAGGATGCATTATGGCGGCTGCCGGTGAGTTAAGCTTGAGAGGTTCCGACAAAAAAGAACGGACTGAAATTGCGTATTTTGTGAAAACCCACAAATCAAAGATCCGTCAGAATACCGAAATAAAGCTGAATTACCGTTTCTAATCTGTTGATATTTAAGCCAGTAATCGATTCAACACGCTGAAGGCGGTAACGGAGGGTATTTGTGTGAATATGCAGCATTTTTGTGGTTTGAGACAGATCACAATTCTGATCAAAATACGTCTTCAGGGTATGGCACAGCACACGGCGGGTGTCTTCAGCTTTCAGTTTCTGCCAGGCAGAAGCCAGTTCAGCCGCCTGCCAGCTCTCCTGAAACCCCTGTAATAATGCAGGTAATTTGACTTCATCGTAAAAAATGGTTTTCTGACGACTGTAAGCCGGTGTCTGCCCCAGTTGCTGCACGGCACAGGCGCTCTGCCAGGAGCGGTGCAGGCCGTTGTGCCCGTGAAAAAAACCGCCGACGTACATCAGCAAATCCGGCAGCTGACGCCGCAGTACCTGCAACTGCTTCTGTACCGGGGAGAGCGGCTGAAAATCCGCATCGCAGGCCACCGGCTTCAGTACCACCAGGGAATTGATCCCCCGGATACTGACCAGCAGATCCATTTTCAGATTATCAATATATTCCACCAGACGGTGAAACTGTTCATGATCCGGCGCGGGCAATGCGAGGATCAGGGCAATGCGGGGTTTATCGGGGGAGATCCCGAGATAGGCTGCGATGGATTTTACGGACTGCGGCTGCTGCTCCGGACTTATCAGCTGGCTGACCAGCTCATCACGGTAACGGCGATCCCACTGGGATTTTTCCAGCAAATCCGCCTGCTCCAGCACCAGTTCCGCCGCCATGCGCACCAGCTCGGCGTAGTTGCGCACCTCATCCGGTTTACCGGAAATCCCGACCACACCGACCATGGTATCGCGGAAAATCACCGGCAGGTTTATTCCCGGTTTCACGCCTTTCAGCGTGGCGGCCGTCGCCTCATCAATTTCCACGATACGGTTTTCCGTCAGCGCCAGCACCGCACCTTCGTGGCGCTGATTCACCCGCTGCGGATCACCGGAGGCAATAATCACCCCCTGCGCGTTCATCACATTGACGGAGTAACTGAGGATTTGCATCGCCCGCTGAACAATCAGCCGGGCGGTTCGCTGATCGAGCTGAACCGGTGTCATATCAGGATTGATTCTGTGCCTGTTGTGCGGCCGCAATCGCGGATTCAATGGCTTTTTTTGCCAGCGGACTGTTGCGCCAGCAGGTGGAGCCGGTAAGTGCGGCACCGGCACTCAGCAGGGATTGCGCATCGGCGGCGGCAAGCTGATTCAGATCGGAAAAACCCATTTGTTCCAGGCGTTCAATCACTTTGCTGCCCACACCTTTGACCGCCAGCAGCACTGCTTTGTCTTCAGGCGAAAAAGCCATAATATCTCCGTCAGTAATTATCAGAAAATAATATGGCTACCATAGCAGATTGCGGCGGAAACGGGAGCATTGTTATCAGCCCTCAATCGCCTCACGCAGTTTTTTCATGGCATTCTTTTCCAGCTGACGGACGCGCTCTGCGGAAACGCCGTATTTATCCGCCAGTTCCTGAAGCGTTGTTTTGTTATCATCATCCAGCCAGCGGGCACGGATAATATCGCGGCTGCGCTCGTCCAGTGAATCAATCGCCAGGGTGAGTTTATCCGTGGCATGGCTGTCCCAGTTATCTTCCTCAATTTCATCGGCGAAATCAGAGGATTTATCTTCCAGGAACAGCGCGGGGGCCACAACCGGATGGTCGCCGTCATCGTCGTCGGACATATCAAATGCCATGTCCTGTGCCGCCATGCGGGATTCCATTTCCAGCACATCTTTGCTGGTTACCCCCAGCTCTTTCGCCACCATTTCCACTTCGTCCTGGTTAAACCAGCCCAGACGTTTTTTGGATTTGCGCAGGTTAAAAAACAGTTTGCGCTGTGCTTTGGTGGTGGCAATTTTGACGATGCGCCAGTTGCGCAGCACATATTCGTGAATTTCAGCTTTGATCCAGTGAACCGCAAACGATACCAGACGCACACCCATTTCCGGGTTAAAGCGGCGCACGGCTTTCATCAGCCCGATATTGCCTTCCTGGATAAGATCCGCCTGAGGCAGGCCATAACCTGAATAGCTGCGGGCAACATGGATAACAAACCGCAGGTGCGACATGATCAGCTTTTTCGCGGCCTCAAGGTCGCCGTCGTAATACAGACGCTCAGCCAGCTCTTTTTCTTCTTCGGCTGTCAGCATCGGATACTGGTTAGCTGCCCGGATATAGGCCTCAATGCTCCCTTGCGGAACTAAAACAGGGAATTGCGTATCTTTAGTCATTCAGTCCTCAGTACAAATAAAAATGACGTCGGCAGACGGTAATGGTAAATAGTGTACAACACAGGACAGAGTTACGCCTATCACTTAGTGCCGGCGTTGTCATTTGGTTGAGTATAAACCGGTGATGCGGGATATCCGGCGGGTCATTTCCCCGCCGGATAATGACAGGGTTACTGCGGCATAAAATTGCGCAAATGGCGGACAGTTGCCAGCCAGGCGGCGATCCAGCCAATCATACCTGAAACCAGTACAATCAGCAGTGCTTCATCCCAGTCCAGACCGGTCAGTGTAAATGTTGTGCCAAAAATTTTGGAGACATCAGTCACCACATCGCCCAATTTCCAGACAAGTAATGACGACAGCACCAGGGACAGCACTGCACCAAACGCCCCGAGCAGCATCCCGCCGTTAAGGAACGGACGCAGAATAAAGCCGTCTGTCGCGCCGATCAGTTTCATCACATTGATGGTTTCGCGGCGGCTGAAAATATTGAGCCGCACACTGTTGCCGATCACCAGGAACAGCGCCACAACCATCAGTATCCCGATCAGGGAAGCTATCTGCCCGACCAGGCCGGTCAGTGCCGCCAGCCGCGCAAACCAGCTGTCATCCATGCGCACCTCATCAATCCCGGACAGGGCGGTGACACGATCACGCAGGGTAGAGAGTGTTTCACTGCTCTGCATATCCACTTTCGGTGTGACAATCGCCACCGCCGGCAGCGGGTTCTCTTCCAGCATATCCAGCGCGGTGCTGAAGCCGGACCAGGCCCGGAATTCTGTTATCGCCTGGTCGCGGGAGAGATAATTGACACTCTCCACGCCGTCGAGCGCTTTCAGCTCATCCGCCAGTTTTTGTCCGCCCTGTTCATCCAGCCCTTTGTCCAGATAAACAGTCAGCTGCGGGGTCGGATACCATTGTTCCGCTGCATGACTGACGTTTTTCCAGACAATATAAAATACACTCGGCAGTGTCAGGGAAATGGCAATCACCATGACGGTCAGCAGTGTTGACAGCGGCTGGCGCAGCATATCGCCCAGCGTGTTAACCCATGCGTGCCGCCACTGTTCCCGCCAGCCGCCTTTCAGCGCTTTGGCTTTGGACGGCATTTTTTTTGCCGGTTTACGCGGTTGTTTAGCCATGATGACCTCCCGCCATACGTCCCTGACTCAGCGTCAGAACGCGGTAATTACGCCGTTCAATCAGCATGATATCGTGCGTCGCCATCAGAACGGTGACACCCACCCGGTTAAACTCTTCAAACAGCCGTAAAATACCCTCTGACAGCTCGCTGTCCAGGTTACCGGTCGGTTCATCCGCCAGCAGTACCATCGGTTTGTTGACCACCGCACGGGCGATCCCCACGCGCTGCTGTTCACCGCCGGAAAGCTGTACCGGGAAGTTACGGGCCTTATCCAGCAGTCCGACTTTATCCAGTGCGGCACTGACGCGCCGCCGGATATCTTCCTGACTGGCACCGGCGATGATCAGCGGCATCGCCACATTGTCATATACCGTACGATCCAGCAGCAGATGGTGATCCTGAAAAATCATGCCGATTTGGCGGCGCAGGAAAGGCACTTCACGGTTTTTCAGACGGCTGATATTGTGGCCGTCAAATAAAATGGTGCCGTCACTGGGTCGCTCAATCCCACAAATCAGTTTCAGCAGGGTACTCTTCCCTGCGCCGGAATGGCCGGTCAGGAATACCATCTCCCCCGGGCGGACATGAAAATCCACCCCCTGGAGCGCCTGGCGGCCGCCTAAATAGGCTTTACTGACGTGTTCAAAGCGAATCATGGATGATTAATCCTCCCGGGCAAAAAGTGCCTCAATAAAATCACCGGCTTTGAAAGGACGCAGATCTTCGATACCTTCACCCACCCCGATATACCGGATAGGAATACCGAACTGGTCAGCAATGGCAAAGATCACACCGCCTTTCGCCGTTCCGTCAAGTTTGGTCAGAGTCAGCCCGGTCAGCCCGACCGCTTCATTAAAGAGACGTGCCTGGCTGACGGCATTCTGTCCGGTGCTGGCATCTAATGTCAGCATAATCTCATGCGGGGCATCTTCATCAAGTTTCTTCATTACCCGCACGATTTTCTTCAGTTCTTCCATCAGGTGTGCTTTATTTTGCAGACGCCCTGCGGTGTCAGCAATCAGCACATCAACCCCTTTGGCTTTTGCGGACTGAATGGCATCAAAAATAACCGAGGCCGGGTCCGCACCGGTGTGCTGTGCCACGACCGGAATATTATTACGATCACCCCAGACCTGAAGCTGTTCCACTGCCGCCGCACGGAAGGTATCCCCGGCAGCCAGCATGACAGATTTACCCTGTGCCTGATACTGACGCGCCATTTTACCGATAGTGGTGGTTTTACCGACGCCGTTGACGCCGACCATCAGGATCACATACGGTTTTTTATCTTCAATCTCCAGCGGTTTGTCCACTGTCGCCAGGATCTCACCCATTTCCTCGCGCAGCTTAACAAATAACGCTTCCGCGTCTTTCAGATCACGGCGGCTGGCATGCTGAGTCAGACTGGTGATAATTTTGCGGGTGGTTTCCACGCCGACATCCGCCACCAGCAGTTGTTCTTCCAGTTCTTCAAACAGATCATCATCGATCTTTTTGCCGCGGAAGATCCCGAAGAAACCGGAACCGATATTCTCACGGGTACGCACCAGACTGCGTTTCAGACGGGCAAAGAACCCTTCTTTTGCCGGTCTTTCCTGCGTATCCGCCGGTGCAGGCGATTCATGTTCAATCAGCTCAGCATCCTGCGCTTCTGCTTCCGCTTCCGCAAGACGGCGTGCTTCTTCCTCTTGCACAAGGCGCTGTTCTTCTGCCAGGCGTGCCTGTTCAGCCGCTTCAGCCTCACGCTGTTTCTGTTCTTCCGCTAAACGCTGCTGTTCTGCGGCTTCTTCTTCCGCACGGCGCTTATCTTCCGCGATACGCTGCTGTTTTGCGGCTTCCGCATCACGCAGTGCCTGCTCTTCAGCCCGGCGCCGTTCTTCGGCTGCACGGTGCTGTTCAGCCGCCAGTGCTTCCGCCTGACGTTTTTCTTCCGCAATGCGCTGCTGTTTAGCTTCTTCCGCAGCACGCAGTGCCTGCTCTTCCGCACGGCGCTGTTCTTCTTCCGCGCGCTGCTGCTCCGCTGCCTGTAATTCGGCCTGACGTTTATCTTCCGCAATGCGCTGCTGTTTTGCGGTTTCCGCATCACGCAGTGCCTGCTCTTTTATCCGGCGCTGCTCTTCTTCCGCACGCTGCTGCTCTGCCGCCTGCGCTTCCGCCAGACGTTTTTCTTCCGCAATGCGCTGCTGTTTAACGGCTTCCGCATCGCGGACAGCCTGTTCTTTCAGCCGGCGCTGTTCTTCTTCCGCACGCTGCTGATCTGCTGCCTGCGCTTCCGCCAGCCGTTTTTCTTCCGCCAGACGCTGCTGCTCTGTAATTTCAGCGTTACGGCGTGCCTGCTCCTGTGCAAAGCGCTGTTGTTCTGCGGCTTCAGCATTACGACGAGCCTGTTCTTCCGCCAGACGGATCTGTTCAGCCGCTTCGGCATCACGGCGGGCCTGTTCTTCTGCCTGACGGGCTTCTTCCGCTGCTTGTGCATCACGGCGGGCCTGCTCTTCTGCCTGACGGGCTTCTTCAGCCGCTTGTGCATCACGGCAGGCCTGCTCTTCTGCCAGACGGATCTGTTCAGCCGCTTCTTCATCACGGCGGGCCTGTTCTTCCGCCTGACGGGCTTCTTCAGCCGCCTGTGCCTGCTCTTCCGCTAAACGCGCCTGTTCTTCCTGAGCCGCCTGTTCCTGCTGCGCCTGTTCATCATCTTTACGGCCAAAACCCAGCCAGGAAAAAAAACCTTTTTTCTTTTCTTTTGCCACAGCCACTATACTCCTTGCATACTGCCGCCCGTCACCTCCCGGCACGGTATGTCCGGAAAATCCTGAGCAGATATGGCGTCTTTATCATCAATAATTGCGAATCAGACGCAGTCTATCATTTCACAGGATGGTTGCGCATCGGCTTTCCGTAATTTCATATTAAATTTAAACGAATTTTTACAAAACCTGCGTATAATATTGCGCTGTTTTCCCGTCTGTTATTCATATTTTTGAATTAATAATTTCAGAATTAATAAGTTGCGAAGGTTATGGTTAAAAAAGCTCAAACCGCACCACAAGGGCAGATCCGCATTATCGCCGGTCTCTGGCGCGGACGAAAACTGCCGGTTCTGACACATGACGGCCTGCGCCCGACCACTGATCGCGTGCGCGAAACGCTGTTTAACTGGCTGATGCCGGTGATTAACGGCGCGCGCTGTCTTGATGCGTTCGCGGGCAGCGGTGCACTCGGTTTTGAGGCGCTTTCCCGCTATGCCGCCGCCGTGACATTTACCGAGCTCAACCGCACCGTTGCCGCTCAGCTCAGCGCCAATGCCCGTCTGCTCAAATGTGAACAGGCCACGGTCGTCAACCAGAGCGCCCTGCAATTTCTGGCGCAACCGGGAACCCCGTTTGATGTCGTGTTTCTCGATCCGCCGTTCCGTAAAGGTCTGCTTCAGGAAACCGTTGATTTACTGGAGACAAACAACTGGCTCAGTCCGGATGCAATGATCTACATTGAAGCCGAGTCTGAATCAGACACACTGGTTGTTCCGGGTAACTGGGTGTGCCACCGGGAAAAGGTGGCCGGTCAGGTTGCGTATCGTCTTTATCTGCGTCAGACGCAGACGACTGAACAGGAGTCCGTATGTTCCTGATTAATATTGGCCGGGTACTGATGCTGGCCGTCTGGGGTTTTCTGATTTTCAGCCTGGTGCATCCGTTCCCGAAACCGCTGAATATCTTTATGCATATCGCCACTTTTTTCATGGTGGTGATGCACGGCCTGCTGATGTCGCTGTTTAACGCCGGTCAGCCGCAGGACAGGAAACTGACCGCCGCCGGTAAAGTGCGTGTCTTTTTATTCGGCGTCTTTGAGCTGCTCGTCCTGCTGCGCCGCCAGCAGGCAGAACTGAAAAACAAACCGGCGGATGATAATCAGGATAAATCCTGATCAGCGCAGCGGTTCATAACGGATAAACCGTGTCCCCTGCATTGACAGCGTTCCGCGTGAATGCAGGGCTATCTCCTTATACTCATCCTCTTTGATGTACACCACGATAGTTTTCCCCGACAGTGGCGTGAAATGCACTTCATAACGGAAAGTTTCCGGGAAGACCACATCCCGCTCACGGGAGCGCATATTCGGGTACGGATAATCTTTTTTCTCTGTCACGGTGACCTGATATGTCGCCACCGCAGCGTGATCATTTACCTCATTTTGTTTGCGCTGTTCGAAGAAGCGCCGGGTCGCCAGCACAATGATCAGAGCGGCCACAATAAAACCTAACAAACCAAATTTATTCATGGGTAAGGTTGTTTTCCTGCAATCTGGTTGATCGTGTTCTGTAAATACGGGATATTATCAGATATTCAGGTGTTAATCGCCATCAACATACCTCAAGGACACCCTATGAATTGGCCATTTATTGCTGTACTTTTTTCCGGCTGGCTCTATATCGACGCCGCCTACCGGGGACCAAACTGGCAGCGCTGGGTTTTCCGTCCCGTCACCCTGCTGCTGTTACTGCTGTGGGCGTGGAGCGGGGATTACGGGCTGGATATCTCCGGGTATCTGGTGTGTGTCGGGCTGTTAGTGGCCATTGTGTCCGATACCATCCGTCTGGTTGCTGATAATAAAATCGACCTGTCGCTGTATACCAGCGCCGTGTTTTATCTGCTCTACGCCCTGAGTTTCGCCCTGCTCAATAACTTCACCTTCTATATTCCGCTGATGATTGCGGTACCGGTGATTGCCGTTGCGGTGCTCGCGCTGCTCTGGTACAAACTCGGCGATCACAAAGTGCCGGTGATGACGGCGCTGCTCAGTGCACTGGTCATGGCCTGGCTGGCCGGAGAACAGTTCTTCGGGCTGGGAACCGATTACAATTTCTCCCTGATGATCGGGGCATTCTGTCTGGTGCTGAACCTGATCCTGTGGATGATTAACCGCTTCCTGTTTACGTTTAAACTGGCCAAAGCGATTTACTCCACCTTCTATTTCCTCGGACATTTCCTGATTGTCCGTGCCATCACGCTGATGTAATTCTGCTCCCCGCAACAGGAGCGCACAATTTGCCAATAATTATGCGCCCCTGTTGTTGACTCTGGAGTAGGCTCCAATGTGTACACTTCCTGTTAATGAGAAAAATTAACATCAACTCACCGTTGAACAGGGAGGTGTTTATGCACCCGAACAAAGAACTTCATGAGCACACTCATAACAGCAATTGCTGCAGCAGCAAATCTGCCTGCACCACCGGCGGAAAAAGTGAGTCACAGGCTCATCAGCCACACGACCATACCGCACACGATCACAGTGAGCATGAGCATCCGGAACACGACGACGATGAGTCCCGTGCGCATGGTCATGCCCCGCACGATCATGCGCATTCTGAACACGACCATGACCACGCCGGTCATGAACACGCACACGGCAGTTGCTGTTCACACGACAGCGCCGCCGCGGATGATACCGCTCTGCCTGAATTAAGCGGCAGCCAGCGCTGGAACTGGCAGGTGGAAGGAATGGACTGCCCGAGCTGTGCGCGCAAAATTGAAACCGCCGTTCTGAAAATTGCGGCAGTTACCCAGGCAAAAGTGTTGTTTGCCACGGAAAAACTGGTGGTGGATGCCGCCGGGGACGTCCGCGCAGACGTGACCAGTGCCGTACAGCAGGCCGGGTTTACGCTCTGGGATCTGAACGGCAGCACTGCCGCGCCGAAGAAGAAAGAAGAGCAGAGTCTGCTGAAACAGGCGTCACCGATGCTGATCCTGGCTGTACTGATTGCTCTCAGCTATGCCCTGGAGTTTGTAAATCCGGTACTGGGCAAATACGCCTTTATCGCATCAACCCTGATCGGTCTGTACCCGATCGCCAAAAGCTCGCTGCGTCTTATCCGCTCCGGCACACCGTTTGCGATTGAAACGCTGATGACGGTCGCGGCAGTCGGCGCGATTGTTATCGGTGCCACCGAAGAAGCCGCCATGGTGATCCTGCTGTTCCTGCTGGGCGAAATGCTGGAATCCTATGCGGCAGGCCGCGCACGGCGGGGAGTCAGTGCGCTGATGGCACTGGTGCCTGAAGATGCGGTGGTGATTAAAGACGGGAAAAAAGTGTCTGTCCCGGTTGCACAGCTGCGTCCCGGCGACATTATTGAAATCGCACCGGGCGGTCGTCTGCCGACAGATGCTGAGCTGCTCAGTGAGTTTGCCAGCTTTGACGAAAGTGCCCTGACCGGGGAATCCGTACCGGTTGAGCGGACGTCAGGTGAAAAAGTAGCGGCAGGTTCACTGTCTGTCGATCGCGCAGTGCAGATGAAAGTCATCTCCGAGCAGGGTCAGAACGCCATCGACCGTATTCTGACACTGATTGAGGAAGCCGAAGAGCGCCGTGCACCAATCGAGCGCTTTATCGACCGCTTCAGCCGCTACTATACGCCGATGATTATGCTGTTCTCCGCCCTGGTGATTGTCATACCACCGCTGTTTATGGGTCAGGAATGGTATCCGTGGATCTACCGTGGTCTGACACTGCTGCTGATTGGTTGTCCGTGTGCCCTGGTTATCTCCACTCCGGCTGCGATTACCTCCGCGCTGGCCGCCGCCACCCGCCGTGGTGCGCTGATTAAAGGCGGTGCCGCACTGGAGCAGCTGGGTACGGTAACGACTGTCGCGCTGGATAAAACCGGTACGCTGACAGAAGGTAAACCTCAGGTCACTGATATTGTGGCACTGAATAATCACAGCGATGCGGATGTGCTGACGTATGCCTCCGCCGTGGAAAGCGGGTCACATCACCCGTTAGCCAAAGCGATTCTGGAGCGTACCGAAGCTCAGGGTCTGACCATCACCGAAGCGGAAAACCGCAAAGCCCACGCCGGTAAAGGGGTTGACGGGGAGCTCAACGGTGTGACCATCCTGGTCAGTGCACCGGGTAAACTGGCTGACGGCCTGCTGACGGATGCCGCTGCGGCAGATGTCACCCGGCTGGAAAATGAAGGAAAAACGGTCGTTGCCGTCGTTGCAGGTAACCAGCTGACCGGACTTATCGCCATGCAGGATACCCTGCGCAGTGATGCGGTGGAGGCTATCGGACAACTGAAAGCGATGGGTGTCAGCGCCGTGATGCTGACCGGGGATAACCCGCGTGCAGCCGCTGCTATCGCCGGTACCATCGGTATGGATTTCCGCGCCGGGCTGATGCCGGAAGATAAAGTCAAAGCGGTGATGGCGCTGAATAATGAGCACCACACCATGATGGTCGGTGACGGTATCAATGATGCCCCGGCAATGAAAGCCGCCAGTATCGGGGTTGCCATGGGCAGCGGGACCGATGTGGCGCTGGAAACCGCCGATGCCGCACTGACTCACAACCGCCTGACCGGTATTGCCGAGGTGATTACGCTGTCGCGGGCTACCCGTAAGGTTATCCGTGAGAACATCATTATCTCACTGGGTCTGAAAGCGATATTCCTGGTCACCACCCTGATGGGACTGACCGGTCTGTGGGTTGCGGTTCTGGCTGACTCCGGTGCAACCGCGCTGGTCACCGCCAACGCCGTCCGCCTGCTGCGGGTTATGAAAAAATAACCATGGGTTACTAACTGGTTACTGACTGAAAAGGGATGCTGCGGCATCCCTTTTTTTTATCTCACCACCAGAATCGTGGCTTTGATATGTTTGAGATAGGCCACAATCGTGAAAGTGACAATGACCAGCAGCGACCAGGATGCCCATTTCCCGGCATGTACTGTCGCCCATGCGCCAATCTGATTCGGGTACTGCCAGACGCCGAAAAAAGTACCGAAATTTTCCGCCAGCCAGATAAAAAAGCCGATCAGCACAAAACTCAGCAACAGCGGCATTTTGCGCTCTTTATCATATGGCGTGAAATACACCATAGTCCGCGCATACAAGCCGAGAATAAAAGCGGTGAGATACCAGCGGTAATCACCGATAAAGTGATGGGCAAAGAAATTGACATAAATTGCCAGCGCAATCAGCGTGGCCAGCCAGTACGGCGGGAAATTTTCGATCCTGACCTTCAGAAAACGCCACGCCTGGATAACATAGCTGCCGACAGCCGCATACATAAATCCGGTGAACAGCGGTACATTCCATAATTTGGTATACGCCTCATCAGGATAACTCCATGAACCGATAGCGGATGAGGTTTTAAACAACTCCATGACAAACCCCACCACATGGAAAATACAGATGGCTTTCAGTTCATCCGTGGTTTCCAGTTTTTTCCACACCATCACAGCCTGAAACAGTACCGCCAGGATCAGCAGAAAATCATAGCGGGGAATTCCGGCCACACCGGCGGCCGGTACCAGAAAAAGAGCAAGAAAGAAGAACGCCGCAAACAGACACGCCCGCGCCTCTTTCAGGCCGAAAAACCAGAATTCAAGAACAAACCGGCGCCAGCCGGTCAGAGAAGCGTGTTTCTGTGCCAGCAGAAAGGTATCAAAGCGGTCAAGCATGGTTCAGTCCCTGAAGGAAGGATTACAGCGCGCTCTCTTTTTTGCGGATCAGGTAGCGGTACGGCGCGGTTTCAGCATCCTGAGCCATCAGCTCATGCTCCATAAAACGGCAGAATCCCGGGATGTCGCGTGTGGTTGCCGGGTCATCCGCCACCACCAGCAAAATGTCACCGGTATTCATCCCGCGGATGGTTTTACGCACCAGCATCACCGGCTCCGGGCAGCGCAGTCCGAGTGTGTCGAGTGTTTTATCGGCACAGGAAAAAGTATCAGACATCATGATTGTCCTGTTAAGTAACGAATCTGCGAATTATACCGGAAATAAAAATCTGACGCCCGTTTCTGTGTTTTTGCTTCCGCCTGTTAAAAATTGATATTTATCCCGCGGTGACTCTCCGGCAGGCTCAAAGCCCCGTCACTAAAGGAAATAACCGATGAAAAAACCATTGAAATCTCTATTACTGACCGCAATGCTGGCCTCTGTTCTGGTCATTCCGCATACGGCGGATGCCTGCACCCGTTTTGTTTATCACGGCAAAAATGATCTGCATATGACAGCCCGCTCAATGGACTGGTCAAAACCTGCAGGTACCAATCTGTGGATCTTCCCGCGCGGCATGCACAGAGAAAGTGTCCCCGGCAATCAGGGCATATCATGGACATCCCGTTACGGCAGTGTGATCGCAACCGCTTATGACATGGCAACAGTCGACGGAATGAATGAAAAAGGTTTATCCGCCAATCTGCTCTGGCTGGAAGAAACCCGTTACCCGCCGAACCACGTGAACACAAAAATCATGCCGGTTTCAATCTGGGCTCAGTATATCCTCGATAACTTTGCCACCGTGAAAGAGGCTGCTGAGGCGTTAAGAAGAGAAGAATTTATTGTTGTTACCGATAAAGAGCCGGGCAGAGACCGGCAGGTATTACTGCATTTATCGGTTTCTGATGCCACCGGTGACAGCGCGGTTATTGAGTATACTGACGGGAAACTGGTGATTTATCAGGGTGATGATACCGATGTGATGACCAATTCCCCGGTATTCAGTGACCAGCTTGCTCTCGGCCGCTACTGGGAAGCCGCAGATGGTCTGAAAGTACTGCCCGGCTCACGCCGTTCGGAAGATCGGTTTGTCAGCGCAAGATTTTATAACAGCCGTATTCCGGAAAATTTATCCCGCGATGAGGCGCTTGCCGCCGTACTCAGTGTGATCCGCTATACCTCCGCGCCTTACCGGTCAGCACAAACCCGGAATGCGGTTGTCAGCGGTGAGGTTGATCCTCTCTCTTCCACCCGCTGGCGTACAGTGGCAGATCACCGGAACAAGCGCTACTTCTTTGATGCCGTGATGGCATCTGCGGTGATTTGGGCGGATTTCAGTAATATCGATTTTTCAGCGCAAACAGGAACGGTCAGGAAGCTGAACTTAGGGAATAACCAGCAGCATCTGTTCAGCGGCAGTGTGACACCGTATTTCCGGGAAGCCGAGCCGTTCAGGTTCGCCTTACCCGGTGATGAAGCGGTGCCGCATTATCCGCTGCGGTAACCGGAGACTCTCCCCGGTATACCGCGGAGAGAGTCCTTTGCTTTTGTTGCGCAAACGACGTATTATTGCGCCCGAGATTATTGGGTTCCCTCACCCCAACCACCAAAAAGGTACAATATGTTTGATTTATCTGCCCGCCAGCGGCGCACCGCGCTTGTCTGGTTATCACTTTTTCACATTCTGATCATTACCTCCAGTAACTACCTGGTGCAGTTGCCGATCACGATTTTCGGCTTCCATACCACCTGGGGGGCATTCACGTTTCCGTTTATTTTTCTGGCAACCGATCTGACCGTCCGTATTTACGGCGCGCCACTGGCACGGCGGATTATCACGTCAGTCATGATCCCGGCACTGGCCATTTCCTATGTGGTTTCCGCCCTGTTCTTTCAGGGGGCATGGGCCGGTGTTGAAGCACTTTCGCATTTCAACCTGTTTGTGGCGCGGATAGCAGCCGCCAGTTTTATGGCATATGCCCTCGGGCAGATTCTGGATGTGAGTGTCTTTAACCGTCTGCGTCAGAACCGCCGCTGGTATGTGGCACCGGCTGCCGCTATGTTTGTCGGTAATCTGATCGATACCCTCGCCTTCTTCTTTATCGCTTTCTGGCGCAGTACCGATCCGTTTATGGCGGCAAACTGGGTGGAAATTGCGCTGGTGGATTACAGTTTCAAAGTCATCATCTGCATGCTGTTCTTCCTGCCGGCTTACGGTGTGCTGCTCAATCTGATCCTGCGCTCTTTTTTTGCGCAACGCGCTGACGGCTCCCTGCCCGCACATCACTGATTGTTCATTTTTCTGACATGCAGAGGCGCTATCCTGCCTCTGCGCTGTCGTCTGTATCACATTTTCCCGATCTGCCCCCGTGTTCCCGGCCCGTACAGTGCGTCAGCTCTCACATATCCGTTACTGTAACTGTTAGTCTGATTCAGACGGAATACTATCCCTCACTGACACCATAACGCGAATGCATTCAGGAGTTTGAGTATGTTAAAAGTGATCCAATCCCCGGCCAAATACATTCAGGGTCCGGACGCGCTTTACCATGTGGGTAAATACATCAGACCATTAGCGGAAAAAACGTTGGTGATTGCTGATAAATTTGTCCGCGAGCTGGTGGGCGATATTGTGAATGACAGCCTGAGCGAATACGAAGTCAGCGGTGTCTTTGAAACCTTCGGCGGCGAATGTACTCATGAAGAGATCGACCGTCTGACCAAACTGGTGAAAAACCATAAATGCCAGGCAGTACTGGGCGTCGGCGGCGGAAAAACACTGGATACCGCCAAAGCCGTGGCGCACTTTGCCAAACTGCCGGTGATCATTGCCCCGACTATCGCATCAACGGATGCGCCGACCAGCGCACTGTCCGTTATCTATAATGAACTCGGCGCATTTGACAGCTACCTGTTCTATCCGCAGAACCCGAATGTGGTGGTGATGGATACCAATATCATCGCCCGCGCACCGGCACGTCTGCTGGTGGCCGGTATGGGTGATGCGCTGGCCACTTACTTTGAGGCGCGTGCATGCAGCGCAGCCGGAAAAGCCACCATGGCAGGCGGCAGCACCACACTGGCGGCGCTGGCGCTGGCTAACCTCTGCTTTGATACACTGCTCAGTGACGGCATCAAAGCCAAACTGGCCGTGGAAGCCGGGGTCAGTACCAAAGCCGTGGAAAATATCATTGAAGCCAACACCCTGCTCAGCGGGCTGGGCTTTGAAAGTGCCGGACTTGCGGCTGCACATGCTATCCACAACGGCTTTACCGCCCTGGAAGAGTGCCACCACATGTACCACGGTGAAAAAGTGGCGTTCGGTACCCTCGTACAGTTAGTGCTGGAAAATGCCCCGGCAGAAGAGCTGGAAACCGTGCTGGAGTTCTGTGCTCAGGTCGGTCTGCCAATCACCCTGGAAGAACTGGGTGTGGACAGCATCGGCACCGAGCTGGAAGAGAAAGTCATGGCGGTTGCCGAACTGAGCTGCGCGGACAACGAAACCATCTACAACATGCCGTTTGAAGTTGATTCCGACCAGGTCTATGCCGCGATTATGGCTGCTGACCGTATGGGTCGTGACTGGCTGTATTAATCTGCTTAGTATGCGTTCTGTAACGCCCGGGATAACCGGGCGTTACTGTCTGTAGTCCCCCGCCGGTGCTTATTATGCCGCCGGAAGCACTTCGGCGGCGATGGTATCAACCGCAGCTTTCAGTTCTTCCAGTGTGATTGCCTGGTCTTTATTGCTCATCTGCTCACCTTTATTTTTCCGGATCGCTTCAAAATACGGTTTTTTCGATACTGAATCTGTTATTTTCCATTCAAAATAGACAGAAGTATCCGCGTCCCGGTTACCGATAGCCAGTTGTGTTCCGGCAACAATCAGCATCACCGGTAATACTTCATACGGTTTGAAATCTTCATTGGTCACTTTAACCGCGGTCACCACGCCCTCAAAACGCAGCACACCCGGTGCCGAGGTTTCCGTCAGCTGATACCGTTTTGCCAGTTCACGTTTAATCTGCTGATTGGTGTAACTGAGCAGAACCGTCATAAACTGTTTGCCCATTTTGTTATCTTCATGCAGCGGTTTAAAAACAACCGGTGTGAAAATCAGCTTTGTTTTCGGGCTTTCTGCGGTGAAATCGTCAGATATCCAGGATTTAATGATCTGACCGGAAGCAGTGTCGGTTTCTGTCAGACGCTGATAGTCACTCAGAAAATCGGATTGCTCGGTCGTATCCGGCAGACGGCTTGAACAGGCAGAAAGCAGGAATACCATTGATACAGCAATAATATAGTTAGTGACTGAATGTGATACGAAATTATTCATTCTTCTCTCAACATGTTAATAATTCTTTAAAATCCGCCGCAATGCTAGCACCGGGCAGAAGAGGAGACTGAATAGAAAATGCGGTTTGTATCCTGTATTCTGTATATAAAAAAACCGGCCGGAGCCGGTTGCTGTAATACCTTATTTTACGCAAGCGCCCGTGCCAGCAGAGATATCGGATGCTCGCATTTTTTGCTGGTCGACATCTCAATCTGCCATTTGCAGGTTTCGCAGTCACTGATCACCAGATCAATCCCGCTTTCTTCTATCTGACGGAACAGCGGGGAACCAATCGCCTGTGATGTTTCGTAATTTTCCTTTTTAAATCCGTAAGTCCCGGCGATACCGCAGCACTGTGAATCGAGCACAATCAGCTCCACTCCGGGAATGGCGCGGATAAGTTCAAGGGAATACGCCGTCCAGCCCATTTTTTCCATATGACACGGCGTGTGATAACCGACTTTCAGCGGCGTATGCTTCAGCGCCGGTTTGCGCCCGTCCTGCATCAGCCGGTAAAGATAGCGCGTCACCAGCTCAATGTTATCGCGCAGCGGTGCGGTATCCACATCCAGAATATGCGGATATTCATCCCGCAGGGTAAAGGTACAGGTGGAGGATGTCGCAATCACCGGCATCTTCTGTTCAACAATGGCTTTGGTGAGGGACTCCACATTCACTGCGGCCTGTTTTTTCGCCTGCTTTGCAAAACCGTTGGCGATCAGCGCCACACCGCAGCATTTTTCCCGTTCCAGCAGCTGCACCCCGATCCCCATGCTGTTAAACACCTTAATCACATCTTTGCCGAGCTGAGGATGGTTATAATTCACATAACAACCATGAAAATACGCGACCTGTTCGCCGAAATCCGCCTGTTTTTCCTGCTGTTTTTTATACCAGCGGCGGAATGTGCCGAAAGAGTATTTCGGCAGCTCACGACGGTGATCAATTTTCAGGGCGGTATCCAGCAGTTTACGTACCGGTTTCAGACCGGTGATAGTATTGACCACCGGTGCAAACGGCGAGGAAAGTGATCCCATCAGATCAGTATGGCTCAGGATCGCATCGCGGATCTTCGGCCGTGACGGGTGATACGTCAGTTTGGCACGGGCAATAATATCCCCGATGCGGACATCTGACGGACACGCCACTTCACAGCGCTTACAGTTGGTGCAGAGCGTGAGTGCGTCATCATACAGCATGGCGTCTTTCAGGCGCAGCCGTTCACCGTCCGGCCCCGCCTGTTTCGGCCCCGGATAATCCGGATTCACTTTTGCCACCGGACAATACGTTGTGCAGACAGTGCATTTGATACAATTCTCGAACTGAGTTTGTCCCATACTCATACCTGTTCCTCCGTTACCGCCGCGCCAATCTGCGCCAGAATCTGTTCAGCCGCATACATCGCGGTGACAAGGGAAACACCCGCACCGCAACCCTCCTGTAACGGGTTATACCCGCCCAGCACCGCACCGACAGCACGGAGATTGGTGATGGCGCCCTGCGCATCCGCCGGATGCAGATGCGCATCTGTTGCCACCCCGGCTTCCAGATAACGCTGACGGGCAAACAGATCCGCAGATGTCCACTCCCGGCGCGGCAGCGTTTCTGTCAGTTGCAGATTGAGCAGCGGCTCATAGATATGGTCAATATCGCTCGCCAGTCCGTTACTGAAGAAGCTGCCGGTGGCCAGCACAAACTGCTCTGCCTGTACCGGAATATCACCGTGATTGCGGGTAAACAGATGCGTAATTCGCTGACCGTCACGACGGACAGAAATGACACTGTCCCCCGGCATGACAAATCCGCCCGCCCGGCGGAAGCGGCCCAGCAGAGCCTGATGAAGACGCATTCCCAGCAGTGACGGCGGCAGCGTCGGTAACTGATAAACTGTTTTATTCAGCTGCTGCTGTAAAAAAGTCACTCCGTCACTGTTTTCCGCCCCGAAGCAGGCCGGTAAAATCAGGATCTGTTGCGTGAGCCCGCACTGTGCCAGTTCATCCGCCAGTTCCTGCCGGTTTTGCGGTAAATCCAGAACACGGGCAATATTGACGGAACGGAACTCACTCGGGTTATTGCGTAACTTATCCAGACACGGTAAATGCAGGGTATACGCCTGTGCCGGATACCCCTGACGGGTAAGCGCAGCGGCGGCCATTTCCGCCTGAAAATCAAGAAATCCGGTGATGCCTACAACGGCGGCCGGCTGCCAGTTTTCCGTCATTTTTTCGGTCAGTACCGGCACCACATCCGGTGTCAGCCAGCTCATCCGCCACTGCCCGGCCGGAGTCAGACGCCAGTGATTACGCTCCGCCGAGCCCTGCAACGGTAAAGTTTCCTGCTGTAACAGCGCCATCGCCTGTGACACACTGCGGCACACCGCGCTTTCTCCGATCACACTGTAGGGGTGCGCCGGTGCCTGATGAGCCAGCGCCGCCAGGGCGGAAAGCGGTTCCGTGACCGGCTGCCCGTCCGGCAGCGCCGACAGCAGATCCAGTGACGCGGATGAAAAATGCAGCGCGCTCTGTCCGGCGCTGATAATCGCGCAGCTCAGCCCGCTTTCTGCCAGTTTCACACCGCAGGAAAGCCCGGCAAGACCACCGCCCGCGATAACCACATCATATTTCATGCTGCTCTCCCTGTTCTTCCGTCCCGCTGTTTTCCAGCCCGCACAATCCCTGATACACCCAGCCGGTGAACTCACTTTCGCGCAGCGCGTTCCCCCATGCCACCGGACGCACACCTTTCCAGCGTTCGTTCAGGAAGTGCATCAGTCCGGCTTCCGATTTTTCCGCCGTGGTGACTTTCAGCTGTGTCAGCAGCCCCGCCGCGCGGCAGGCGCACAGTTCCCCCTGGCAGGTGCCCATGCCGACGCGGGTGCGGCGGCGCAGATCAAGCAGGTTATTCACTGTCAGGCTTTCCGCGGCATAACGCACCTCACCGGCGGTCACCGCTTCACATTCACATACCAGACTTTTATCCAGGCGCGTGGTGTGCGGCAACTCCGCCGCACGATCACCGTGGCGGTATACTGCTGAGCCGCGCAGCGGCGCGGGCAGGGAAATCACTTTGCGCAATGTCTGTTCCGCCGAATGTGCCGAACCCGGCAGCGGCACATCCGCCGTGGAGCACGCCACGGTAATACCGAGCTTCGCACACACCATATCGGTTGCCCGCTCCGCCATCAGCCGGTATGTCATCAGCTTGCCGCCGGTGATGGTGAGAAAGCCGTGCAATCCGTCACGCTGCGCATGATCCAGCAGCACAATCCCGCGGCTGATACTGCGTCCGGTCGGATCATCATCCGCCGCCACCAGCGGGCGGACACCGGCATACGCCCGCAGAATACGCGCCTGCGCCATTGCCGGTGCCAGTCGTGAGCCTTCACGGATCAGGGTATCGACCTCATCCGCTGTGACGATCATATTGTCGATATCATCATAAGGAATATGAACTGACGTGGTGCCGATCAGGGAAATGGTATCCCCCGGCACCAGGATATCGGCATCACCGGGCTTGCGGCAGCGGTTGATCACGTGCTGATTAAGGCGGTGCCCGAGGATCAGCAGTGCACCTTTGGCAGGCAGCATACTGATATGTACCCCGGCGAAACCGGCGATACGCTGACTCCAGATCCCCGCCGCATTCACCACAACCGGCGCATATAACGGATAACTGCGGTGATGACGGTGATCATAAACCTGCACACCAATCACCCGGTCACCCTGACGCAGCACATCCGTGACTTCGTGATAGGTCAGTACCTGTGCGCCGTGCTCCCGCGCATCCAGCATATTGGCGGCAGTCAGACGAAACGGGTCAACTGTGCCGTCCGGTACTTTTACCGCGCCGCACAGCGCCGGGTTTACAGACGGCTCAAAGCGCAGCGCCTCCTCCGGGGACATCACCTGTGTATCAATTCCCGCCGCGCGGCAGGCATCAATAAAAGTGGCCTGATAGGCCATCTCATCTTCCGGCAGTGTGATAAACAGGCCGTCTGTTTCCTCAACACAGTGACGGGCAACGTGCCGCAAAATCCGGTTTTCTGAAATACATTCGCGGGCCGATTCCGGATCAGTCACCGCATAACGGGCACCGCTGTGCAGCAGGCCGTGATTACGGCCGGTCGCGCCGGTCGCGATATCAAACCGTTCCAGCAACAGAGGGCGCAGACCGCGCCGGGCACAATCCCTGGCCATCCCGGCTCCGGTTGCGCCGCCGCCGATGATAATGACATCAGCTTCATTGACAGGTGAATCAGACATGGGTTCCTCTCAGTCATTTTCCTTTATTATGGTTACAGCTTAGCCGTTATTTTCCTTTTCATGATTGATAATGAACAAAAACGAAACTAAATAACCACTATCAAGAGCGAAAAAAACCATAATCGTGATGGATATCACATATTCGCAACATCAGGTATTTTTCTCAGAAAATACCCGTAAACCGACTGATTTTCCGCCGGTTTTCTGTCTGATTCACACCTCTGAGATTTAGTTATTGTCCCGCCGCAGATATGCGCTATGCTTTTAGCGCTAATTATATGTTTACCCTGTATATTTTATGTAACCAAAACAAAACAAAATAACTACACCCGAGTAATTACTTAGGTGATTACCTGAAATATCCGGTTATTCATCCGCAAAAATGCAAAATTAGCGCTTAAAACCCTTGGTTATATCAAATTTAAACGATCAGCTATTCGCTATACTTTGAACAGAATGTGATTTTATAACCAATCAGCAACCGGAAATGATTAGCATTTTTATCAACTGAAAGGATTCGGTTACTGATAACAATTTTGAGTACCTGTTTCAGATTTCGTTTTTACATTTTAACTTTCGATTTACCTGAACAATGGAGAAGCACAGTGCAAACCTTTAATGCCGATATCGCAATTATCGGAGCAGGCGGTGCAGGGCTGCGGGCGGCGATTGCTGCTGCGGAAGCTAACCCGAACCTGAAAATTGCTCTGATCTCAAAAGTTTACCCGATGCGCAGCCACACTGTGGCCGCAGAAGGTGGCTCTGCGGCTGTGACACAATCCCATGATTCCTATGATTATCATTTCAGTGATACGGTGTCCGGGGGCGACTGGTTATGTGAGCAGGATGTGGTGGAGTACTTTGTCGAACACTGTCCGGCCGAAATGACTCAGCTGGAACTGTGGGGCTGCCCGTGGAGCCGTAAAGAAGACGGTTCTGTCAACGTGCGCCGCTTTGGTGGTATGAAAATCGAGCGGACCTGGTTCGCCGCCGATAAAACCGGTTTTCATATGCTGCACACCCTGTATCAGACCTCTCTGAAATACCCGCAGATCCAGCGGTTCGATGAGCATTTCGTCCTCGATATTATTGCGGATGAAGGCCATGTGCGCGGTCTGGTGGCCATCAATATGATGGAAGGGACAAAAGTTCAGATCCGCGCCAATTCAGTGATTATGGCGACCGGCGGTGCCGGTCGTGTCTACCGCTATAACACTAACGGCGGGATTGTCACCGGAGACGGAATGGGAATGGCTTTCCGTCACGGCGTACCGCTGCGGGATATGGAATTCGTTCAGTATCACCCGACCGGTCTGCCGGGCTCCGGTATTCTGATGACAGAGGGCTGCCGGGGCGAAGGCGGGATTCTGGTCAACAAAGACGGCTACCGCTATTTGCAGGACTACGGCATGGGCCCGGAAACCCCGCTCGGTCATCCGGAAAACAAATATATGGAACTCGGCCCGCGCGATAAAGTGTCCCAGGCTTTCTGGCACGAGTGGCGCAAAGGCCGGACCATCAAAACCAGCCGCGGTGATGTGGTCTATCTGGATCTGCGTCATCTGGGTGAGAAAAAACTGCTGGAACGCCTGCCGTTTATCTGCGAACTGGCAAAAGCCTATGTCGGCGTGGACCCGGTCAAAGAGCCGATCCCGGTTCGTCCGACCGCACACTACACCATGGGCGGGATTGAAACTGACCAGCGCTGTGAAACCCGCATCAAAGGCCTGTTTGCTGTCGGTGAGTGTTCCTCCGTCGGTCTGCACGGGGCGAACCGCCTCGGCTCCAACTCACTGGCGGAACTGGTGGTCTTCGGCCGTCTGGCCGGGGAAGAAGCGGCTAAACATGCGCAGGAAACACACGCGGCCAACAGCAATGCGATCGATGCCCGTACCGCGGATATCGAAAACAACCTGAAAGCGCTGATGAACCAGAAAGGCACAGAAAACTGGGCTAAGCTGCGCGACGAGATGGGTGAGGCGATGGAAGAAGGCTGCGGGATTTACCGCACACCGGAACTGATGCAGAAAACCATCGATAAACTGGCCGAACTGAAAGAACGTTTCAAACGCGTTGAAATCACGGATCGCTCATCTGTCTTCAATACCGACCTGCTCTACACCATTGAGCTGGGCTTTGGTCTGGATGTCGCGGAATGTATGGCGCACTCCGCCTTTAACCGTAAAGAATCACGCGGCGCACATCAGCGTCTGGATGAAGGCTGTACCGAACGCGACGATGTCAATTTCCTGAAACACACCCTTGCTTTCCACAATCCGGACGGCTCGCCGCATCTGGAATACAGTGATGTGAAGATAACCAAATCCGCCCCGGCAAAACGTGTCTACGGTGGTGAAGCGGCGGCGGCTGAACAGGCGGCAAAAGAGAAGGAAAACGTCAATGGCTGAGATGAAAATGCTGAAAATGTCAGTGATGCGCTATAACCCGGAAACGGATAATGAGCCGCATGCTGTCACGTATCAGGTGCCTTACGATGAGCAGACGTCACTGCTGGATGCGCTGGGCTATATCAAAGACAACCTGGCGCCGGATCTCTCCTACCGCTGGTCATGCCGGATGGCTATCTGCGGCTCCTGCGGCATGATGGTCAATAAGGTGCCGAAACTCGCCTGCAAAACCTTCCTGCGCGAATACCCGCAGGGTATGCAGATTGAGGCACTCGGCAACTTCCCGATCGAGCGTGACCTGGTTGTGGATATGACGCACTTTATCGAGAGCCTGGAAGCCATTAAGCCTTACATTATCGGCAATGACCGCAAACCGTCCGAAGGCCCGAATAATCAGACACCGGGACAGATGGCGAAATACCATCAGTTTTCCGGCTGCATCAACTGCGGTCTGTGCTACGCGGCCTGTCCGCAGTTCGGCCTGAATCCGGAATTCCTCGGCCCGGGTGTGCTGACACTGGCGCAGCGCTATAACACCGACAGCCGCGATCACGGCAAAAAAGAGCGGATGAAACAAATCAACGGCGATAACGGCGTATGGACCTGTACCTTCGTGGGTTACTGCTCGGAAGTCTGTCCGAAACATGTGGACCCGGCAGCTGCGATTCAGCAGGGTAAAGCCGCCAGTGCGGAAGATTACATTATTGCCCGTCTGAAACCACAATAAGGAAAAGAGAAATGACGACCAAACGTAAGCCTTATGTGCGTGAAATGACACCGACATGGTGGAATAAACTCGGTTTTTACCGTTTTTATATGCTGCGGGAAGGCACCGCAGTGGTCCAGCTCTGGTTCAGCCTGCTGGTTATGTACGGCGTTTACTGCCTCAAGGGCGGTCCCGCAGACTGGGCCGGTTATGTCCACTTACTGCAAAACCCGGTGGTGGTGCTGATCAATATCCTGACACTGGCCGGCACCCTGCTGCATACCGTGACCTGGTTTCAGCTGGCACCGAAAGCCGTCAATATCGTTATCAAAGACGAAAAAATGGGACCGGAGCCGATTGTCCGTCTGCTCTGGATTGTGACCCTCATCGTTAACGCCGTCATTCTGGCCGTTGCATTACTGTGGTAAGGAAGGGAACTGATATGATTAATCCGAATCCGAAACGTTCACAGGAACCGGTTTTCTGGGGAATGTTTGGCGCAGGCGGCATGTGGAGTGCCATCGTTTCACCGGCAGTTATTGTACTGCTGGCCTTTCTGCTGCCGTTCGGCCTCGCGCCGGATATGCTCAGTTATGACCGCATCCTGGCTTTCTGTCAGGGGTTTACCGGGAAGGTTTTTCTGCTGCTGATGATTATCCTGCCGCTGTGGTGTGCGCTGCACCGTCTTCACCACTGTATGCATGACCTGAAAATCCATGTGCCTGCGGGACGCTGGGTCTTTTACGGTCTGGCGACGATCCTCAGTGTAATGGCCGTGATTGGTGTATTCACACTGTAATCGGTGTCCGTTATAAAAAGACCGGCTCCTTAAGTGCGCCGGTCTTTTTTTATCTGCTGTCAGGCTACCTCTTCCCGGTTAAGCTGCCAGTAACTGAGCTGTACCGGAGAAAGACCGCGGAATGTGAGTGTTGCCGGTTGCTGCGGGAAATAACGGCTGCTCATCACCGCCTCACCGTCATTGATAAAAATCTCCACACTCGAATGATCCGTAAAAATATGCAGCCGCGTCACTTCACCCTGCCAGTAACGGTGCAGCCAGTCACCGCTGACCAGACTGCGGCGGGACAGGCGGATTTCATGTCCGTCATAGGAAAAAATCAGATATTTGCTGAAGTTCAGGATAAGCGGGCCGGAGAGCCTGATAATCACCTCCAGCCGCCCCGCACTCAGTTCCAGTGCATTATCCGCCTCACCTGACCACTGTCCGCCCGCACCACGCAGGGCTTCCAGCTCTCTCACCGGCCGCTGGTACAGTTGTCCGTTACGCAATGTCAGTTCACGGGGACAGGTCATCTGATGGAGCCAGCCATTTTTGATTGTCGGCTGCTGCATCTCTTCGCCGCCCGGTGCGCCCATCAGCGCCACCATAATACGTCGTCCGTCCGGGGCAAGTGTTGTCTGCGGGGCATAAAATTCAAACCCGGCATCCGTTTCGTAAACCTGAGGTTTATGACGGAAAATTTTGCTTTCATAATCAAAATCCCCGACCAGATACGCGCCGGGGGAGGTATTCAGAAAACGGGTGGGTTCACGCGGCATACCGCGGGGACAGCACAACAGCACCCATTCATCACCGAGCCGGAAAAAATCCGGGTTTTCCCACAAATACCCGGCATTCCGCAGCCCGCCGCAGTAGCTGCCGGCCAGTACCCCCCGCAGTGCCCACTCACCTAACTCTGTTGCGTCGTACAGCAGCACACAACCACGGTCATTGACATCCCTGGCCCCCAGTACCATGAACCACTGCCCGCAATGCTGCCAGACTTTGGGATTAACCACATCGGCACTGTATCCTTCGGGCAGTCCCAGCGCAGTGCCGTATTTCTCAAATATGCCGTCCGCTTTTTCCCGTGCCAGGCACTGCCACGATGCCCGGGAACCATCCCGGTATGACAGACTGCCGGTATAGCAAAGTGTCAGCGTGTTATTGTTTACCACTGCACTGCCGGAAAAACAGCCTCCTGAATCATAATTACCGGACGGCAGCAGCGCCACCGGCTCATGTATCCAGCTCACCAGATCTGCCGAAGACCAATGTCCCCAGCACGGTTTTTTATGCTCACACCCAAACGGTTCCCACTGATAGAACAGGTGCCAGACGTCATTGTGATATATAAATCCGGCCGGATCATTCATCAGACCGCACACCGGTGCTGTATGCCAGCCGGGATAATGCATATCACGCTGTGCTCTCCCCTGATGCTTCATTAAGGCCTGCACAATCCCTGACAACAGTACTGTCTGTGCCATATCCCTGTCCCCTGTATCCCCTTGTCCTGTTTTTCAGAAACTATGAAACCACAGATATGGTACAGAATGCGAGTACCATCCCTCTAAGATAATTCAGAATCCGACGGGTAACAGCGGTATATCCGGTAATTTCTTATTCTGTAACCAGTTTTTTATCTTACTGACACGTGTATCACTGTTTTATGAAAAAACAGTCTTGTGCAGGAATAACGGAACGGAGGGATACGGCAGAAAATAACGGCGTTAAACACCTGTCAGAACAGGTGTTTTTATCCGGAAACCGGACAGCATACGGCTACGCATTACCACGCAGAAAATACGATACATCCTCTTCCACACTTTCCATGGCCAGCAGTGCATCCAGTGTATCGCGGGCTTCCTGTTCATCGATAATACTCATCGCAAAACCCACATGAACCAGCACCCATTTTCCCAGCATGTCTGACGGCTCACCTTCACAAACCAGCGCGATGTTCACATCCCGTCTGACACCACACACTTCCACCTGCGCATTGTCTGTTACAGAGTCACCCACAGCAACGATTTGCCCGGGAATACCTAAACACATAACCGGCTCCTGATTGACTGATATGTCCTTACCGGACTACTGAATTTCAATTTGTCTGACCTGCATGGCATCACTGCTGTCCACCTGCAGGTTATGGCTGCCGCAATGCGGACATCCGGTATTAAACCCGGACACACTGACCGGTTTCTGACAATCCCGGCACCATGCCTGCGCCGGGACGGTGGTGACATGCAGTACGGCACCTTCCGCCAGTGAATCACGGCAGACGATATCAAAGCAAAAATGCAGGGCATCCTCTTCAATGCAGGATACCGCACTCAGTTCAAGCCAGACAGCGGTGACGCGCTGCGCCCCGCTCTGTTTTGCCTGCTGCTCAATAATATCAAGCGCATTCTGGCATAACGTAACCTCATGCATCCGTCTGTCCTCAGGACATCAGGTCGGCCGGCATTTCAAATGCGGCGCGGCGGCGGCGTTCTTTCACAATCTCATCCATCTTATTGCGGTCAACCACCATTAATGCATGAGTCGGACACACTTCCACACAGGCAGGCCCGCCCGCGCGGGTATGGCATAAATCACACTTATGTGCTTCCGCACGGTACTGCGGGATCGTGTTCAGCGCGGTGGTCTGTTGTGCAACAGGACGGCTGATCACTTCCATGGTGCCGTACGGACAGGCGATCACACAGGTTTTGCAGCCGATACATTTTGCCTGATCGACATACACGAAATCATCTTTACGGCTGATAGCGCCGTTCGGACAGACATTGGCACACGGTGCATCCTCGCACTGACGGCAGACAACCGCCGTACTGATGGTGTACCCTTTCATCACATGAATACGGGGAAAGAATTCATCTTTCACCACGGTTTCAATACCGGTTTCCTGCTCTTGATGCGAAACGACACAAGCGACTTCACATGTGTGACAGCCAATGCACTTCTTTGGGTCTGCAATGATGAAACGGTTCATCATACTCTCCTGAATGATACGCGGCGACTTCACATCCGGCACTCCGGTGCAGCCGTCCTCTGGTTAGAATAATCAGGAAATAAGCATGCATCGTGCCAGTCTGGCATTTTTTTTAATTTCAGTGAAATCAGCGTATTAATAAATAATGCTGCCGTACCGTGTGTCATAGTGAGAATATTCGTCACACAGTTCGACATTTTTGACGATAATTTTTATCATCAGCAGGTGTCATAATATATTAGGTTTTCATCCTGCTAAAAAATAGGGGATTGGATCAAACTTAAATCAGACAGCGATATTCTTTTTTTATAGAGTCATTACAATAATGGTTATTACCTCTCTGAAACTTATTTATACCAACAACTATTCAGAGCAGAATTAATTTTAAGAGCAATCCGTCCGGATCAGGAATGAGAAAGACGAAGATGAGCGGAGACGTTGTGGACAACACTGACAAGACCGAACACATACGCCATGAACGTGACCAGTACCGGATATTGGTAGATATCACCAACTCAGTGCTTTCCCATCTGGAGATGGATGGCCTGGTTGCTGAAGTCTCCCGCGAGATCCACCGGTTTTTCGGGCTGAGCCAGATAAGCATTGCGTTGTGTGATAACTACAGTTCAGCTGTATATCTTTGTTATTCCAGTTATTATCAGCCCCGCAAACCCACAGAAAAGACATTATATCATCTGGATGAACTGCACCGTGATCTGGCACAGGTTCTGGACAGTAACCAGCCGATGCGCCTGACACTCGACAGCGCAACAAAAGATCCGCTGTATCAGCATGTCTGCGCGCAGGGCATGACAGAAACCCTGCTGCTGCCGCTGGCATTTAACCACAAGCCGCTGGGTGTTCTGGTGTTGTCTCATGAAAATAACCATATTTTTACTGACGATAACTGTAATCTTCTCAAGCAGATAGCCGCCCGGTTTGCCATTGCGGTGGATAACGCCGCTGCTTACGAAGAGATCACCCGGCTGAAAGACAGCCTGAAGCATGAAAACCTGTGGCTGAATGAACAGATTCACAATAACGAGAGTTTCAGTGAAATCATTTTCCAGAGTGATGCCATGCGTAACATTCTGGAGCAGGTGGATCTGGTTGCCGCCAGTGACAGTACCGTTCTGATCCTCGGTGAAACCGGTACCGGGAAAGAGCTCATCGCCCGTGCTATCCATCGCCTGAGTGAGCGCCATCACCGCAGCATGATCAAAATGAACTGCGCGGCTATTCCCTCCGGTCTGCTGGAAAGTGACCTGTTCGGCCATGACAAAGGGGCGTTCACCGGTGCGACCACCACCCATATCGGCCGCTTTGAAATGGCAGATAAAAGCACCCTGTTTCTTGATGAAATCGGTGATATGCCGCTGGATCTCCAGCCAAAACTGCTGCGGGTATTACAGGAACGGGAAATAGAGCGTATCGGCGGTAATAAGGTGATTCCGGTGGATGTCCGGCTGATTGCCGCGACTAACCGCAACCTGAAATCCATGACCGATGATCGTGAATTCCGCGAAGATCTCTACTACCGGCTGAATGTGTTTCCTATCTGGATCCCGCCGCTGCGCGAGCGTCCGGAAGATATTCCGCTGCTGGCAACGTATTTCACACAGAAAATCGCCCGCCGGATGAACCGCAATATCGACTGTATCCCGCGTGATGCCCTGGAACAGCTGAGCCGCTATCCGTGGCCGGGCAACGTGCGCGAGCTGGAAAATGTGATTGAGCGGGCGGTGATCCTGACACGCGGAAATACGCTTAATATTCAGCTGCATGAGCTGAATATCCCAAAGCATTCACGCCTGAAAACGGCGCTGGAGACACCAAGCTCACTGGAAAAACGGATGCAGACTGCCGCACCGGAGAGTGACGATGAAGAACGTGACCGGATTATTACCGCCCTGAAAGCCACCAACGGTGTGGTCGCCGGTGCCCGGGGGGCCGCAACCCGCCTGGGGCTGAAACGGACAACATTATTATCCCGCATGCAGCGGTTAGGTATTACTGTACAGGATATATTTGAGGAAGATAATCACTAAGATGATATTAAAACAGTGCGCTTCTGAAATAAGAATATATCGCAAATAAAAATACATCTCAGAAATAGCTGTCGTAATATGTTCATTTATTTTTCAGACAATACTTTTACAGACAATACTATGTGATCAAAATTCAAAAACAGAATCTGTCTGACATCGTAATTAAACAAAAAATGAAAATATAAAAAAACCGGCGGTCATTTCTGAGCGCCGGTTTTTATCATATTATAACAGACGGATGATCACCCTTCCGCAGCTTCACGCAGACGGCGCTTAATACCGGTATATTCCTGAACAACATAATGCTCAGCCTGTTTCTGATCCGCAATCGGTTCAACGCGGACAGCACAGTATTTATATTCCGGTGTTTTGGTAATCGGGCTGAGGTTTTCTGCCACCAGCTCGTTACATGCACCAATCCACCACTGATATGTCATATAAACCGCCCCTTTGTTCGGACGTTCACTGACATTGGCACGCGTGATAACTTTCCCCTGACGGGATGCCACCCAGACCAGTTCCTGATCTTTAATACCCAGCGATTTTGCATCTGCGGTATTGATCTGAACATAGCCCGGCTCATCCGCCAGTGCCGCCAGTGCTTTACAGTTACCGGTCATGGAGCGGCAGGAGTAGTGCCCCACTTCACGGACGGTTGCCAGCACCATCGGATACTCATCACTCAGTTGATCAATCGGTGCGTGCCAGTCACAGGTATAGAACTGGCCTTTACCGTTCGGGGTATCAAAGATACCGCCGTCGTACAGGTATTCCGTTCCCTGATCACTGTCCGCCACATCGCGGCACGGCCACTGGATATACGCCAGATCCGCCATCTTCTCGTAGGTCGCACCATAATAGATAGGGCAGAGTTCACGTAACTCATCCCAAATCTCTTTGGTGTTGTTGTAATGCATCGGGTAACCCATCGCGGTGGACATCAGACTGATAATTTCCCAGTCCGGTTTCACATCGCCGACCGGCTCAACCGCTTTGTAGAAGCGCTGGAACCCGCGATCCGCTGCGGTATACACCCCTTCATGCTCCCCCCAGGAAGTGGCAGGGAAAATCACGTCGGCAATCGACGCGGTTTTGGTCATGAAGATATCCTGGACAATCAGCAGCTCCAGTTTATCGAAGGTACGGCGGATAGTCGCCAGATCCGGTTCTGTCTGAAGCGGATCTTCACCCATCACGTAGTGCGCCTTCAGTACGCCCTCGTCAATAAAGTGCGGCACCTCACTCAGCGGAATACCATTTTCGTCAGGCATTTTTTCGATGCCCCAGAATTTGGCAAATTTCTCCAGAGCGGCTTTATCTTCCACATACTGATAGCCCGGCAGAGTATTCGGCAGTGCCCCCATATCACAGGCACCCTGAACGTTGTTCTGACCGCGGACAGGGCCGACCCCGACATGCGGTTTACCCAGGTTGCCGGTCAGTAACGCCAGACTGGTCAGTGCGCGGACGGTTTCCACACCCTGATAGAACTGCGTGACACCCATACCCCACAGAATGACCGCATTTTCTGCTTTCGCATACATACGGGCAGTTTTGCGGATATCATCGGCTTTCAGACCGGTGGTCGCTTCCACAGACTCTGGTGTATACGGCTCAACCAGCTTGCGGTATTCCTCAAACTGCTCGGTATGGCCATCGATAAAGGCTTTATCGTGCAGATTTTCTTCAATAATCACATGCGCCAACGCATTGATAAGCGCAATGTTTGAACCATTTTTCAGTGCTAAATGAATATCAGCAAGACGCGCTGATTCAATATAGCGCGGGTCACAGACAATAATCTGTGCACCCTTCTCTTTCGCCTTCACAATGCGGCGGGCGACGATAGGGTGTGAATCCGCGGCATTGTAACCGAAGATAAAAATACATTTGGTATCCTCAATCTCAACGATTGAGTTACTCATTGCGCCGTTACCGACCGAACGCTGCAGACCTGCAACCGAAGGGCCGTGTCAGACACGTGCGCAGCAGTCAATATTGTTACTGCCGACTGCCGCACGAACAAATTTTTGCATCACGAAGTTAGCTTCGTTACCCGGACCACGGGATGAACCCGTTGTCATAATGGCTTTCGGGCCGTACTTCTCTTTGATAGCCAACAGGCGGGAACTGGCAAACTCAATCGCCTCTTCCCAGGAGACCGGTTCCAGTTTGCCACCACGCTGACGGCGGATCATGGGGGTCTTTAAGCGGGGGGTTAAAATCTTGGTGTCATGAATGAAGTCCCAGCCATAATACCCTTTCAGGCAGAGCTCTCCTTCATTGGTGTGACCATTCGCGCCCTCCGCGCCAATGATCTTCCCGTTCTCCACCTTCAGGTTAATTTTACAGCCTGAGGCGCAATACGGGCAGACGGTGATGACTTTTTCCATCAACATTGCTCCTATATCTTCTTTTAGCGGATAAATACCGCCTTATCACCACCAGTCATGCAGGGTTTATGCCAATTTTAAATCTGAAATAAAAACCCTTTAACTTACTGAATATAGTTTGTTTTAATTTTTTTATTATGACCATGACAGGCGATGGCACCGACGGGATCGTCAAAAATGTCGAACGCGCCTGTCCGGTGTCAGATGACGACACGGACGCAGCCACGTCCCTTCAGAACAATTTTACAATTGCATGATGAATTATAACTGTGTTAAAGAAGTACAATATGATGGTGATCAATCATCCGCACCGCCGGTTTTTTTCCGTATTTCATAACAGTTTACGAAAATTTCCCTGCTGACTGTTGATATCGGTTCCCCGGTACTGTTTTACAATGTTCATAACACAATGACAGTAACAACGACTTAATTTTTCACGGCTCTTCCTGACGGATACTGCGCGTGGCTCCGCGTATTATCAAAATAATAAAAGAGAGATAAAAACCTGATATGAAAATTAATGATATTTTAATCGCCCTGCTGGTCGCCGTGATCTGGGGGGTGAACTTCGTGGTGATCAAAGTGGGCGTCACCGGTATTCCGCCGCTGTTTCTCGGGGCGCTGCGTTTTCTGTTTGTGGCACTGCCCGCCGTCTTCTTTATTCCGCGTCCGAAAATCGCCCTGAATCGTCTGGTTATCTACGGCCTGACTATCTGTTTCGGCCAGTTTGCCTTTCTGTTCAGTGCGGTCAAAGCCGGGATGCCGGCTGGGATCGCCTCTGTGGTATTACAGTCCCAGGTCTTCTTCACCATTGTTCTCGGCGGCCTGATTCTGAAAGAATCGCTGAAAATCAGCCAGGTGATCGGCATTATTGTCGCCGTTGTCGGTCTGACCGTGCTGGCGAAAGGCGGGGACAGCGGCAGTCTGACCGATATTCCACTGATGGCGCTGATGATGACGCTGGCCGGTGGCTTCTCCTGGGCCTGCGGTAATATCTGCAACCGTATCATTATGAAAGAGACACCGGACTGCAACGGGATGTCACTGGTCGCCTGGAGTGCACTGGTGCCGATTGTTCCGTTTATCCTGATGTCACTGTGGATGGAGGGTGCGGACGCGATTGTCAGCAGTATTTCCCATATCAGCCTGCTGACCGTGGGGGCGATTATGTATCTCGCTTATCTCTCCACGTTTGTGGGATATACCCTGTGGAGCCGTCTGCTGGGCCGTTACGAAACCTGGCGTGTCACGCCGTTTGCCCTGCTGGTGCCGTTTGCCGGGATTGCCAGCAGCGCGCTGCTGCTGGGTGAAACCATCACCATGATGCAGTTCGCCGGTCTCGGTTTTATTATGGCGGGCCTGATTCTGACCGTCTTCGGCAAACGCCTGGTGTCGCTGCTGACCCGCAGAAAAGCTGTCTGAAGAGAATAACAGTCAGTCAGCCGGGGTGTTTACGGGCTGACTGACCGGTAAAATTAATGAAGCTCTTTATACAGATTGATCAATGTATTGTACTGCTCAGAAGTCTGTACCATGTTTGAAGAGCCGGTTTCACGCATCTGCAGTACAATTTCCTCAGGCATGTTTTTATTACCCGGCTTCAATAATTCAATTGCACCGGCAACAACACCGGTACGACCAATTCCTGCGCTGCAATGAATAAATGGCTGAGGTGTATAACGGGGATCCTGCCTGGTCTTCTGCTCAATTTTTCCATTGATACCCGAAACCAATTTTTTCAGTGCTGAAGGCGCAATGGTTGTACGATCTTCCCAGTTTGTGACATGCATAACCGATATCGGTGTTGTTTTGCCGTTTGCGGTTATTTCTATCCGGTAATTGTTCACTACAAGCTTTTCAATCATTGTACTGCGGGCACTAACGTCCGCGTGAATTTTGCATTTCACCGAAACATCGCCATAGTGGCCATCCTGACGGAAATACGCCGGAAGAGACCGGCCGGCAATATCATTATCAGAAGAAAGTACAACCAACACACCCGGTTTTTGATCTGCAAGCATACTGAGATGGTCCCGGAGTTCTTTCGGCTTAGGGTACTGACTGCGCATCGCCAGGTTCACCCCGTCAACTTTCATTTGGTTTGCAGGCAACGTTTTACCTTCCGGTGTACATAACTGAGTGTTTTCGCAAGTATCGATGTCCTTGTAGCGCTGATTCTCCATTTCGGTAATAAATACTTTCGAAGCAATCCGATCTGCTGTTTTTGTCTGTAATTGACTGAATACATCACCTGCCCGTTCTGTTTTCATCTCCGCTGTGAACGGTGTGAATTTAAGACCTGCTCTCCGTTGTGCCAGTGACTGATGCGCCACTTCCCCCGGTAACGGCATTCGTGCCCGTGCCTGTAATGACGGCGGAACCGGTGCCGGATAGGACGGCGGCTGTATAAATACAGGATGCGGCGGCACTGCCGGAGGCTGGCCTGAGCGTTCTTGTAACACCATTGTCCGTCCCTGATACCGCGTTAATCTTGGCGGGAGGGGCGGTGGCAGAGCGTCGTTACTCTGAGTGTAATCGGGTATAATATCAGGACGGATCCCGGGCATAATCATTCCTCTGCTGGTAACAATTAACCGAAGTCCGCCAGGTAATCTGCAGACTTCAGAATATATTCAAATAATTCAATAATATGACCATCTTCCGTTCCCTGAAGTGGCAAACGGCTCCAAATCACATACTCTTCTTTTTCATTCAGGGAGATCACCGGCTGCCCGGAAAGCTGCGTTAACGTATTCAGCTTCAGGACATTTTTCATTAATTCATTATTTTGCGTAATGTGTGGTAATTCCCCGGTATTTGCTGACAGATACCAGTCGGTCTCATCAATAACAGCCAAAGATAATGAGTAACGGCTATCGATTGTTAACATAAATGTATGCTGATCTGCAGCAGGTTGCGGCGTGTCCAGACCGATATGACGCAACAGCATCATGGCCGTGCGGTGAAAAGAGGATAAATCCGGCATCTCTGTTTCCCTGATTAATAAATGATGATCTCATCATGACAAATCGTCAGAGTATTACTTTCATATCTGATTCATATTGAAAATTTATTTTACAATTGAAATATAATCAGGAGCTATAACAAGACTCACGATCTTTCTTTTATTAAAGAAATTATTTTAATAAAAAATAAAATCATTGGTTTTACATATAAAAGGAAATCATAAAAGTGAATTTAGTTAACAGACTATCCGGTACTCAAAAAACAAACACCGAAGAAAGAAATCTGAAAGACATGTCAAAAATACCTTTTCTGAATAAACTACTGGATCGGTTGAGTGCACCGCAAAATACGAATGTCAGACTTACAGGAAACTACGTCAACATTGATGTCGACACCACAGCGCTGAGCAGGCAGATATTATCCTTTGTTTATAAATCAGAACTCTCAATCCCCGGCACCGGAAATAACAACGAAAAAGCAGAAAACAGACAAAAAGAAATCAATGACGGTGTAAAAAAATGGCTTACCCAGGAAAAAAGCATCATACCGGTAAATATTATCAAACGGGAAGTTGACCTGATGTATGCAGAGAAAAAAATTGTGACAACACCAGAAGATCTGGACAAAATCATTGATATCGTGAAAGAAAAACATCTCGGAAACAAAGCACTGGAAAAACCGGGGATTAACTGCTCCACTCCGTCCGTTCTTAAACTGAATAGTTTCCTGACTAACGAAATTAATGATCCGGGGATAGAAGAACAATTAAGTCATGACTTCACTAAAAAAATGCCAGAAATGTCAGATAAATTAAAAAAAGAACTGGCTGATAATATAAAAGAAGCGTTAAGTGACGATCAAAAAAAAGAATTAGTTAAACAATACTCAAAGTATAAAACCGACATACTCAAAAACCATGATAAACTAACAACAATGATGACAGGGAAAATCCGGTCAGATATATACTACGCACTGACTGAAAATATTTATAATACACTGTTATGTGATAAATACACTGAAACGCCTCTGGATTTCAATGCCATCAGAGAAGAGACAAGAGCACAGGTACTCCGTATCGCTGAAGAAAAAAACCACATATCTCCTGCAGTACCATCCGGCTCAGTAGATATTGACGATATCGTTCACCGTTCATTTGATTTCAGCACCCGGGTGACAACATCCTGTCCGGAACAGGATATTACCCATGTCATGGATATCCTGAAGCGAATATCATGATCAACGCAGTAAAACACGTTTAATGCCGACCCGGTTCAGAGGGGTTATTCAGCCAATATCCCCTCTGAATATCAGGATTTACCCCGCATGCTTATCATCTCCCTGAAACCACAATCACGCTACATTCCGCTAACAGTGATTAACCTAACAATAATGAAATAAATCCATCTTATCCGCAGGTTACTGCTGGGAACTAAGTAAAATAAGTGTTATTCCTCTCCTGTACAATTGGATAATAACAAACTGAAACTACTTCCTCTTTACTCATTCGGACAGGTGAAATTTATGAAAGCGTTCAAACAACTTGCCGGCGTACTGCTCGCAATTGTCGGTGCCTTTGCCCTCGGGTATATCGCACTGAACAGAGGCGAACAGATCAATGCGCTCTGGATAGTCGTTGCCGCCGTCTGTATTTATCTGGTGGCTTACCGCTATTACGGGCTCTACATCGCTGAAAAAGTGCTGAAAGTCGATGCAACCCGTATGACCCCCGCCTTTAAAAATAATGACGGGCTTGATTATGTGCCGACAGACAAAAAAGTCCTGTTCGGCCACCACTTTGCCGCCATCGCCGGTGCAGGTCCGCTCGTCGGGCCGGTTCTCGCGGCGCAGATGGGGTATCTGCCAGGCATGCTCTGGCTGCTCGCCGGTGTGGTATTAGCCGGTGCGGTGCAGGACTTTATGGTGCTGTTCGTTTCCACCCGCCGCAATGGCCGTTCCCTCGGTGAGCTGGTCAAGGAGGAGATGGGAAATGTCGCCGGTGTTATCGCGCTGATCGCCTGTTTTATGATTATGGTTATCATCCTCGCCGTCCTCGCGATGATCGTGGTGAAAGCCCTGACCCACAGCCCGTGGGGAACCTACACCGTCGCCTTTACCATCCCGCTCGCATTCTTTATGGGGATTTATACCCGCTACATCCGTCCGGGACGTGTCGGGGAAGTTTCTGTTATCGGTCTGATTTTCCTGGTGTTCGCCATTATCTCCGGCGGCTGGGTGGCCGAAAGCCCGACCTGGGCACCGTATTTTGATTATGACGGCGTACAACTGACCTGGATGCTGGTCGGTTACGGCTTTGTCGCGGCGGTTCTGCCGGTCTGGTTACTGCTGGCACCGCGTGATTATCTGTCTACGTTCCTGAAAATCGGGACAATCGTTGGTCTGGCGATCGGCATCCTGATTATGCGTCCGATGCTGGAAATGCCTGCGCTGACTAAATTTGTCGACGGCACCGGCCCGGTCTGGGCAGGGGATCTGTTCCCGTTCCTGTTTATCACTATTGCCTGTGGTGCTGTCTCCGGCTTCCATGCCCTGATTGCTTCCGGTACCACGCCGAAAATGCTGGCTAACGAAAACCAGGCCTGCTTTATCGGCTACGGCGGCATGCTGATGGAATCATTTGTGGCAATTATGGCACTGGTTGCCGCCTGTGTGATCGACCCGGGCGTGTACTTCGCCATGAACAGCCCGATGGCTATGCTGGCACCGGCCGGTACCACCGATGTCGTCGCGTCTGCCGCCAGTGTGGTCAGCAGCTGGGGCTTCCAGATAACCCCGGAAACCTTAACCAATATCGCCAATGAAGTGGGCGAACAGAGCATTATCTCCCGCGCAGGAGGCGCGCCGACACTCGCCGTCGGTATGGCCTATATTCTGCACGGAGCCCTTGGCGGCCTGATGGATGTCTCCTTCTGGTATCACTTCGCCATCCTGTTTGAAGCGCTGTTTATCCTGACCGCAGTAGATGCCGGTACGCGCTCCGCCCGCTTTATGTTACAGGATTTACTGGGTGTGATTTCCCCGGCACTGAAACGGACAGATTCCCTTCCCGCCAACCTGATCGCCACCGCACTGTGTGTACTGGCGTGGGGTTACTTCCTGCATCAGGGCGTGGTCGATCCGCTCGGTGGTATTAACACCCTGTGGCCGCTGTTCGGTATCGCCAACCAGATGCTGGCCGGTATGGCGCTGATGCTGTGTGCAGTGGTGCTGTTCAAGATGAAGCGCCAGGCATACGCCTGGGTAGCACTGGTACCGATGGCGTGGCTGTTAATCTGTACCATGACCGCAGGCTGGGAAAAAGTGTTCAGCGAAGATGCCCGTGTCGGCTTCCTGGCGGTAGCCAATAAGTTCCAGGCTATGATTGACAGCGGTAATATCCCGTCGCAGTACACGGCGTCGCAGCTGTCACAACTGGTGTTTAACAACCGTCTCGATGCCGGTCTGACACTGTTCTTTATGGTTGTCGTGGTCGTGCTGGCAATCTTCTCACTGAAGACTGCGCTGAAAGCACTGAAATCAGACAAACCGACGGACAACGAAACACCGTACGAGCCAATGCCGGAAAACTATCTTGATTTAGTGGCAAACAGCAAATCTGCCCACTAAAATCTGATATACTGGTGAAATAAGGAGCGGCAGACAATTGCCGCTCCTCCGTACGCAACAGGTTCAGGGTCACAATTATGTTTGATACTCTCGCAAAAGCAGGACGTTATCTCGGGCAGACCGCCAAAATGATGATTGGCGTGCCGGATTACGATAACTATGTACAGCACATGAAAAACACCCATCCTGATCAGACACCGATGACCTATGAAGAGTTTTTCCGCGATCGTCAGGATGCCCGTTACGGCAGCAAAGGCGGCCCGAAATGCTGCTGAGCCGTACAACGGACTTCATGTAAAAATACCGCAATAATTTGCGGTATTTTTTTATGTATCAGCGGCAGTTATTTTCCTGTAAACGCATCAGCTGCCCCAGACGGGCAGAGACTTTTTCGCGGGCATCCCCTTTGGCAATCCCGTTTCCGATACCAAAATCCCCGAGGAACCCTAATACCGTTTTACCGTCAAATTCACCGGTTTTCTCAATGTCCTGCGCAATACTGCGGGTGATGGCAATTTCCTTTTTGATATCACGGCAATCCATTAACGAAGATTCCTCAACGGATATCGCAGCCGCCTGCGGGTATTGCTTGGTAGCACAGGCGGACAACAGTAAGGCAAACGGGATAATCACAGCAATTTTTTTCATGGTATTTTTACTCTCAGAAAGAAAGCTCAGACCATAAGAAAAAATGCACCGGCCGGATATCAAATACCGACCTTAAATCCGTGTGTTTATAAAAAAACCGCCGGATTTCAGCGGCGGTTTCTGTGATAGTCAGAGGAACAGGCTCACTCTTCGTCTTCACCTTCAAATAAGGTAAATCCGCCAAGGTCTTCCCAGCCCGGCAGTGCATCATAAACCTGCTGTACCGCGCAGGTGACTTTCTCATTAACCGGCATATAAAAACCGACCAGATCCGGCTGGATTCCGAGGAAAATGACGTCCGGGATATCTTCTTTCAGTTGATCAATAAGAAAGTTGAGCGGCAGGTTATGCGTGCTCATGATAAACATCTCTGCGATATCATCCGGATCAATTATACGGATGTCACCGGGGTTCAGGCCGATATCCGCCGCATCCACAATCAGCAGACGTTCCGGTTTCAGCGCCCGCACCTGATGCGCCACATTCTCCGGCGCACTGCCGCCGTTAACGGCAATCCAGCCGTCAACCGGGTTTTGTTCCATCAGGTCAAACAGCATCGGTCCCGCGGCGTCATCACCCATCATGGTGTTACCGACAGCCAGCATCACATTTTTTGCAGTCATTTCACTCATGGGCGGCGCTTCACTATCAGGTAAATAGCCGGTTCACGCTCAATCTCCCCGAGCAGGCGGATCAGCGTGGCACTCCATTCGCGGAAGTCCGGATTTTTATCCTTCGTCAGCGGATCCAGTGCCAGTGCCAGCATATTGGTATGCGTGGAATCGATATTAATTTCACCGAAGGTAATCAGTCCCTGCAACTTGCGGCGCGCCTCCCCTTCGGGAAGCGCATTCACCCAGGACTGATAACCGCTGAGCGGGCAGATCAATTCCGTATTCAGACAATCGATCATGCCAACGTGGTGGCCGATTGCCAGTGAGTAATACATCACCTGCTGAGCCTCTTCCGGCACATCATCGTCACTGTCGACAAACTTTTGTCTCAGCGACCAGAAGATCACTTTTCCGTCAGTATCTGCATGATCGGGTGTCTGTTCAGGCATGAATGCCTCCTTGTTGTAATACGGTCACCAGGCGGTTTACGATCTCACGCAAACGCGGATCCTGCTCTTCATCCATCCAGGTCTGCATCGTGCCTTTCACCTGTTCCGGTGTGGCGTTTTCCAGCAGCGTCAGGAAGCGGTCACTGATTTCGCGTCCCTGATAATAACCGGCCTGACGGCGCGCTTCGCGTTCAATCATCACACGGGTTGCCAGCGGAACGGACGGCAGCAGCAGTTCCACACGCTCATCATCCGCCTCAACATGATCCTGACCTTTCAGTTTCTGATTCAGCAGACCCAGCGCCACGGCAAAACCGTAGATGGTTGCTGCCGGTGTCGGCGGGCAGCCGGGGATCCAGACATCAATCGGCACGATATGCTCACTGCCGCCCCAGACACAATACAGGTCATGGAAGATACCGCCGCCGCAGCCGCAGGCACCGTAAGAGATACAGATTTTCGGATCAGGGGCGGATTCATACGCCCGCAGTGCCGGCATCCGCATAGCGCGGGTAACCGCACCGGTAAACAGCAGAATGTCCGCGTGACGCGGTGATGCCACCACTTTGATTCCGAAACGCTCCGCATCAAATACCGGGGTAATGGCAGAGAAGATCTCAATCTCACAACCGTTACAGCCGCCGCAGTCCACACGATAGACATAGGCTGAACGTTTAATATCTTTCAGCAGCGTGCTTTTCAGTTTCGCCACCTGCTCATCCATCTTCAGCGGTTCGCTGACATGATGGTTCACCGGGATTTCAGGCAAACTCATGATTTTTCTCCCTCAATATGCAGACGGAAGTTCTGACGGTCATTGTTCAGCAGGTTATTTTTCTGCTTACAGGACGGACAGGTTTCATACATCGGCCGCAATGCTTCAATTCCGCTCTCTTCAATACCTGATGCCACCATCAGCGCCATCGCATATTCCACGGATTTTTTCGGTGCGAACGCTTCCCCGCACTGACGGCAGTGCTGTAAGCGGAATGTCCCTTTCATATAGAGATCCGCTTTGTTCATTACCGCCGTTTCAAACTCTTCGGTCAGATGGATAGCCCGGGTCGGGCACACTTCCTCGCAGCGCGCGCAATAAATGCAGCGGCCGAGGAATAACTGCCAGCGGCGTTCACCGCTTTCCGGGTCAGTTTCCATCGTCAGGGCGTTTGCCGGACAGGCAGAAATACAGGCACCGCAGGCGATGCACTGCTCCGGCACATATTCCGGCTTACCGCGGAACCCGTGCGCCACTTCCAGTGGTTTGAACGGATATTTGACCGTTGCTGTCCCCGCATTGCGGAGGGTCTTAAACAGTTTAAACATGGTATTCCCTCCGGCTTATTTCAGCGGTGAATGTTTGCGATCGATGCTGTACTGCTCGATCTCTTTGTACGCCACAGTTTTCGCTTTGCGTTTTTTCACATCCACCAGCGTGACGCGGTCAGTACAGGAGTAGCAGGGATCAAGGCTGCCGATAATCAGCGGTGCATCAGACACGGTATTGCCCTGTAACATGTAGCGCAGCACCGGCCAGTTGGCGTAGGTGGCTGCACGGCAGCGCCAGCGGAACAGTTTCTGGTTATCACCCAGCATGCTCCAGTGGATATCTTCCCCGCGCGGTGCCTCGGTGTAACCCAGGGCAAATTTGTGCGGCTGATAGGTAAAGCCTTCGGTCAGAATCGGCCCTTCCGGCATGTTATCCAGCGCGTACTCAATCATGGACAGTGAATCCAGCACTTCTTTCACACGCACCATGACACGGGAGTAAACATCACAGCCATCCATGGTAAATAATGTTTTCGGCAGGTTGCCGTAATCAGCAAACGGATGATCAAAACGGACGTCGCGTTTAAAGCCGCTGGCACGGATCATCGGACCGACCGGGCTGTAATCACGTGCAATCTGCGGATCAAGACGACCGACGCCGACCGTACGCTGTTCCATATTCGGTGTGCTCAGCAGCATATCCACCAGTTGTGTGACATCCGCGCGCATCTCGCGGACCAGCTGAATGGTTTTCACCCGCTGCTCTTTGAGGAAATCACGGCGCACACCGCCGATCAGGTTGGTTCCGTACGTTTTACGGGCACCGGTCAGCAGTTCGGCCATGGTCATGGATTTTTCACGTACACGGAAGAACTGCATAAAGCCGGTATCAAAGCCGGTAAAGTGGCTGGCGAGCCCGATATTCAGCAGGTGGCTGTGCAGACGCTCCACTTCCAGCAGCACGCTGCGGATGGTGTGCGCACGCTGCGGCACATAGATACCCAGCGCGTTTTCCACGGATGTGGTGTACGCCACGCTGTGGGTAAAGCCGCAGATACCGCACACACGGTCAGACAGGAAAGTGACTTCGTTATACCCCATACGGGTTTCCGCCAGTTTTTCCATACCACGGTGGACGTAGAACATGCGGTAGTCGGCATCAACAATCCGCTCCCCGTCAACGAACAGACGGAAGTGCCCCGGTTCATCCGAGGTGATGTGCAGCGGGCCGATTGGCACAACGCGCGCATCTTTTTTGCTGTCGTTGATAAACTCGTAAGTCTCGGTATCGGTGGTCGGTGCCGGACGCTGACGGTAATCCATGGTGTCTTTGCGCAGCGGATAGAGATCATCCGGCCAGTCATCCGGCAGCACCAGACGGCGTTCGTCCGGCAGACCCACCGGACGCAGCCCGTACATATCACGGATCTCGCGCTCGCCCCACACCGCCGCAGGCACGCGCGGTGTGACAGACGGGAATTCCTGGGTGATCGGGCTGACATACGCCTTCACGGTGACCCAGCATTTTTCACCCTCTTCCATAGAGAGTGCATAGTAAACCGCGAACTGACCGTTCAGCGGACGCTCATCGTTACCCCACAGCACCGGCAGCCAGCCGCCGCAGCCGTAGTACAGAAACTCCACCACCTCCGGCAGCATCTCTGTTTTGATGGTGATGGTCAGCTGATTGGCGGTCTGCCACTCTTCTTCCAGCACCGCATGGGGAAATTTCTCGCGGACCTGTGCCAGATAGCCCGCGCCTTTACGAACGCCCTGAAGGGTATCTGTATAATTCTGATAGCTCACGTTTTATTTCTCCTGCGATGATGTGGATGTTGTATCAACACCCCACGGCCAGCGGTAGTCCGGGGTGGTTAATTCTGTACCTGGTAATGCACTGTCCGTCAGGACAATAGTGGCGGCATTTTCGAGCAGACGGCTGACCGGCTGCGGAATGTGGGTGCCCATCACCAGCATCAGTACAATGAGGATGGCCATCGGCAATGTCGTCAGGATACCTGCCTCGCCGCGTGACACGCAGTCAGGCTGTGCGCCGAACAGGGTTTTCGATACCATTCTAACCAACCCGCCGAGGACGATAGTGAGCAGGATCAAAAGCAGCAGTGTCAGCCAGAAATGATCCGCCGCCAGACCCGCAACCACCGTCATAAACTCACTGAGGAACACGTTGAACGGCGGCATACCGCCGAGTGCCAGCGCGCCGCCCGCAAAGACAACCGCCGTAAACGGCATGGTGCGCAGCATTCCTTTGACCACCGTGATATCACGGGTACCGTACTTCAGTAACACGTTACCGGAACCGCAGAACAGCAGGGTTTTCCCCAGGCTGTGGTTCAGTGTGTGCAGCAGTGCGGCCAGCACACCCAGCGGACCGCCGATACCCAGCGCCACCGCAATCAGTCCCATGTTTTCCACACTGGAGTAAGCCAGCAGGCGTTTCATATCACGCTGGATAAGGATGAAGAACGCCGCCACCGCGACAGAAAGCAGGCCGAAGACCAGCAGCAGTGTCTGTGTGAATTCCCCGCCGATAGCAGACGTGATAATGATGTAGTAACGGATGATAATCAGCAGTGCACAGTTCAGCAAAACCGCAGACAGCAGCGCGGAGACCGGGCTCGGCGCTTCACTGTGCGCATCCGGCAGCCAGGCGTGCATCGGGAACAGACCGGTTTTGGTCCCGAAACCAATCAGCACAAACACAAAGGCCAGGTGCATCAGGGTCGGATCCAGCAGCGCGGTATGTTTCAGCACTTCAGTCCAGAAGATAGCCAGTTCCGGATCCGGCATCACACTCGCCGCATTCGCATACACGAGGATGGTGCCGAACAGGCCGAACGCCACACCCACACTACAGATAATGATGTATTTCCACGCCGCTTCCAGAGAAGAGCGCTGTCCGTAGATACCCACCAGGAACGCGGAGCTGAGCGTGGTGGCTTCCACCGCCGCCCACATCAGGATCAGGTTGTTACTGGTGATCACCAGCAGCATAGTGAACAGGAACAGATGGAAGAAGCCGTAGTAGTTGCAGAGTGTTGCCACACTCACTTCACCATCATTCACTTCGTGGTTCATGTAACCGATGGAATACAGACCGGTCAGGAAACCGACGATCCCGAGGATCGCGAGGAATAATCCGGCCAGGCTGTCCAGGTGGATCCAGCGGTCTGCCATCAGCAGATCACCTTCCTCACCGATGGTGTAAACCATCCACAGCGAGAAGACGAGCATCAGGGAGATACCGATGGTATGCACCAGGGTGACCACACCTTTCGCCCCGCCGCCCGCCAGGCGGCAGGCAAATGCCAGCAGTGAAATCACCAGCGGCGTTGCCATTAATAACGTTAACAACATGGTTTGACTCATCTCATCACCCCTTCAGCGCGGTCAGTTGATCCACGTTCAGTGTGTTGAGCGTGCGATAGATTTTACGTGCCAGTACCGCCATGATAATCACAGCGAAAATGGCGTCCGTCGCGATACCGATTTCCACCAGCTCCGGCGCTTTATACGCCAGCAGAGCCAGTGTCAGGTGCGATCCGTTTTCCATCAGGCAGTAACCGAATGCCTGTTTGAGGATGTTGCGCTGTGTCACGATGCAGAGTAAACCCAGCATAAAGTGACCCAGAGAAACAGCCAGCGCCGGTTTCAGATCCGCCACCATCGGCAGTTTCACCGGTTCGACCACAAACCAGCACAGCACCACAATCACCGCCGCGGCCAGCATCAGCCAGGCCGGGCTTATCACGCCGCCGTTGGCGGTCGGATCAGACAATTTGCGGAAGGCATAGCCCATAATCAGCGGCACCAGCACCACTTTGGTCGCGAAGGCGGTGATCGCCCACATTCCCAGCTGCGGTGCATCCAGTGTCTGTGACAGCGTGGCAAAAATCGCCACCAGCACCAGAGACTGAAGTGCATAGAACCAGCAGGAAGCCACCGGGCGCTTCGCCCCGATAACCAGCAGCGAGGTGATCATCATCAGCCCCGCAAGATTGTTCACAATAATAGAACCAGTCATACTTTCTCTCCCTTAACCGAGCCAGATGACGGCGATAACACTTGAACAGAACGACATCACAATCAGCAGGCCGATAACCCACTGCATTGCTGCCGGAACCGGGGTTCCGTTTGCCACGTCTTCGCTCGGCTCACCCGGCACGACTTTGCCGAACCAGTAGAGCAGCCAGGCAAAGCTGGCAACGGATTCGATCAGCACCAGCACCATGATTGGCGCGAAGATCCAGAACTGTTCAGATAACGCGAAACCGGCCGCGAAGATCGGGAATTTACTGAAGAAGCCGTTAAGCGGCGGTACCCCGGCAATCGCCAGCGCAGCCACACAAAAACCGACACCCAGCAGCGGATAGCGTTTTGACAGACCGCGCAGACGCGGCAGCATACGGGTTCCGCAGCTGTAGCTGAGCGCACCGGCCACCAGGAAAAACAGGCTCTTGGCGAACGCATGGTTAAAGATGTATGCGATACCGCCGTCAAAGGCTTCTTTTGAGCCGAAGATGGACAGAGACAGCGCGAGGAAGATATACGCCAGCTGAGTGATGGTTGACCAGGCCAGCAGACGTTTCATATCTTTCTGCGGCAGATACATCATAAAACCATACACCAGCGTGATAACAGCCATCACCACACCGACCCAGCCGATGATTTCCGGCACATGGTCAGACGACATGATGCTGCGGGCAAAGATATAAACCCCCACTTTCACCATGGACGCGGCGTGCAGATACGCACTCACCGGAGTCGGAGCTTCCATCGCATCCGGCAGCCAGGCCTGTAACGGCAGCTGGGCTGATTTACCCCATGCCGCAAACAGGATACCGCCGAAGACGATCAGGCTTTGCGCCTCATTCAGCTGGTTAATCGCGCTCAGGGCAAACGTGCCGGTGCTGATAAACAGCGTTGCCGCCGCCATAAACAGGCCGAGAGAACCAACGTGCGTGATCAGCAGCGCTTTCATCGCCGAACGCTGGGCTTTTTCTGTCTGGTAGTAACCAATCAGTGCCCATGAACAGCCGCCGGTGATTTCAAAGAACAGTAACTGCCCCAGAATGGTGGATGACAGAACCACGCCCGCCATCGCACCGATAAAGATCAGCAGGAAGGCATAATAGCGGCGGGTCGGCCCGTGTGCGTGCTCGCGGTTACCTTCAGTCAGATAGCCGGTGGAGTACAGGCAAATCAGGAAGCCGAGGAACACCACCGCAAACGCGATCAGGGTGCTGACACCATCAACGGTAAAGCCGAACAGCGCGATATTACCGGCCTGAACCAGTTCCAGTGTGGCGGCAGTCTTACCGCCGTCGAGATACAGCCAGCCCAGCGCCGCCGTACCGAGAGAGGCCAGCAGCGCGACTAAGGTACTCAGCCACGGTGCCATGCGCGTCGGCAGGACACTGACCAGCAACGCCCCGGCAAACGGAATCAGCAGGGTCGCCAGTGCAATATTTTCTAACATGCTTTATCGCTCCTTACAGACCGGTGAGATAGAACACGAATCCGAGCGCAGCCACGCCGAATCCTAACCAGGTCACATGATGCGTCAGCAGAAAACGACCACGGGCCAGACTGTTTTCGACCAGCGATGCCAGAACGAAAATCACCAGCAGTTTTACCAGCATCAGTACCAGCGCCAGCAGCAGACTGCCGGCGGTCAGAACGGATGCACTGCCGAACGGGAAGAAAATCGAGAGAAACAGCACGGCCACAACCACCTGTTTCAGACCGATCCCCCATTTCACCAGCGCCAGACCGGAACCGGAGTACTCAGTCAGCGGCCCTTCCTGCAGTTCCTGCTCGGCTTCCGCGACGTCGAACGGGATTTTGCCCATTTCGATAAAGGTCGCGAAACCACAGGCCAGCATCGCCAGGAGCGTTGCGGTCGGTGATACCCAGCCCTGACTCATCACGGCACTGATACTGCCGATATTGGTCGAACCGGCAATCAGCGCAACCACCAGCAGGCCGAGGAACAGAATCGGTTCCACCAGCACGCCGAGGGTCAGCTCACGGCTGGCACCGATACCGGCAAACGGGCTGCCGGTGTCCAGACCGGACAGGGAGAAGAAAAAGCGGAACAGCGCGAAAATATATAAAATGATGATGAGGTCGCCTGCCCCGCTGAACAGTGACGTTGTGGTCACAACCGGCAACGCCATCGCCAGCAGCAGCATGCTGCCGAGCAGCACATACGGCATCACCCGGAAAATAAATCCGGAATCACGCGGTGCCACAGACTGGCGTTTCAGTAATTTGATGATGTCACGGTAATCCTGCATAATGCCCGGCCCCTGACGGGAGTGCATTTTTGCGCGGATCTGACGGGAGATGCCGGTAAACAGCGGCGTCAGCAGCAGCAGGAAAATCGCCTGAACTACTGCGAAGAGCCCCGTCATCAATGTAGGTGTATCCTGAATCGACATGGTTTCTCTCCTTACGCCGCAATCACAACAAGCAGAACAACCAGCGCGGCCACGACATACAGACAGTAAAGTCTGAAATCCCCGCCCTGAAGGCACTGAATGCGTTTGGCGAAACGGTTAATACCGCGCACCAGCGGATAAATAATGCGTTCATCCCAGAATGGCTCGACTTTTCCGGCCCCGGCTTTGGTCACGTCTAAGGCGTGAGCCAGACGGGCTGACGGATCAAGCTGTTTGCGCATGCGGTAGAGCGGTGCAAACATTGAGCGCAGCGGCTGAGTAAAGCCTCCGGCAGACACGGACATATCGCGCTCCCAGGCATAACCACACGCCCAGGCGTCGCCTTTGCGGCGGAAGCCCATCTGTTTGCCTTTGAAGACCAGATAGATGATGAACGGGATCAGCGGCAGCGCCAGCAGTAACAGGAATGTCATCGCCGGAGAAATCATGGCCTGAGCGGCAGAATCCGGCACCAGCATCGCGCCCTGCACAACAGTCACGTCCGTCGCCGCCGTCAGTGACATCGCCACTTTCGCCAGCACCGGTGCGATCACACTCGCGCCCACGCCCAGCAGCACACACACCACCGCCAGAATCAGCATTGCGGCGGTCATTGTCCACGGCACTTCGCGGGCATGGGTGGCCTCTTCACTGCGCGCACCGCCGCAGAAGCTGACACCGTATACTTTCACGAAACACATCGCTGCCAGTGCACCGGTGATCGCCAGCATCACGATGGCGACAGGACCACTGATTTTCATGATAAATGTGCCGTCATGACTCATTGAGAACAGTGACTGATAGGTGTACCACTCACTGACAAAACCGTTGAGCGGCGGTAATGCGGAAATGGCCATACAACCGATTAAGAACGCGGTTGCGGTCAGCGGCATCAGTTTGGCGAGGCCGCCCATTTTTTCCATATCACGGGTATGAATACGGTAAATCACCGCACCGGCACCGAGGAACAACAGGCCTTTAAATACCGCGTGGTTCAGCAGGTGGTAAATCGCACCGAGCAGACCAATTGTTGCCAGCACCGGCATATCATTCGCCATACCAACCATTGCCACGCCGACACCCATCAGGATAATCCCGATGTTTTCCACGGTATGCCACGCCAGCAGACGTTTGATATCGTGCTCCGCCAGCGCATACATAACGCCGAGAACGGAAGATACCGCGCCGAAGCCCAGCACCACGATACCCCACCAGCCCTGGGTTGCGCCCAGCAGATCGATACCGACTTTGATGATCCCGAAAATACCGATTTTCACCATCACACCGGACATCAGCGCGGATGCGTGAGACGGTGCCGCCGGGTGAGCCTGCGGCAGCCAGCTGTGCAGCGGTAACATCCCCGCTTTGGCGCCGAAGCCGAAAAAGCCCAGCAGGAAGACCACAGAGGCCATCGCCGGAGACAGTGAGAGCTGACGGAAGGAATCGAAATCCAGACTGCCGCTTTCGCGCCACATCAGGAAGAAGGCGATCATAATCAGCACAGAACCGGCGTGGGCAATAAAGAAGTAGAGCAGACCGGCACGAATGGACTTGTCATCCTGATCCGCAATGACCAGGAACCAGGAGGCCAGCGACATCATTTCAAACAGAATGATGAACCAGAAGGCGTTATCCATGACGACCAGAGCAACCATGGAGGCGATAAACAGGTTCAGGAAGAACCCCATGCTCCACGCGCCGCGGCCCAGATATTCCTGTACATAGTTCAGGGAATAGAGGGCGCTGACGGTCACCAGCAGTGAAATCACCATCACCATAAAGGCAGCGAGACTGTCGAGGCGGACAACAAAATGGGCGAACGGGAAAGGCCCCTGTGCGAAATACGTCAGTGTTTCGCCGCTCATCAGCACCGGAACAGCACTGAACAAACCGAGTATTCCCCCGGCAATCGCCGTGATACCGGCAACATACACCGCCATTTTCTCCTGCCGTTTAAACAGCAGCGAAATAAAACCACCGGCGGTATACAGAGCAACAGACCATAAAAGTAATTCAAGAGATGTCATTTGCGGCTCTCCTGTCCTGAGACGAAGATGTCGAACTCCGGCGGCATCGCATCAACAGATGCGGTACGGCGTTTCGCACTTTCGTTTTCCAGCTTATTCTCTTCAACGAGATGGAGGGCATCGGTCGGGCACACTTTCACACACGCCGGGCCTTCTTCACTGAAATCACACAAATCGCATTTCACGGCGATATTACGGATACCGGCATTCCATGCCAGGAACGGATTCATGGTCGGCAGGCTGTCCGGCACATCCAGCAGCATCTCCTGCGGCACATACTGCTCAAAGAAGTCCGGCATATCGACAGGTTTACTGCCTGACGGGGTGATAGCCCCGAACGGACAGACCAGACCGCACAATTTGCAGCCGATGCACAGACTTTCATTCAGCACGATCATGCCATTTTCGTGTGTAATGGCATTCACCGGACACACACGGGCACACGGAGCATCATCACACTGACGACAAAGCATCGGCGCGGTCAGTTCCCCGATTTTCACCACATTCAATCTCGGATGTGTTTGTAATCCCTGCTGTTTATGCGTCTCAGAACAGGCCGCCATACAGGTATTACATCCGATACAAAGATGCGGGTCGGCAATAACAAAGCGATTCATTCGCCCCACCCTCCAGAAAAATCAGACGAGTCATATAGTTTGATACCCTTGTTAAGCATTTTTCGTGCCATATACAAAAGCGTCTGTTTATCAACGTATTGACATGATTTTCAGGCGGAGGTAACTGTCGGTTCGACACTAATGACGACAAAAATGTCATGTTGTCATCTGGTAAAATGAACATGATTAATGAATAAATATTGAACCAAGTAACTGATAACTTCTCTAACTCCCTTTAGCGATGAAGTGATGTACCCGATGCCTATACGTCAGTTATTGAATACACTAAGAAATGAATTTGTTGTTTCTGCCATTCTTGCCCTTTTTCTGGGCTTTTTCCTGAACTACACCGTCTATTTTTCCCGCGCTCAGAATCAGTTATTACTGAGCGGCGATTATGGCTCCGTTTATCTGATTGCCGAAATTTTCGCCAATATTTTGTTCAGCTTTTTCTTATTCAGACTGATTGCTCAGACCGGGCTGCTGAGTTTTAAAATTCTCAGCAGTCTTATTATTCTGGTCAGTATCGCAGTCAGTTACTATGTGATGTTTTATGATGTGATTATCGGTTACGGTATCTTAGTCTCCACCCTGGCAACTGACAGTGTCGAACTGTCGCAGGAAGCTGTCGGCGAACATTTTTATCTCTGGTTCTCTCTGCTTTCTGTTCCTTCGCTGCTCCTTATCTGGTCCGCAAAAAAAACAAAAATACAAACGGCATCACGGCGCCGGATGCTGTCCCTGTTTACCTTTATCGTTATTCCGGTGTTGATTTTCGGTTATTTAAAACTGGCTGATGCCAATCAGAAAAAAATTGAGCTGAACGGCATGATTGATGTGTCCAGTTACGGCGGTGAACTGAGCTACTCTTATTTACCGACCAACTGGATTGTGCCGCTGGTACAATATGCCGTAGTCAAATATGACGACACCTTTAATGAAATTGATTTATTCGATCCGGCCAAAGAATTTACCTATACCCCGGCCCCGCAGAATGACGACTTATATGTGGTCTTCGTGATCGGGGAAACCGCGCGCTGGGATCATATGCAATTACTCGGTTATGAGCGTGAAACAACCCCGTTATTATCCGCAGATAAAAATGTCATCGCCTTTAAAGGCCAATCCTGTGATACCTCCACAAAATTATCGCTGCGCTGTATGTTTGTGCGTGAAGGTGGTGTCAAAGATAACGAACAACGGACAGTCACTGAAAATAATGTCTTCTCGGTAATGAAACAGAACGGGTTTTATTCCGAACTGTTTTCCATGCAAAGTGAAGTCTGGTTCTATAACCGGCTCGACCTGGATAACTATCTGATCCGTGAAATGATCACCGCACAAAACAGAACACCGGGCAAAGCTATCCGTGATGAATTACTGATGGATGAGGTTGATGATGTGCTGGCCCGCAAAAAACAGGGACAAAACCTGATTATTTTACATACCAAAGGCTCGCACCATCTTTATTCCAAACGCTATCCGCCTGAGTTCCGCAAATATATGCCGGAATGTACCGATGCGGGCGCCAAATGCAGTGTGCAGGAAGAAATTAACGCCTACGATAATTCGATCTTATATACGGATCATTTGCTGAATGAACTGACGGAGAAATTAAAAGGCAAAAACGCCATTGTCTTTTATACCTCCGACCACGGTGAATCCCTGGGTGAAAGAGACGGAATGCGCTTGCACGGCACACCACGGAATATTGCCCCGCCGGAACAGTTCCGCGTACCGTTTATTGTCTGGATGTCTGATACCTACATCAAAAATAATCAGAGCCTGTTTGATAATCTGAAAGAAAACAGCCGGACACGGACGTTTTTCCATCATGAATTATTTGACAGTATTCTCGGTTGTTCCGGTGTGACATCACCGGACGGCGGGATCAATAATAAAAATAATCTCTGTTATCGGTGATACAGTACCCTCATCCGCCAGCCCGGAACCGGTCTTACAGACACTCCGGGTTGCCGGGGTAACGATGACTGAATAACAAAAAAACCGCCGCTGAATCAGCGGCGGTTTTGTAATTCATCACGTAATCTTATTTCACGCGGGAAACGTATTCACCTGAACGGGTGTCTACTTTGATCACTTCACCAATCTGTACGAACAGAGGCACTTTAACCACAGCACCGGTGCTCAGAGTCGCTGGTTTACCGCCGGTACCGGCTGTATCACCTTTCAGGCCCGGATCGGTTTCCGTGATTTCCAGCTCAACAAAGTTCGGCGGGGTAACCGCGATAGGACGACCGTCCCACAGAGTAACGATACATTCAGCCTGGTCGATCAGCCATTTGGCGTTATCACCGATAGCTTTTTCATCCGCAGCCAGCTGCTCGAACGTTTCATTGTTCATGAAATGCCAGAACTCACCGTCGTTGTACAGGTAAGTCAGGTTCAGATCCATGACATCAGCGCCTTCCGCAGAGTCTGTTGATTTGAAGGTTTTCTCCAGCAGTTTGTTGGAGATCAGCTTACGCAGACGTACACGGGCGAATGCCTGACCTTTACCCGGTTTAACAAACTCACTTTCAACAACCACGCAAGGTTCGCCGTCTAACATAATTTTAAGACCTTGGCGAAATTCGTTGGTACTATAAGTAGCCATGGAAATCCTCTAATTTTAAATAAATGGCACAGCCAAAAAAATGGTCGATATTGTAACCCAAAAACCGCTCACCAGAGAAGTCTGGCTGCATCAACTCACCGATTCTGTCACTAACCCAACAGAACTGCTTGAAATATTAGGTCTGGAACAGGATGAAAACTGGCGTGCCGGTACTGATGCCCGCCGGTTGTTTGCACTGCGCGTCCCCCGTCCTTTTATCGCCAAAATGGAAAAAGGCAATCCGCGCGATCCGTTATTACTTCAGACCATGACGCACAGGGCTGAATTTGACCTGACACCCGGGTTCTCTGACGATCCGCTGGATGAACAACACAGTGTTGTTCCGGGACTACTGCATAAATATCACAACCGGGCATTGCTGTTAGTGAAAGGCGGGTGCGCGGTCAACTGCCGCTACTGTTTCCGCCGTCACTTCCCGTATGAGGACAATAAAGGCACCAGACATAACTGGCAGCAGGCGCTCGATTATATCGCTAACCATCCTGAACTCAATGAAATCATTTTCTCCGGCGGTGATCCGCTGATGGCAAAAGACCATGAGCTGGACTGGCTGCTGACGCAACTGGAAGCCATTCCCCATATTCAGCGGCTGCGTATCCACAGCCGTCTGCCGGTTGTGATCCCTGAGCGCATCACGCCGGAACTGACCGCACGTTTCCGCGATTCACGGTTACAGATAATTTTAGTCACACATATCAATCACGCGAATGAAATCGACGATGTATTGAAAGAAAAAATGAATCAATTGCGTGAAAGCCGCGTCACCCTGCTCAATCAGAGTGTCCTGCTGCGTGATGTCAATGATAATGCAGAGGTGCTGGCACAGCTCAGTAATGCGCTGTTTGACGCCGGTATTCTGCCTTATTACCTGCATGTGCTGGATAAAGTACAGGGTGCGGGACATTTTCTGATCAGTGATGATGAAGCACGCCGTATTATGCATGATCTGCTGCCGCGTATTTCCGGGTATCTGGTGCCGCGTCTGACCCGGGAAATCGGCGGTGAACCGAGTAAAACACCGATCGATCTCCGTCTGCGTCAGAGCTGAGTATTACCACGTAAACATGGTCATCTGAAGAAATAGTATTTTACAGGTACCTTCAGACAGGTTAAATTATGCTCATTATGTATTATGGAGTACAAAATTATGACGGATTTTTTAACCTCAAACCAGGCTGCGTGGGATAAACAGGCGGAACAACAACAGGCGTGGTCAACACCTGTCAGTGCTGAACTGATTGCTGCCGCCAAAAAAGGGGAATGGGATGTGCATCTCACCCCGCAGCCGCTGCCGAAAGCCTGGCTGGGGGATGTGGCGGGCAAACGTATCCTCTGTCTGGCCTCTGCCGGTGGTCAGCAGGCCCCCGTACTGGCTGCCGCCGGTGCTGATGTGACGGTGTTTGATTTTTCAGATAGGCAACTTGAGCACGATCGTCAGGTAGCTCAGCGTGACGGGCTGACACTGCGGGCAGTACAGGGGGATATGCGGGATCTAAGCGCATTTGCGGACGGTTCTTTTGATTGTGTATTTCATCCGATTTCCAATCTGTATATCCCGGATGTGAATCCGGTATGGCGGGAATGCCACCGCGTACTGAAAACCGGCGGCACACTGCTGGCCAGTTTTTTTAATTCAGTGGTGTTTATCGGCGATCGTGATGCGAAATACCGCGAACAAGGTATTATCAAACCAGCGTATAAAATGCCGTTCTCTGAACTGACCGCCTTAACACCGGAACAACTGGCAGAGAAGCAGGCACGTCAGGAAGCTTTTGTGTTTGGCCATTCCCTGACCGATTTGATCGGCGGGCAGCTGAAAGCCGGTTTTCATCTGACGGATTTTTATGAGGACTGGCAGCCGAACCCGCGTTTTGTTATCGATAATTATCTGCCGACATTTATTGCCACTGCGGCAGTGAAGATTGGCTGAGTTTCCGGTGCCGGAAACTGTGATTACGGTGCCGCGCTGATAACCGGTAAAAGCAGAAAGTCGCTGTGAATATGTCCCTATACGCTCAGGCTCGCCATCCATGGCTCGCATGCTTTCTGCATTTTTTACCGGTCATCTGCGAAATAAACTAACGTGCTATTTTAAGAAAAAACAATAATTTCTTTTATTAATAAAAAAACCACCTGTTAATTTTAACGGTGGTTTTTTATCAGAATCTCAGGATTTCGCTAAATCATTTCGTTCAGAGCAAGGCGGCAAGCGAAGAGGCACGGGGAGCATACATCAGTATGTGACCCGGGCCGCTGAGCGCAGCCAACGCTGCTATGGACGGAAGGATGACGCGAAATTACGGGCACTTAAAAACCTGACCAGTAAGCTTGCTATCCACCGGGATCAGGCTGGACACAATGGCTGACTCTGCCGGGCTGCCGAGACCATAAATCACGTTACCGCCCATTGCTGCTGCTTTGTTACGCAGGTCATTTGCCGCACCGCGCATGGAGCTGCTTTCGTTACCGACGCCGGTCATCCAGTTGCTCTGTACACCGGTAACTTCACCTAATTTCTGACATTCTGCCGGTGGCTGCTCTTCGGAAAAGCGGACCTGTGATCCGGCGGAGCTCAGTTCGTTCGTGGTCGTACAGCCTGCCAGTAATAACAGTGCCAGAGCACCGGGTAACATTTTAATCCGCATAGTTTTCCTCATTCACGGTTGGAAAAAATTTATACAGCTAATTTAACCACTTTGTGGCAGCGACTTCAAAAACTAATCGCTGAAAACCACCCGCTGATCGCAATCAGCCGCAAATAATGCATAAAAAAACCGGCACCTGAGTTTCCTCAGAGCGCCGGTTTATTTTTTCCTGTGTCAGCCCGGTAATTTACTGATAATCTTTTTTGATTTCCTGAGCGGCGTCTGAGCCACGTTTCGCTTCTTTTTCGGCGATTTCGACGGACAGACCAATATATGAGCGCGGATCTAACATTGCTTTGATCTCTTCATTGCTGAATGCAGCGGTAATGGTGTCGTTTTTCGTCAGATTTGTGTAGAAATCCTCACCATCTGCGGCCGTTTTAATCGCTTCCTCATACAGTAATGAATGCGCCTTATCTTTACCCAGCTTTTCCGCCATTTTCATCATCACGTATTCGGTGTTATCCAGCCCTTTGTTTCTCATGACATTATGCAGCATTCTCTCTTCATGAGGCACAATCGTTCTGGTGAGTTCTTCTGTTCTCAGCAGCACTTCGGTGGTCAGTTCGAGCGCTTCTTCAATCAGCCCGTCGAATAACATATAAGAACTGCTGTCACCCTCATACGGTCTGACGGCAGAATACATGCCGATACCCGGCAGTGAATACAGTTTCTGCGAGTTCGCGATAATCCCTTTGGCCAGTTTCGGGTTAATTTTATGCGGCATCGTGCTGCTGCCCACCGTACCCTTGGTAAAACCTTCTGAGACTTCCGCGATTTCTTCCAGCGTGGTGCTGTAAACCTCCTCACCGATTTTATGGCAGATATTCGCCATCAGCGCCAGGTTCGCCATATACTCCAGTTTATGTGTGCTCAGGTTGCGGGACGGCACTTCCATCGCATGCATGCCGGTCAGTTCAGCAACCCGCTTCTGGACTTCCAGACCGATACCCGGCATGGTGTTAAATGCCCCGACCGCACCGCCCATCATGATGGTGAATACGCGCTTTTCACACTCCCGCATGCGCTGGCTGCAATCGATAAAATCGCTGATCCACACCGCCACTTTGTAACCATAAGTGATAGGAATTGCGTGGCGGCCATGTGTCCTGCCCGGCATCACCATGTGTTTGGTTTTTTCTGCGAGCGCCGATAAATTTCCGAGGATCTCACTTAACAGCAGCATAAATTTATTATGCACTGTCTTCATCATATACAGCTGCGAACTCTGCTGAATATTCTGGGTGGTAATACCGTAATGGATATATTTACCACTCTCTTCAGAACAGGCATTCACTAATACTTTTAAGAACGGTACGAAGCCATGACCGATTTTCTGATAGATACGGCTCATCTCTTCGAAATCGATATTTTCAATAACCGCCTTTTCTTTAATTTCATCGGCAGCAGACCGGGGAATAAACCCCAGTTCTGCCTGTGCCTGAGCTAACACTGATTCAAACATCAGCCAGGTAGTGTATTTGGCCTCATCTGACAGCAGCGCTTTTATGCCGCGATCATCGATGGTTTTACTTTTAGAATCATATAAAGCTCTCATCATATATCCTTTTATTTCTTCATTGCTTCATCAACAGCATTGCGGACAAATTCAACCTTCGGTCCGTAAACAACGTGGACGTGGTTTGCCGATGGAAAGAAGAATGCAGTACATCCTGATTCCGACATTAACTCTTTATCAATCTTATTCACTTCTGCGATATCGATACGCATACGGGTAATACAGTTATCGACGTTACGGATATTTTGTTTTCCGCCTAAAGCCTCGATAAGGATCTCCGCGATTTCACCATAACGTTTTTCTTTAATTAACGTGTTTTTCAGGTTGCTGGATTCTTCACGGCCCGGGGTTTTAATATCAAACCGCAGAATTGCCCAGCGGAAGATAAAGAACGTCACCACAGCCAGACCGGCACCGATAAGCACCAGGAATATCCAGTTAGTACGCTCGTACAGCAAACCAAAGATAGTAAAATCGAATATCGTTCCGCGGATATAACCGATGGCCACACCGGCGAATGACAGTAATACGGCACCGATACCGACGATAATCGCATAGATTAAATACAGCAGCGGTGCGATAAATACGAAGGTAAATTCGAGCGGTTCCGTGACGTTACCGAGCATGGCGGTCAGTACCATCGTCACCAGCATTGATTTCACTTCCGCACGGTTCTCTGCCTTCGATGTTTTATAGATAGCTAACGCGATGGCCGGGAACAGGAATAACGTCACCAGCATTTGCTGTTGCGCCATAAAGCGCGTCAGGCTCGGCATCATCGCCCAGTATTCTGTGCCCGGTCCTTGTTTGAACAACACTTCCGTTAAGGCAGGAACGACACCGACAAAGGTTTGTCCGTCAATCACATACGTACCGCCGGCTTCGGTAAATCTGAACAGTACGTTCCAGACATGGTGCAGGCCGAACGGAATAAACAGACGCTCACCACCAGCTGTAAAGAACGGGCCGACCGGACTCAGGAAAACAGAAGAAAGCTTCATCAGCCCCTGAACCAGCACTTCCCAGATAAACGGTAATGTCGCACCCACAGCGATCATCAGACCGACCATGATGATAGAAACGGATTTTTTACCGGAGAAAAACGCAAAAGCTGTCGGCAACTCAAGGTTATAGAACTTATCCGTTGCCCATGCGGCAATTAAACCGGTGATGATCCCCCCTGCTGCGCTGATATTTAAGGTTTGGATACCCAACACCTTAATTTGTCCCGCCTGTCCCATCACTGCTGCATCCGCCAGTTTGCCTGTCAGTACCAGCCAGATATTCATGGTGATAATCAGTGACAGGTAACCCACCACAGAGGCAAAGACAGCGATCCCTTTATCACGCTGGCTCATCCCGTAGGCAACCCCCATGGCAAAGAGCAGCGGGATGTTATCAAAAATAACACCGGCAATAGAACGGATACTGACAAGCAGTGCGTTAACCGTTTCATTTCCGAGGAAAGGGAAGCGGGCAATCATGTAGGTCTGAACCAACGCCCCGCTGATCCCCAGAATCATACCTATCGGAGCAAGAACCCCGATGGGCAGGAGCAGTGTCCGGCCAAAGCGCTGGATTGACTCTCCGAATTTTCTTTTAGCCATATTTTTTTCCCTGCAACCAAGAATATTGACATTATCCGGAATACTAGCATTGCGTTTTTTAAATGGAATGATGGTACGGTTTTAAATATTATCTCAGGTCTTAAATTATGACCCGGGTCATTTTAAGGCGATAATCATTTAAAAATCATAGTAATAGTTATTTTTTGTAAATACAGGCGTGATTATTCAGACAGATAATTATTTTAAAAACAGCAGGAATTATTGAACAAAAAGCATTCAGTTCAACTTAAGCTAAATAATGAGTTCATTTATTTATAACAAACTTTCCAGTTCATTAATTAATAGATCCACCAGAATAAAAAATCCCGTTCTGGACTTTGAGTCATCCCGTTTGGTGTCATAACTGTCTGAGAAGCAAAACAGCGTATTATTCGCGTATGAGGTCAGTTCATTGGTGTGGAAGGCAGTCATACTGATGATATGGGCATCTTTCAGCTGAACGATTTTAGCGGTTTCGATAATCTTTTTGGTTCCGCCGGAGAGCGAAATAAAAATTACCGTATCGTCTTTGCTGACAAGGCGGGTAAAGGAGTCAGAAAGGTTATAGTCATTAATAAAAAAGCAGTGCAGCCCGAGCGAGAATAACAAATGCTCCAGATAATAGCCGACCGCCTTGCTGGTTCCCCGTGCTACCAGGAAAATATTCCGCGAACCGTGTAATGTTTTTGCACAATCCCGGATCTGATCTTCATTAATCAGCGTGAAAGTCTTATGAATATTATTTTCGAGCTGTTTTTTATAGGACGCCGGTGCTTTTTTCTCTGCTTTATTTTGTGAGAGGATATGATTGTTAATCTGAAATTTAAGTTCTTTAAACCCGCTGAAACCTAACTTCTGAGATAAATTGATAATCACCGTTTTGGACACAAACGTTTTGGCGACTAATTCATTAATATTCAGCCAGGGGATATCGGCAATATTTTCGGTAAGATATTTTAATACCTTCTTCTCACTGACGGTTAAGTTATCGTAATTCTTCAGAAAATCCAGCATATCCGGCACTCCCCCGTTTCAGCGGCAATATCTTCCGATAATACCTCATAATAATGATAAACAGTGGATATTATGAATCACATCCGTTGTTAACATACAAAAAAAGCCTGTAACCAAAACGGTTACAGGCTTTTTCAGCAAACAATTGCAGTCAGACTACATGATTACATCATGCCGCCCATACCGCCCATGCCGCCCATACCACCGGCTGCACCTAAATCCATTTTGTCGTCTTTAGGCAGATCGGTGATCATCGCTTCAGTGGTGATCATCAGACCCGCGATAGAACCGGCGAACTGCAGAGCAGAACGGGTGACTTTAGTCGGATCCAGGATACCCATTGCGATCATATCGCCGTATTCTTCAGTTGCTGCGTTGTAACCGTAGTTGCCTTTACCGCCTTTCACGGTGTTAACAACAACAGACGGCTCTTCACCGGCGTTTTCAACGATCTGACGCATAGGTGCTTCCATTGCGCGCAGCGCAACACGGATACCTACGTTCTGATCTTCGTTATCACCGGTCAGGGCAGTCAGGGCAGCCGCAACGCGGACTAATGCAGTACCGCCACCGGCAACAACACCTTCTTCAACCGCTGCGCGGGTTGCGTGCAGAGCATCGTCAACACGGGCACGTTTTTCTTTCATTTCAACTTCAGTTGCCGCACCGACTTTAATGACAGCAACACCGCCTGCCAGTTTCGCTACGCGCTCCTGCAGTTTTTCACGGTCGTAATCTGAAGTTGAATCTTCGATCTGCTGACGGATCTGACCAACGCGTGCTGCGATAGTCTCTTCGTCACCCACACCATCAATGATAGTGGTGGTATCTTTGTTGATAACGATACGTTTTGCCTGACCCAGGTCTTCCAGAGTCGCTTTTTCCAGCTCCATACCGATCTCTTCAGAGATAACAGTACCGTTAGTCAGGGTAGCGATATCCTGCAGCATCGCTTTACGACGGTCGCCGAAGCCCGGTGCTTTCACCGCAGCCACTTTCACGATACCGCGCATGGTGTTAACCACCAGTGTTGCCAGCGCTTCACCTTCAACATCTTCTGCGATGATCATCAGAGGTTTGCTTGCTTTTGCAACGCCTTCCAGAACCGGCAGCAGTTCACGGATGTTGGAGATTTTTTTGTCGACCAGCAGGATGTACGGGTTTTCTAATTCAACAGAACCGGTTTCCGGTTTGTTGATGAAATACGGGGAGAGGTAACCGCGGTCGAACTGCATACCTTCAACAACATCCAGTTCGTCTTCCAGGCCGGTACCTTCTTCAACAGTGATAACGCCTTCTTTGCCGACTTTATCCATCGCTTCCGCAATCAGTTTACCGACGGTTTCATCGGAGTTTGCAGAGATAGTACCTACCTGCGCGATAGCAGTGGTATCAGAGCACGGAGCAGACAGTTTTTTCAGTTCTTCAACGGCTGCAACAACGGCTTTATCGATACCGCGTTTCAGATCCATCGGGTTCATACCTGCTGCAACGGCTTTCAGGCCTTCAGTGATAATAGACTGTGCCAGTACGGTTGCAGTGGTGGTACCGTCACCCGCAGCGTCGTTCGCTTTAGAGGCAACTTCTTTCACCATCTGCGCACCCATGTTCTCGAACTTGTCGTCCAGCTCGATTTCACGTGCAACAGACACACCATCTTTAGTGATAACCGGTGCGCCGAATGATTTGTCTAACACAACGTTACGGCCTTTCGGACCTAAAGTAACTTTTACTGCGTCTGCCAGAACATTGACACCACGGAGCATTTTAACACGGGCGTCGTTACCGAATTTTACGTCTTTAGCTGCCATTATTTCTATTCCTTCGAATGCTTTTATGGTTTAAGAAGATCTGAGTACAACCAGTACGGTGTAATTATGCTTCGACAATCGCCAGGATGTCGCTTTCAGACATAATCAGCACTTCTTCATTATCAATTTTTTCAGCTTTTACGCCGTAACCATCATTGAAAATCACGATATCACCGACTTTGACGTCGAGTGGTTTCATTTCGCCGTTTTCCAGGATGCGACCGTTGCCTACTGCCAGCACTTCACCACGGGTCGATTTACCTGCCGCTGTACCGGTCAGGACGATCCCGCCCGCTGATTTCGCTTCAACTTCTTTACGCTTAACAATAACACGGTCGTGCAAAGGACGAATTTTCATTGATAGATCTCCTGTAAAAAATCCGTATCAAATAACGTGGATTAAAGGTTCAGGCCGGATACTAATACCATTGCCATGTTTGAGCAGATGGGGTCAGTTCCGGACAAGTTCAAGGGGGCAGAGATGAAAAAAATACGAAATTTCACGGTCTCTGTCCAAACTGTTCAGATATCAGGGTTTATCCTGCGGGTTATCATCATTGCGCGATACAGGTGACTGATTAAGCCGCTGTGACGGAGTCTCTCCGCGGCGCTCAAATTCCCCTTCGTAAACATTTCCCTGATTTGCAGAAGTACCGGCGAACGGGTTTGTCCGCGGCTGATACACACGGATAAACGGCAGTACGCGGGACACCAGCAGTTTCTGTACCGGCGGCAGCAACAGCAGCAGCCCTAAGAAATCGGTGAAAAAGCCCGGCAGAACCAGCAGTATCCCGGCCAGCACCAGAGAAACGCTTTTGATCATCTCTGCCGCAGGGCTTTCACCTGCCTGAATTTTCTGCTGAATCAGGCTCAGATTACGCATTCCCTGATTACGCACCAGAGACACGCCGAGACAGGATGTCAGCACCACCAGCACCAGTGTCATAAACACACCGATAGCAGATGCCACGTGAACAAAAATGACCGCCTCAATATAGATCAGCAGACAAATGAGGATAAGGGGTAACCAACGCATAACGTCTTCCTTATGTGGTGCACTGTGATGTAAAAAACCGCCCCTTTGTCAGCCTTTGTGAACTACTTCTAAGAGACGCGCTGTAAATTCGATTTTTAGTCATAGATGTACATAATGATGGGGCCATTTCAGACGTTTTCAAGCGCTGCACGTAACGGAATCGCACAGGATATTTGTGATTTATCGCACATAAGAGTGATAATAGTGCAAACATTTCAGTTAATAAGTGATCTGGCTAAAAGGATTCAACGCAAATTCAGAATATCATCACTAAGAATGCAATAAACCAAGTGATACTCACTATTAATATCGGACAAAATAATATAATTGCTGTCTTTACTATTAAGTAAGACAACCATTCAATCAAAGAAGGTTCTCATGTCAAATAATTTTCGTATCGAAGAAGACCTGCTGGGTAAACGTGAAGTACCGGACGACGTGTACTATGGTGTCCATACACTGCGGGCTATCGAAAATTTCTATATCAGCGACCGTACAATCAATGATGTCCCGGAATTTATCCGTGGCATGGTGATGGTGAAAAAAGCCGCTGCCATGGCGAATAAAGAACTGCACACTATTCCGCGTGCGATTGCGGATACCATTATCAAAGCCTGCGATGAAGTCCTGATCCACGGTAAATGTATGGATCAGTTCCCTGTGGATGTTTTCCAGGGCGGTGCCGGTACGTCACTGAACATGAATACAAACGAAGTGCTGGCAAATATCGGCCTGGAACTGATGGGCCACAAAAAAGGGGAGTATGAATTCCTCAACCCGAATGATCACCTGAACAAAGCCCAGTCCACCAACGATGCCTATCCGACCGGGTTCCGTATCGCCGTTTATAATTCAATTACCCAACTGATCAAATCAGTTGAGTATCTGAAAGGCGTATTTGATACCAAAGCAAATGAATTCAAAGACATTCTGAAAATGGGTCGTACCCAGTTACAGGATGCCGTTCCGATGACATTAGGCCAGGAATTCCACGCCTTTGCCATCCTGATGAAAGAAGAGGTTAAAAACCTGCACCACTCTGCACAACTGGTGCTGGAAGTGAACCTGGGTGCCACCGCGATTGGTACCGGGCTGAACACCGCACCGGGTTACCAGAAACTGGCAGTGGAAAAACTGGCGGAAGTCACCGGTCTGCCATGTGTCCCGGCAGAAGATCTGATCGAAGCAACCTCTGACTGCGGCGCTTACGTGATGCTGCACAGTGCGCTGAAACGTCTGGCGATGAAACTCTCCAAAATCTGTAATGACCTGCGTCTGCTCTCTTCCGGTCCGCGTGCGGGCCTGAAAGAGATCAATCTGCCGGAAATGCAGGCGGGTTCTTCTATTATGCCGGCGAAAGTGAACCCGGTAATTCCGGAAGTGGTTAACCAGGCCTGTTTCAAAGTTATCGGTAACGATGTGTGTGTTACCATGGCGGCTGAAGCGGGTCAGTTACAGCTGAACGTCATGGAACCGGCCATCGGCCAGGCTATGTTTGAGTCTATCTCTCTGCTGAGCAATGCCTGCCGTAACCTGGGTGAAAAATGCGTTTCCGGCATTACTGCCAACAAAGAAATCTGTGAAGCGTATGTGTTCAACTCTATCGGTATCGTAACATATCTGAACCCGTTCATCGGCCACCATAACGGGGATATCGTCGGTAAGATTTGTGCGGAAACCGGCAAGAGTGTACGCGAAGTGGTTCTGGAGCGCGGCCTGCTGACTGAAGCTGAGCTGGATGACATTTTCTCGATTGAAAACTTAAAAAATCCGGCCTATAAAGCAAAACGTTTTGATGATTAATATAACAATAATAAATACATAGAACATAAAAGCACGTCATCGCAAGGTAACGTGCTTTTTTATTACCTTACTACAAAAATTTAACATTTTTCTATGGGATTTTACAGGAGCACTTATGCTAGCCATCGAGTTTATTATCGTACTGCTGGCCATTTATCTTGGGGCGCGCCTCGGGGGGATAGGCATCGGTTTTGCCGGCGGACTGGGGGTTCTTGCCCTGGCAGCCATCGGCGTGAAACCGGGCAGCATCCCGTTCGACGTGATCTCCATTATTATGGCTGTTATCGCTGCAATCTCTGCCATGCAGGTTGCGGGCGGGCTGGATTATCTGGTTCAGCAGACTGAAAAACTGCTGCGCCGTAATCCGCGCTATATCACCATTCTCGCCCCGATCGTTACCTATTTTCTGACACTGTTTGCCGGTACCGGTAATATTTCACTGGCAACCCTGCCGGTGATCACCGAAGTTGCCAAAGAACAGGGCATCAAACCTTCACGTCCGCTTTCCACAGCGGTTGTGGCCGCGCAGATAGGGATCACCGCGTCACCAATTTCAGCGGCTGTGGTATATATGTCCTCGGTGATGGAACCGATGGGGGTCAGCTATCTGCATCTGCTGATGATCCTCCTGCCATCCACCTTTGTCGCCATTATCCTGATGTCCTTTATTGTCTCCTGGCTGTTTGATGACAAACTCGCCAATGACCCGGTCTTTAAAAAACGCCTTGCCGAAGGTGTGGTTGAACTGAACCGCAGTGAAAAAGCCGCTATCAAACCGGCTGCCAAACTGTCAGTGCTTCTGTTCCTGCTCGGCGTCCTGTCAGTTGTGATCTTTGCAGTTGTGAACAGTAAGAGTGTCGGGCTGCTGTCCGAACCGATTATGACAACCACTAACGCCATCCTGATTATCATGCTGAGTGTTGCGACACTTATCACCCTGATTTGTAAGGTAGAGACAGATATCATCCTGAACTCCAGTACCTTCAAAGCCGGGATGAGCGCCTGTATCTGTATCCTGGGTGTGGCGTGGCTGGGCGATACCTTTGTTCAGGCTAACCTGGACTGGATCAAACTGACTGCCGGTGATTTAATCACGCAGCATCCGTGGCTGCTGGCGGTTATTTTCTTCTTCTGTTCCGCCCTGCTCTATTCACAGGCCGCCACTGCCAAAGCACTGATGCCGATGGCGCTGGCGCTGGGTGTCACACCGCTGACCGCTATTGCCTCTTTCTCTGCGGTTTCCGGGCTGTTTATCCTGCCGACCTACCCGACGCTGGTCGCGGCAGTTCAGATGGATGACACCGGCACCACCCGTATCGGTAAACTGGTCTTTAACCACCCGTTCTTTATACCGGGTACCATTGGTGTTGCACTGTCAGTCTGCTTCGGCTTCCTGATCGGCAGTATCGTTCTGTAATTTCCTGCCCTGACAATCCGCCCTGCGGGGCGGATTTTATTTTCCTGCGTCTCTCGCCTTTCCCCGGTACTCACGTTATTCTGGATTATATGCCTCTATCAGGGAGAACCTGCTGTGCAACGTGAAGATGTCCTCAATCAGGCACTGAGTCTGCTGGAAAACCACGGCCTTCTGATGTCTGAAGCCACCCTCAACGATAACCTGGATATTGATCCCGGACGTCTGCGGATTTTCTGGCCGACCCGTAACGACCTGCTTTACGACTGCCTGCGTCACCACGGCAATCAGATTGATATCTGGCAGCGACGTGTTCTGCTGGATGAATCTCTGTCCTGCGAAGACAAGCTGCTCGCCCGTTACAGCGCACTCGCGGAACGCGTCCGGGAAAACCGTTTTCCGGGATGCCTGTTTATTTCTGCCAGCAGCGCATTTCCTGATACGGATCACCCGATCCATCAGTTATCCCGCCAGCAGAAACAAAGTGCCTTTGCATTCACCACAGAGCTGCTCAGAGAGCTGGATATTGATGATTGTGATATGGTGGCCCGTCAGCTGGAGCTGATTCTGGAAGGATGTCTGAGCAAGCTGCTGATTTCCCGCAGCAGCAGTGATATTGATACTGCCCGCCGGCTGGCAGAAGACGTGATGACTATCGCCCGCTGCCGCAAAAACGGCGCACTCAGCTGATTTATTCACCACCTGCATAAATTGCACCCGTATTCTGCATAAAAAGAGCACACTCACACTTTTTTTATGGTTTTTTGACAGAAAGGCATTGACGCAAACCACGGAATACGGTTTAATGCGCCCCGTTGCCCGGATAGCTCAGTCGGTAGAGCAGGGGATTGAAAATCCCCGTGTCCTTGGTTCGATTCCGAGTCCGGGCACCACTATTCTAAAGAACCCGCCCACAAGGCGGGTTTTTGCTTTTTGGCATTCCGGGAGATCTCCGGGATATTTACAAGAGGACCGAAAGGAGGAGGAAGAGCAGCCGCATTATTCTCAACAGTCGTTTTCCCAGCCTGAGCCGAATTAGCCGCACTCTGCGACCAGACCACCGGCTAGGCCGGATGCCAGGGTGGCCCAGGCGCTGATATTTTCTTTTTCCTGCTCCGTCAGTTCGCCCGGCTGTTTTTTGTAGAGTGCAGTGCCATTTCCACTGTTGAGGGGCTGGGTTCTGCCGTAAGCTGAGATTTCGTTCTAGATTAAATCTTCACCATTGAGAAGGACTATTACATTCTTTTTACCTAATTCATCTTTAACCAAACTTGCAATTTTACTTGTGCATACTTCGAGTGTTTTATTAGATACACTAATATAGAAATAAGACTCGGGCTCCAGACCAAACTCGTTTGAAATTTCTTTATCAAATTTCCCTAATTCTCTGGCTTTATATAAAACGTAGTGCCTAGGAAATATATCAGGATATTTAGATAAAAAAATATCCAATTTTTTTTGTAGTTTATCAACAGGTAATGTTGTATAGCATCTCAAGTCTATGGACATATTTCCTCACTTTATGCGAATTGCATTGCCTGATTTATCAATAATAATAACTTTATCCAGCCCCATAATCGGCCATTTTGTAAGCTGCTGCTGTAATTCAGGAACAGAGATTTTAGTATCAGACATATTAATAATAACATTATTAGTCTGTCCTTTATCAATTTTTCCTTTTACTTCAGTCCATATATTCCGAACACTACTCGATTTAGGTGCATAGTTATCAAAAATCTCCCCGTTAATTCGATAGTCTGGGGCTTTGTTTCCTGAAATAACTGGATTTTGTTCCACATGAAAACCTGATTTAGATAAAATTTGAGCACTCTCATTTTCACGGTTGAGTGAACGAATATTCTCCTTTGTCATTTGTGGTGTGATTTTTATAACATGTCCAGTCAATGAACCCTCAGATTTAGTGATTAAATTACCAATTGACTCTGTTTGCCATACATGGTTTTCAGGCGAAATAATTCCACTATTCGGCTTACCCGCAGTAACTTTATTCCCCAGATAACTGCCGGATATAATCAATCCACCGAGGCCAACATTGATACCTTCCTCAGTAAACTTACCATCTGCAATTTGATCAATTCCTTTTTCTATCTGATTCAAACCGCCGGGAATCAAGGCCAGCCGCATTAATTGGCTGGTTCTCCCCGGCCCGGCTAACAAAACATCTGTACCTATTGCAGCCTGCCATGCATGCCTTTCTTCGGCACTAAGATGCCCTAATGCTTCATAGTAAGCTGAGCGCGTATCCTTATACCCCCCGGATAATTTAAGATATTTTCTATCAGTATTTTAGCATCTCTTTCACTCCCCCCCCTTAACTGTAGTTGTATTCCAACCGCATCAAGGTACTCAGCTAATTCTACCTGACCTTTTTTATCTAGTTCTCCCTTATTATAGAGAGTAACTAATCTGTCGGTATAAGCATCTTTATCTGATAAATAAATAATATTTTGTGACGCTTCTTTTAGGTTTCTGCCTGCCTTTTGATCTTCAAGTGCTTTGTCTATTATATCCCGATCATCCGGGCTTAAAAAATTATTCTCAACCGTCGTTTTCCCCGCCTGCGCTGAGTTCGCCGCACTCTGCGTATCTCCGCCCACCAAACCACCGGCAAGGCCGGATGCCAGGGTGGCCCATGCGCTGACATTCTCTTTTTCCTGTTCGGTCAGTTCATGCGCTTTTTTATTGTAGATGGATTCTGCCAGAATACCGATGGCTTCGCCGGTCATGGCGCCGGTGGCCTGAGCGGCTGATCTCTTCCCTTTCTTCAGTACCGGTATAAAGTAGAGTTTCCTGCCTTTCTTCTCCTGAAAAAAGAGGTCATCTGACATGAAAAAGACACGTTATACCGAAGAACAGATAGCGTTTGCCCTGAAACAGGCTGAAACCGGCCCCCGGGTAGAGGAAGTGTGCAGAAAGATGGGTATTTCTGAAGCCACTTTTTACAATTGGAAGAAAAAATTCGGTGGTATGGGTGTGACGGAACTTCGCCGCCTGAGACAGCTCGAGGAAGAAAACCAGCGTCTGAAGCGCCTGGTGGCAGATCTGAGTCTGGACAAAGAGATGCTGCAGGAGGTCATCAAAAAAAAGTTCTGAGACCGGCCCAGAAGCGGGAGGCGGTAACCTGGTTGCTGGAGGCCTACCGTATCGGGCTGCGGCGTGGTTGCCGTCTGATGATGCAGAGCCGCACGGTCTACCACTATCAAAGCCGGCGTGACGACCGCGCAGTCACGCAACGGATAAGGGAAATAGCGGAAACCCGCATCCGCTACGGCGTGCAGCGCATACATATCCTGCTGCGCCGGGAAGGCTGGCTGATTAACCATAAGAAAACCCACCGTATTTATTGTCAGGAAGGGCTGAATCTGCGGACAAAGCGGCCCCGCCGACATGTCACAGCCAGGCACAGACAGGAGCGTCCGGCAGTGACGGCAGCCGATCAGTGCTGGAGTATGGATTTCGTTGCTGATAATCTGTTCAACGGGCGCCGGATCCGGGCGCTGACTGTAGTCGATAATTTTAGTCGGGAATGTCTGGCGATAGAAGTTGGACAGGGTCTGCGGGGTGACGATGTGGTTGCGGTAATGGCCCGTCTGAAGCAGTTACAGCGCCGCGTTCCCGAACGGTTTCAGACCGACAACGGCAGCGAATTTATCTCAAAGGCACTGGATAAATGGGCATATGAAAACGGGGTAACGATGGACTTCTCCCGGCCCGGAAAGCCGACGGACAATGCGTTAATCGAATCCTTTAATGGCAGCTTCCGTGACGAGTGTCTGAACGTTCACTGGTTCCTGTCGCTGGAAGATGCGCAGGAAAAGATCGAGTGCTGGCGGCAGGAATATAACCGGCAAAGACCTCATTCCTCGTTAAATAACCAGACTCCGGAAGAATTCATCCGAAGTCTGCAAAAGGTCAGGATCTCTGATTTAACCTGGCGCTGAATTGGGGAGGAGGTCAAAAATAACGAAATCTCAAAAAGTGTGTGGAACTGAAACGGGTGTACTTACAACATTCGCTATACTTCTTTATGCATTAATTTTCGTAAAAAATCACGAGCTTCTTTTTTGGCTCGGCCTTTCCCTTGAAGGCTTTTTTCATACTCTTGTACAGTCAAAATTTCATTTTTAGTTATACTATGATCTATAGTCGAGAGGTCGAACTCTATTACAAATTTTTTATTCACTAAATAAGCATAAATTTCAACGCATTGGTCTATTCCTTGATATAAAATATCTACCGAGTTTAAAAAAGAAAACTCATTTTGAAGAAATGGCAAAATAATTTCTTTTTCAATTTTTTTAAACTTTATTAATTCATCATTATTATTCATGTTTAATTTATAACTCCAGGAGTTGCTGTAACTAAATTTCCGTGCTTATCAGTAAGGATAGTCATTTTATTCGTAGGACCATTACTAAATTTATCAATTCCAATTTGTTTATCTAAAATGATTGTTCGTTGATATAATATTTCTTCCTTACCTGTTGCTTTATTCAATGATGTTTGAGTCTTACTTATCGGTATCTTTACTACCTCTGGATTTTGTAACAATGATTTAAGTTCGGATTCACTAATTGTAAATTGGCTAGCATTTGAATTTCCAGAAAAATGACGTTTGATAACATGCTCCCAGCCAGCTTTTGAATCACCATTTTGGACATTTATACGGGACTGAGTGATCGGATTAGCTAAATTACCTTTATCTATCGCATTAGGAGATCCATTTGAAATTTGATACTCGCCTGCATTAATTTTCGAATCACTTTGTTTCCATGCACCGCTGGATGACTGTGAGGCTGGGTTAGAAGGTGATTTTGATGATAGTGATTTGCTGACCATTTCAGGCGAAACTTTACCGCCCTGCTGCTGCATACTCTTTAATGCGGACAATTCGGATAATTGATTAACAGTAAGTTTCGCTGTAGCTGTACTTCCGGTTATCGCTATTCCTGCAGGTGCCGCATCAGCTCCCAGCATTTCAATAATCCAGGCTCCCACCTGGTTTGCACATAAGACCGGATTTTCCGCACAGGTAATTGCACCTGCTTTTGCAGCAGCGATGATTTCAGGCGCAGCAGTTGCCGTATAGTAGCCACCGACAACAGTTGCATACAAAACAACCGCTGTTTTTGCATTCTCTTCGGCAATTTCTCGTTGTTGCAGCTCTATTATTGCCCCTTGGTCACCTGATTCTGCCCTTATTTCAAGCTCATGAACATATGCATCGGTTAATTTATATAACGGGTCATTTGAGTTTTTAAAATCCTCTGAGTAGCTATCAATATCAGGAACCAGCATAACCAAGGAGTTATTTTCAACAGTTGTTTTCCCGGCCTGCGCCGAATTAGCCGCACTCTGCGTATCACCACCGACCAAACCACCGGCAAGACCGGATGCCAGCGTAGCCCAGGCGCTGACATTCTCTTTTTCCTGTTCGGTCAGTTCGCCCGGCTGTTTTTTGTAGACCGATTCGGCCAGAATGCCGATGGCTTCGCCGGTCATAGCACCGGTAGCCTGTGCGGCGGCATTTTCACCTTTGGCCAGAGCCAGCGCTGCGTTGGCGATACCGTGGGCGATAGTACGTTTCAGATTGGCGTCGGCGTCATCATCCGGGATCAGGTTTTTGACTTCATTGGCAATAAACGGGGCCGCGCCGTTGGCCAGTGCCGCATTCAGGTCACCGTTCATCAGACCCTGTACCGCTGCGGTGGCAGCCTGCATGGCGCGGGTGTACTTGCCGCCGGTGCCGAAGCCCGATTCCGCTAAGTTTTTCTCAACCTCTTTGTTAAATAACAGTGCACTGATCGCTTCATCGTCAGTTTCTTGACCGTCTGCCGTCAGTGCCGCTCTGGCGTTATCGATATCATCCTTACTGTACTTTCTGATATCAAAGCTTTCCTTCGCTTTTTCTGTGGCTTTGATTTTTGCCTCAGTCCGGGCAATATCTATCACCTGAACACCTATCTCACCGAGCAGTTGCTGCTCTTTCACCCGGTTCTGCTCTTTCTCTTTATCAAATATCTGATTAAGGACTGAGTGGGCGCTGTCCGTATCGCGGCTCAGGTCTGCCACGTCCTGTTTCTGGTTTTCCGTGTCGCGGATTATCCATTTACCGTCTGAGACCGCCGCATGGGTGGTGTTGCTGCTGCTCTCTTTTTTGTTATCCGCCACAGCCAGCGCACTGCCGAGGTTGGATACCAGGTTACCGCCGACAGCGCCGCCGGAGCTCAGACTGCCGCCCTGGTGCTCCACCTGATATTCCGCTTTGTTTTCCAGATTGTTAAAGCCCAGCGTGCCGGTGTCGAGGGTGTTTTTGTCTTTATCTGCCGTCGATGCAATTACCGCACCGTCAAGCTGCGTGTGTTTGCCGACAGTAACCTCAAAGCCCTCTTTTCCGGCATAAATACCCGTCTGGTTCTGTACTGATTCGTATTCACTGTGCATCTTATCGCGGTTTGCTGAGATATTCAGTGAACCGCTGCTCAGACCGATGCTTCCCCCGGCACTGAGACTGGTTTGTTTCGCGTCGTAGTTATCAACCGCCTGCTCACTCTGCAGGGTCAGGTTGCCGCCGGTATTGACGATAACTTTTTCACCCTGTGCCTGTGCGCCTTTCAGCGTGGTGTCGTTGCCGCTGTTAATCGTCAGGGTTTTGCCCGCGTTCACCGTGGTATCGGTGGCAAACTGACTGTTGCCTTTCTCGAACCCTTTGCCCTTATTCACGCTGGCGTTAACATTCAGACCGGTACCGCCCGAACCAAAGGTGATACCCACTCCCACCGAGCCGCCTTTGCTGCTATTTTTGCCGTCCACGGTCTGCGTGTTCTGCGCCGAAGTCAGGGCGATATCATTCTCTGCATTCAGGGTGAGATTGCCGCCCGCCTGTAACTCACTGCCGGTGACGGCGATATTACCGCTGTCCGACGTTTTTCCGGTGGCATTAATGGTCAGATTATTTCCCGCACTGACACTGCTGCCCTGTGCGGTGGTCTGCCGGGTGGCCGTTTCGGACGATGAGAAACTGCTGCCGTATGACAGATTCACACCAAAGGCGGAGCCTGTATCCCCCTGAACATCGGCCAGACGACCGGCTTCCAGCGCCTGGGCGCCGGATAGTCCCGCCTTGATATTCTGCAGCGCTTTTACGCGGCCGTTTTCGGTTTCCTTCGCGTCATCAGCCGTCTGCACAGCGGTATTCAGCGCCCCGCCTGCGGCACCGCTCAGCGCCAGCGTAAATCCGCTCTGCTTCTGCTCGGTTTTTGTCAGTTCGGTGTGCGTGTTTTCAGCGGCGGTGACCGCAACGGATTGTCCGGAGAGACGGATATCTTTTTCCGCCACCACATCACTGCCGTGAATGGTGAGATTCTCCCCGGCGGTCAGGCTGACATTCCCTTCGGTGCTGCCGAGTGTGCTGCCTTTGCCGAAACGGCTGTCGCTGTCAGTAGTCTGTTTCATTTCCTGTTTACCGACGGTAAAACCGATACCGCCGGAACTCATCAGGCCGGATTTTTTCTCCTCGCGCAGATGTGTTTCCTCTCGGGCTTCATCCGTGGTGGTGACCGTGATATTTTTCCCGGCCGTGGCGGTCAGGTCGTTATCCGCAATCACCTGACTGCCCTCAACGGTGAGGTTATTACCGGCTTTCAGGGTGACGGTATCGCCGCCGAACTGGCTGCTGACCGCATCGGTACGGTGTACTTCGTCGTGGGTTTCCAGTGATGAGGCGGAAAGCAGACCTTTACTGGTCTGTTTACTGTGCTCAGTCAGGTCAGAAACGTCTTTGCCGGACTGAATGGTAATATCGCGCCCGGCACTGACCGTCAGGGCATTTTTGGCATCAACCGTTGCGGCGGTGGCGTTCATATCCCGTCCGGCGTTCAGGGTGATATCCCCGCCGTGCAGTTGTGAGCCGGTATCCGTCTGCGTTGTGAGGTGACGATAATTATCGTTACCCCAGTCACCGTTTTCAGTCCGGGTGGTGGTGACGGTGCCCAGCGTGATGTCATTCCCTGCGGTAATGGTGGTTTTGCTGTCTTTGCCTGTGGCGGCAATATCTGTTGCCGTCAGTGTGACCGAGTCTTTCGCGTTCAGGGTGAGTTTACCGTTATCCCCCTGCACATAAATGCCCGCGATACGGTTGAGATGACGGTTATCCGCATCCCCTGCCAGGGTGGTTTCACTGCGGATGTTCTCCGCATTCACCGTCAGGGAATCGCCGCCAATGAGTGTACCGCCGAGGTTATTCAGGTCACGCTGTGCATTAAGCAGCACATCATTACCGCTGACCGCCCCCTGATTGAGAATGTCCCCTGCATTGATGGTCAGTGCGTCTTTACTGAGGATAGAGCCGCTGTTAACCAGTTGTCCGTTCACGGTAAATTGTGTGCTTTTACCGGCCAGCAGTGCGCCGTCGCCGGTTAAATCCCCCGGTTTCACACGGGCATAGACCTGCGGCACGAGGACTTTCTCGGTGCTGCCGTCCGCCAGGGTGATGGTTTTCTCAACCAGCCACACCATGTCGCCGGTCAGCAGCGCCATCTGCTCTGCGGTCAGCGCCACGCCCGGGGTCAGGTTATATTTTTTGCCGAAGATGATGCCGTTATCCATCAGCGCTTTGAATTGTTCTTCGTCGTTGCGGTAATTGCCGAGATAACGCTGCCCGGAGAGTTGCACTATCTGGTCCGTGATAAGCTTCTGCTCGTAATAACCGTCACCGAGGCGTTTGTGCATCTGACTGTGATCACTGAGCAGCGACTGCTGCATATAATCAGTGCCCAGCCATTTTTTGCGGTTGGTAAAGCGCGGGTCAGTTTCCACCAGATACTGACTGTCACTGCCCGGTCTGACCGTAAACAGGCTGTTGTTCGGCAGCGTTATCGTGTCATTACCGGTGCGGATCACGGTGTCTGCTGTGGTGCCGCCGGTTTCCGCCGTGACCGGTACATCAATAATCACCGGAGCTGTGCGCCCGGAGGTATCCACCGCCTGAATGTCAGTCTGTGCATTCATTTCCCATTTATGCACACCGAGGTCGGTATCGGTGATCTCCGGTGCCGGGCGGTAAAGCCCGCCGTCAGTCCCCTGGGAGGTTTTAGTACCGCCGATTTTTCGTTTCTTTTTCTTCGCATACCAGCGCACCTGCCAGCCGCGATCCGTGACAATATGCACCCCTTTGGTGGCAATATTCTGCAAATCACCAATCGTGGTTGTCAGCAGTCCGCCCGCCAGGACACGACTATCTTTGTTCAGTAATGTATCGCTATTAATGGTCAGATCCGCGCCGGACTGGATCACTCCCGGTTCAGTGGCGACCACGTAGGTTTCCTGAATCACTCTTTCATAGTCATATTCATAGAATTCATCACCTGAAGTACCATCCGGCATCTTCGCGGTATGCACGCCGTACTTGTTCTTTTCCCGCCGGTCAATATCTTTCCAGTTAAAGCGCCGGGTATGGCCTTTCAGCACACCTTCATGAATTTGACTGCGGCCAATTTCAGCAATATCTGTCACCAGGTTGGTATTGATATTATTGATTTCCCGGATATTCAGCGTCATATTCCCCTGCGATTCCAGAGTGGAGCCGAGGTTATTAAACTGGTCAGCACTGCCGGTGGCGCGGTAGTCCGCATCCAGTGTACGACCGATACTAAGCAGTCCCTGGCTGTAAATCAGGCTCTGTCCGGTGTTGTTCAGCGTTTTGGTGCCGATATTCAGGCTGTTGCGGGCGGCAATCACCGCCGAGCTGGATTTATCTGCGGCTGCGGAGTTATTGAGGGTATCAGCCTGAAGCGCGATATCGTCACCGTAGATCCGCCCGGTGGCGGTATTGTCCAGCGTGTTGGTGCTGATGCGGGTATTCACACCGTCGATCAGTCCGGTATTGGTGAGGGTGTTCTGTACTGTCAGCGTGGTGTTGTCCGCACTGATTTCGGCATCGCGGCTATTGGTCAGATCTGAAGTTTTAATCGTGACCGCATTGCCGCCCTGAATCAGTGCCTCATTCTGCACACCGTTTTTCACAATCATGGTCAGGCTGCCGTTGGCCTGTACTTTTTTCCGGTTGGTGAACGCGTCATTCAGGGTCAGTGACATATCCCCCGCCGATAACACATCGCCGTCCCCGCTGAGGCTTCCGCTGGTGACTGTCAGGTTCTGACCGGCAATCAGTGTGCCGCCGGTGTTGGTGAGCGTGCCGGTGGTCAGCGCCGCGTTTTCATGTCCGGCAACCGTGCCCCGCGTGTTATCCAGTTCACGGGCGGAGAGTGTAAGCTGTTTGCCGCCGCGCAGTTCCCCGTCGCGGTTATCCGTTTTTCCGGTGACGGTCAGTTGTGCCTCAGCGCTGCCCTGAAGTTTTCCGCGCTGGTTGCCCAGTGTTTCTGCACTGAGGGTCAGATGCTGCCCGGCAATCACCCCCTGTGTGTTATCAAGGGCGTGCTGTACCGCCAGTGTCAGTGCACCGCTGTCACGCTGCACCATTTTACCGTCACGGTGAGACAGCGTGTTCATCTCCCCGGTGATCGTGCGGGCTGTGGTTTCGCTGTTGTCCAGTTGATAGTTTCCGCCTTTCATCATCAGATGACCGTTGGAGACAATCACACCGTTTTGTCCGGTGAAGTCCGGCGTGGTGATGCTGACTGTGCCGGTTCCGGCATGCTGAATGCGGCCTTTTTGGTTATCGGTTCTGTCTGCATTCAGTGTGATGTTGTTGCTGTTGCCGGCGATCGTGCCGTCTTTATTGATGATCCCGTCTTTGTGGTTCAGTGTCAGATCATCTGTACCGGTCTGGATTATCTGCCCCTGTGTGTTATCCAGTTTGCGGGCGGTCAGTTGCAGCGCACCGGCGGTCAGTTTGCCGCTGCGGTTATCAATACCGTCCGGCGCAACTGCGGTCAGCGTGCCGGAGGCGGAAACGTCCGCGTTTTTCAGGTTCAGTCCGGAGGCGGAGGTCAGCGCCATCTCTTTCGCTGCCGTGCGGCTGTTTTCCAGCGAGATATCGGCTGCGGTGACCGCCATGCGGTCATGCGCCAGTTGCTGTCCGTTAAGGGTGGCACCTTTCGCGGCGGTCAGGGTCATATCGCCGGTCTGTGTCAGCCGCCCGTCTTTATCCGCACCGGCTGCCATCACGGCACCTGCGGCATTATTCAGTGCCTGACTGTCAGCGGTGATATGGCGTCCCGCCAGGATCTGTTTTTGGTTATCCGTATCCCCGGCGGTGTTAAGCTGAATATCCCGCCCGGCACTGACTGTACCGGTATTGGTGATATTGTCAGTCAGTGTCGCTTTCACATCCGTTGCTGCGGTAATAATACCGCTGTTCTGTAATTTGCCGTCAGCGGACAGACTCAGTTCACCGGCCTGCGCCCCGATAGTGCCCGCATTGCGCACACCGACGCCGTGTTCGGTGCCGACCAGTTTAATTTTATTGCCATACATACCGCCGACCGCCGCCACATCCAGCGCAAAAGCCGGAGTGGTGCCGTCAGCCGCTTTTTGTGTCACCACATTACCCTGCGCATCCGTGATGTTGCGCCCGGTGGTGATGGTCAGATCCTGTGCATGCAGTTTGGCATTCACTTCCACCGCACGGCCTATCAGCCGGGTATAGTTGCTCTGCGTATCATTCATGCCCTTGCCGGTGACAGCAATCTGCCCTTTATCGACATCAAAGCCTTTGATCCGTCCCTGTTCCAGTAAAGCTTGTGCAGCAGCCATGGTGGTCTGTCCGGCATTGATAAAACCACAGCCGTTACAGGTGATCCCCGCCGGGTTGGCGATGATCACATCCGCCCGTTTCCCGGCTACTTCGACAAAGCCGTTAAGCTGACTCGGATTAGCGCTGTTGACCTCATTGAGGATAATGTTCGCCTCACCTTTGGCCACCCACGGATTGGCGGTGACCAGCCCGCCCAGCTGTGTCTGCGTGTTGACCGCACTGTTGTTGAGGATCGCGCCTTTGCTGTCCACATCAAACTGACTGTACTGGTTACGGGAGACACCATCGCTGTTCGGCGCCTGAATATTAACCTGCGGCGTACCGTTGGCGGAGGAGATCACGGTCGGCTGCTGGTTACCGGGAGCGGAGCCGTCCGCCACAATGCCGCCCGCCGTCACCGGCAGGGCAATCCAGCCGAGCAGCAGCATGATACTGAGCCGCAGCGGGGAAATCACCGCCGTCAGCGGGGTGATACCGGCACCGCTCTGTGTGCGGGATTTGTCGCTGCTGTGGTTTTTTGCCAGTTCGGATACCACCATCATCATCTGACGGGCTTTGTTAAAAATAATCCGGTAACAGTGTTTGTTCATAATCTCAGTTCCCTGAAAATCGGGTAATCATCCGTACAGCAGGCATCAGTACTGCCAGCTCACATTAAAATTGAAGACAGCATTGTCAGTTTTGAAGCCGTCCGGTTTCGAAAATGGTGTACCGACAGAAAAATCATACGAAAGCCCGGCCGGGCTCAACGCTCCGCGCAGGCCGAGCACACCACCCGCAAGTGTCCGGCCGATCAGCCAGTCGCGGTTATGCCCGTTGACACGGCCGTAATCCGCACCGATATACAGTTGCTGCTGCGGCAGCGGCGTGTTCCAGGAGAGGGTGTTGCGGAAATACCAGCCGTCATCACTGCTCAGCGTCCGTTCGCCGTCAAAACCACGGACACTCCAGCGGTTACCGATAGAGAACTGATCCTGCGGGGTCAGCGGAGTACCGCTCAACTGGCGCAGGTATTCGCCCTGATACTGAAACTGCTGTTCACCCAGTGCAAAGGGTACAGTCAGAGAGGCGGAGAACTGTAAGATACGGGAGAGCGCCGTGGCGTAATCGTCACTGCCGGCGGGACGGTACTCCTCCCAGGCCGGCATCGCGCCGAACCAGCGGGTACCGCGCTGATAACTGACACCCGCATCCAGAACCGATGTCCCGATGTACTGCCGGTGATCCAGTCCGATTTTCCAGGTGCTGGTGCGGCGTTTCTGGTTCTCAATTTCAGTTTCCTGAATATAGTTACGGGTCTGGCGGAGATTCACGCCGTAGTTCAGCGTGGTTTTGGCCGTCGCGTCGCGGTACAGCACATTACTGAGCTGCGCATTGAGGGTTTCACTGCGGCCTTTGTAACGCGCGTCGCCGTTGAGCAGTGCCACGGTCTGCACGTAATCGTATTTGCTGCCGGTCAGGGCAAACTGCCAGTAACCGAGCGGCACTGAATAGTGGGCACTGTAGTTGGCGGATTCTTTCCCGCCGGTAAACAGCAGGTCACGGGTAGCGGTCACATAAAACAGGTCACTGAGGGAAAGCGGATTATCCAGCGCGAACATCAGCCCGCCCTGATTTTTCCCGGTACTGTCCGTGCCGGAGTTGTCCGCCCAGGCATTGAGCCGCCACATTTTTTTCTGTTTGCGGGTGATAACGATATCACTTTCACCGGGTTCATCACCGGGCACCAGCTCCATTGAGGCTTCCACGGTCGGCAGACGCTGTAAGTTTTCCAGCCCCTGCTCGATGTCCCGCAAATCAAGCATGTTGCCTTCGCGGGCAGGCATGGCGGTGTAAAGAGTGGCGTACTTATCTGAATCATCCGTGAAGCGCACCTGGCGCACACGGCCCGGAACCACAACCAGCGACAACTTCCCCTGTGTCAGATCCTGCTGCGGCGCCAGCACCCGGGTGGTGACCCAGCCGTGGCTGATCAGGCGGTTCTGTATATCAGACATCAGCAGATTAATGCCCTGCACACCGAGGCACTGTCCCGCGCCCTCATTTGCCAGACGCTGTAACGGCAGCCAGTGCGGCAGGGATTCCGTCCCGCTGACCGTCACCTGCTGAATATCAAAGCAGGGTGTTTCCTGCGGAAATGCAAGCTTACCGGCCGGGGCTGCGGGTGCTGCCAGACGAACATCCGGCGCCTTTGCACCAAATTTTTCTTCCAGGGCATCCTGCTGCTGTTGCTGATGGATAAACTGCTGATCACCGGGTGCACTGAAAGCAGAACCGGTCACAAAAATAAGCACCGCGCCGGGTAAGATGCGGTTGGTCACTCTGTTTTTCATATTATTCATAATTAAATAACGGCGCGGAGTATTGCCGGAAAGCGGATGCGGTATTGCACTAAGTGAAATTTTACCGGAGGAAACCGGATGCGGGAAAGTGAAAATACGCACAAATAGTTAAAAAAAGATAATATATCGCCAATATGAACATCTGGACATTTTACAGTCATATTCAGTGTAAACAGGAAAATGACAGAATACGTCACTAATACTTATATATTAATTCAGTGAAATCAGAAAATTAACTGATGGATATATATATCCCGCCGACACGGTTAATCCGTACATTTGTGTTTCAGCTGATATCTGCGCACCGGGGTACTTATACCACAACCCGGCACTTTCAATAACAAAGCTCTGCTATCAGTCTTCAGGTATATTTCGTGGTTAAATAATTTAATATTTCTTATACCCTCAGATTATTTCCTTACTATTCTTAAATTGTTACATATTAACCCCTCATTACAACAGGGGTGAGTAGAGACGTTACCCTCTGCGTGATATTTTTTATCAGCGGGCTATATATCCGATATATCACCGGAAGACGGTATTTTCCCGGGTTCCTCATTATTTTACTGTCAATTAAAAAACATTATTCCGTTTTATTTCCGGACGATTTTTATATAGCCCGCAACACTACATTAAATCTGATAAATAATTTTAATTCACTTTTATAGCCAGGACTTGGATATGACATTTAATAATTCAGTGCTGATTGCACTGTTTTCCGCTTCTTTCAGCGTTTATGCCACGGATACACCGGAACCACCACCACCTTTTCAGTCAGAGGCTGAAACCCCTGATATCAATACGATTCTCAGCAGTGCAACCGACGGCTGGCCAATCGCAAAAGATAAATGGGACAATAAATACCAATCTATTATCACCGGTAACCAATATATTAATGGTCAGACATTAACCCGGACCTGGTTTCCCGAGCAATTTCTTTATGTTGAGAATAATTCTTACAGCCTGAATAATACGATCGATTCCTTCCAGACTACATTCAGAAGCGGTAGTGTTGCTATCGGAAATATTGTCAAAGGCGGAATTGCTAATCCGTCTGATCCTTCCAAAATATACCGCGGCTTTATGTCGATGATGGAAGATTCCGTAGCGTATAACACAATTGTTGAAAATAACGGAAGCCTGAGCCTGGGCAATGATGCTAAGGCATATAACACCACGGTAAATACCGGCGGAAGAATGGTAGTCGGTACGCGGGGTTATGCACAGGCAATTTTAATCGACGGCGGTTATCTGGAACAATCCGTTACCAGTACCTCAAATACCAAAGATGTCATCGTCGTCAATGGCGGGCAGCATATTATCTATGGCGGCACCGCAACCAACAGCCATATCGGTGGCGGCAGCTATCAGATGAGCAGCGGTAACACGATAGATACCGTGTTGTATAACGGCGCAGTTCAGCAGATCTATGCCGGAAAGGACGGAGTGACCGACAGCAATACAACAATTAACCACGGCGCATTGCAATTTGTTACCCACGGTAATACGGAAGATACCCGTGTTTATGGTACTCAGATTATTACCGGTGTCGACGGTGAATGGCTGAATGGCGAATGGACATCCGATGATACTTTCCGGATTGATGAGCAGACAGCAAAGAATGCCATTATTTATGAAGGCGGTGTGCAGCGTATTCAGAGCGGTGAAGCCATTGATACTCAGGTTTACGGACAGCAGATTGTCAGCGGTAAAAAAGGCGGCTGGACCGGCGGACAGTGGGTTGAACGGGACGGATGGATTGGCAAAGATCAGGTTGCCACCGGGTCTGTGATCCATCAGGGCGGTCAGCAGATTGTTGAATACTATGCCGATGCGGTTGGTACGCTGATTAACGGCGGCACACAACTGGTCAGGGAATTTGGTCATATTCAGGATACCACCGTTGAAAATGGCGGTTCATCCTTTATTGCCTATGGTGCATATTCCACCGGTGACCTGAATGTGAATAACGGTTCAGTAACCATGGAGGGCGGCAGCCTTCACAGCTGGACCGGTGCACTGGATGCGAAAGGCGCGTATGTTACCCGCCTTAATCTGGCCGGTGATAATGCGTTCCTGTATCTGAAGCATAATGACACCACCAGTGAATCCGAAGCGACCATTGAAAAACTGACCAGCAACGGAACCGTGGTATTCGGCAGCAGCGACGGCAGTGATGCGGGTAAATACAGCCGCTTGCAGATTTCAGATCTGACCGGTTCCGGCACCTTTGTCATGAACACCAATATTAACGGTGGTACCGGTGATTTCCTGAATATCAGCAACAGTATCAGCGGTGAGTTTAATGTCAGAGTGATGGATTCCGGTCAGGAGCTGAAAAGCCGCGGCGGTGTGAATCCGCACCATCTGATTTTTGCTAACGGCAGTGACAGCAACAGTTTTGCGCTGGTGAACGGCAGTGTTGACCTCGGTGCTTATAAATATTACCTGGTACAGGGTGATGAGCAGGACAGTGATAACTGGTATTTATCGCCGAAAGCAAATGAACCGGCACCAAATCCGGACCCGGGTCCTGATCCGGAACCAAAACCGGAACCGGAGCCTGAAATCTCCGAAAGCGGTAAAAACGCCATCGCAATGGCAAACGTAACGCCAACTATCTGGAACAGCGAATTATCCACACTGAGAACCCGCCTGGGTGATCTGCGTGATAACCAGACTGCGCAGGATGGTGTGTGGGGTAAATATATCGGCAGCCGTAACCGTATCTCAACCGGCAATGTCGGTTACACCCAGGATATGAACGGACTGATGCTGGGCAGTGACCACGCGATTGTGCTGGATAACAGCCGCCTGCTGATCGGGGGAATGTTCTCCTACACACATTCTGAACTGGATGCCCGCACCAGTGACGGTAAAGTGGACAGCTTAGGTCTTGGTGTTTACACCACCTGGATGCACAACAGCGGCTACTATGTGGACGGCGTGCTGAAAGCCAACCATTTCAGAACCAAAAACAGCGCGCAGTTTAATGACGGCAAAACCACTGCCAAAGATAACACCAACGGCATCGGTTTCTCTGTGGAAGGTGGTAAACACATCACCGCGGGCAGTTACTTTATCGAGCCTTATGTACTGGGATCTTACTTCCGCGGCGAAAAAACGGACTACCGTTTCAGCAGCGATATGAAAGTGAAAGCTGATGCTGCTGAATCTGTGAAAGGTGAAATCGGTACCACATTCGGTAAAACGTTTATCACTGAAAACGGCGGACTGATTAAACCTTACGCCCGTCTGGCAGTCAGCCACGAGTTTAAAAAGAACAACGGCGTGGTGATTAATGACACCGAATCATTCAGCAACGATATGTCCGGAACCGTCGGTAAGTACGGTGTGGGTCTGACGGCGCAGATGAATAATCAGTGGTCAGCCTATGCAGAGTTCAACTATGCCAAAGGCAGCCATGTGGAAACACCTTACAGCGGCAACCTGGGTATCCGTTACAGCTTCTGATAATACAGCGGAAATAGCAAAACCGGCTCTGTGACAAGACCCCCGATAATGATCGGGGGTCTTTTTTTATGTCTGAATCCGGACATAAAAACAGAGACGCTGTTTTATTCAGCGATCGGACACCGGGCCTGGTGCGAAAAAGAAGCCGGATCAGATACAATGGGACAATACCAACCACTGACACCGGCGTTAGCCCCGGAGGGATTTATGGAAAATATAGTACCTGATAAATACTATGACATCGCGGATGAGTATGCGCTGGAATCGGAAGAGCCGGTTGAAGAGCAGGAGTACGACGGACTGGCGCACTATTTCCAGCTGCTGATCACCTGTCTGACGAACGGCGAAGAAATCAGTGAGGATGCTCAGAAAAAGATGGCGGCTGAAGCCGGTATCAATAAACAGCGGATCGATGATATCGCAGAGTTTCTTAACCGCTGGGGTAACGATTAAATCTCTGTTGCCGCCGGACACAAAAAAGCCGTGATAACAGAATCGCTGTTATCACGGCCGGAAATCTTATTTACAGTTAAAAGCGATATTTCAGACCTAACATACCCTGTGTATCCGAGTAGTTATCACTGCCAGCCTGCTGTGCCACATTAAACCAGATATCCGCATTGCGGGTCAGTTGTCCCTCAATCCCCACTTTGATTTCACCAATATTGCGGGTACCGGACTGACTGACGTGCTCACCGTTCATGGAAACACCGGTCATCTTACTGTTATTCAGCCAGTTAATCTCAGCAAACGGCTGGAAGTGACGATCGTTTTCTTTATCCTGCAATGCCTGTCCCAGACCGTACACTTTCACCCCGAGACGGGTCTGGATATTCCCTTCACCGGTTGCCGATACGCGGGTACCGCTCCTTTCTGTGTGTGTATCCATTTTCACACCCATATAAGTCACCTGTGCTTTCGGCTGAATATACCAGCGGTTAATACTGCCCTCACTGCCCTGTGTTTCATTGATCAGGAAGCTGTACCCGGCTTCAGCAGACAACGTGATACCGTCAGAGTTATATTTCTCTTCCGGTAATTCATCCCCGTCAACCCGGTTTTTAAACCAGTTATATTGCACCCAGCTGTCAACATACAGACCGGTTTTATCCGCCTCATTAGCGTAATAGGTGCCGTAGATCCCTGCACTGTAACCATCTGCGTGAGAGCTGGCCCGGGTATTTGTAATATGGTTTGTGGTCTTGCCGCTGATGCGGCCGTAACCTGCCATTAACCCGATATGGTAGCGGTTAAGATCATTATCAGACCACTGCGCGATATCCCCGCCCAGCTGCACCACATAACGATTTGTCCCGGTTCTTAACTGACCATTACCGCTTTTCACCACTGAATGTCCGGCCACATTCCGCAGCCACAGACTGGTCACCTTGCGCTCACCGGTCAGTACATCGGTATATTGAGTTTCCCCGAGGCGATCATGCAGACGCACATTAAACAGGTTATTTGCCATATACAGGTTATTGATATATCCCCCTGCTTCCGGACGGACTATCGGTTTTGGCTCCGGCTCCGGTTTTGGCTCTGGCTCCGGCTCCGGTTTTGGCTTCGGTTCCGGTTCCGGTTCCGGCTCTGGTTCCGGATCAGGACCCGGAGTCACCGGGCTGTAGTCTGATGTCAGATACCAGTTTTTCTCATTGCCGTTTTTACCGCGTCCCAGATAATAATCATACGCCCCGGCAACAATCCGCCCGTTCTGAGTAAAGGTACCATCAGAAACACCGTCAACGGTGATGACTTCAATACCGTTGAGTGTGGTCAGTGTGCCCTGCCCGCCGATATTCACAAAACCGACCGTCGTGGTTCCGGCAGAATTACCTTTGATCAGTAATTTATCCGTCGGTGAATTATCATCATTCAATACGGTATTGAGGATTAAGTGCCCGCCGTTACCAGTGTAATCACCAGCCACGGTGAGTGTTTTCGGTACAAAGGCATCCGGATCGGTCAGATCGTCCGGAGAGTTAAAACGGAGTGTTGCGCCGGTCAGTGTCAGGTTTGACAGCACAGAATCAGCCGTCATATTCCAGATACTGTTTGCACCGGCAATATCCAGGTTAATGGTACCGTTTGTGGTCGTATTCGGTGCACCTGCCGCATTGTATTCCAGTGAGTTGGTACTGCCGGTAAACCGGCTGTTATCCGCCATTTGCAGATCAATAATTCCTTTTGTCTCTGCTTTTATATCACCGTCAACGGTGAATACGCTGCGGATGCTGTCACCGGACAGGCGATCAGAAGAGGAGATCTGTGAATCCGCCCCTTTGGCATACAGGGCAAATTTCCGGCCATCACTGACCACATTAATGGTGGTATCACCGCCGAGATACACCTGACTGCCCGCAGTGACTGTTGCACCACCGACCTTTTTCGATCCGGCTTCGGCATAAACACCGTGTGCCGTCGTACCTTCGGCGCGGATATTCGTTGAACCCAGTTCGATAATACCGCTCTTGTTGGCATACACCGCATGCGCTGAGCTGCCGTTTGCCACAATAGTGCTGTTATCACCGATCACCACCCGGGCATCGCCGGTTGCCGCGGAATTGGTATTCCCGGCATAAACCGCATAACCGGTTCCTAATTCCCGACCCAGAAATTCCAGATTACTGCCCGCTTCATGGGAAATAATAACCGCATTTTTCCCGAGCGTGATCAGGTTTTCGTTTGTTCCCGTGGTTGATGAGTTAGCACGCACTCCCATTCCGAATGCATCAATATACGCATCATCACCCACCGTAATAATTGTGCCGTTGCTTTCCTTGCCAACGTTCAGGCCATCCGCAGAGGACCCGGTGGTTTTAATGGTTAATTTATCAATATTGATTTTACTGGCACCGTTTTTTGTCACAATACCGTCAGCTTTGGCGCCGCTGGTCTCAATATTCAGTTCATTAAAATTATAGGTGCTGCTGTTCCCGTAAACCGCCCAGCCCTGGAGTGGAGAGGTTGACGCGTCCTGCGTGGTATTGATGGTCACACTCGCATAATCGGATAAAGGGGTTCCGCCGTGCTCACCGGCACTGTAATAATAGATGGTTGAGTTACAGGTCAGGTGTTTTTGTCCGTCTCCGTCTGTAACCGATGTGCAGGGATCTGCCATTCCGGGAAGGGAATATAATCCCGACCCCAGTATAATAGATACCGGTAACGCGAATCTTTTTACAGATTTATATTTTTTCATAGGGGAAAGCCTCCCGGCGTAACAATAAAAGCAGGATATAAATATAAAAATAAATTTAAAAAACACCCGTAACTTTATAAATATATAAAGTCAGCAGATTTATATTATTATCGGACGTTATTCAGGTTATATATACGAGTAACATTACGTGTATTTATATATCATTACAACCACGCATACACATAAGACGAGTTAATGATATTTATGTTAATGAATTGTTTTCATTATTTTCAATTGATATTTCAATGAATTAATATGAAAGATGTAAGTAAACATTACTTGGTAACAAAAAATACGGCGTGTTTATTCTTTATTTATCTATATTTGGATTAAGAATGGAATAAAAAACCAAAATACTACAATTTACACAAAATTTAATGTATTGAAACCAAATCAAACATAATTTTGTTATAAATGTTATTTTTTACAACAAATTCCGGTATCAATCTTAACGCTTATATAATGTCACTAAAAAACAACTAAAATCATGCGAATTTCGATATAACACACTGTAAAATAATAAGTAATAAGATTATATCCCATGATTACGAAAAACATAATACACTGAAAATATACGTATTTTTTAGATAAAATAGCGTTTTTTGCATCTATATTTACTTAACATATCTTACCAGACAAGATGCAAATCTGATCGAATAAAAAATTTCAACAAAAAAAATAGGTAAAACATGAGTAATTCTTTATATTTTGCACTACATCAAATAAAAGTGATTAAACTACACACCAATTTTGTAAATTTATGAAAATAACAAAACATGCAGATATTATATTTGCATCAAAAAATAACATGTGTTATTTAATTTTAATCATTCGATACAAAATTAGTTTTTTCGAAAAAACACCAGACATACAAATAAAACCCAAAAACACAACCGATAATTATTTATCGGGAATAACAACCATTCCTGCTATGACAGATTTAATCTACGGAGATAAATGGTGCAGAAATATCAATGCATAGATTCAGATTTACTCAATAAAAATATCGGGGAGGTACTGTACAGATTTCGTAAGCTGAAAAAAATAAGCGGTGAAAAATTAGGCTTTACACTTGAAATCAGTCAGCAGCAGGTCTCCCGCTATGAACTGGGTAAAGGTAATCTGACGGTCAGCCTGCTTTTCCGGATACTCACAGCGCTGGATATTTCACTGATCGTTTTTCTGAACGAACTCAGGAAACAATATGATTCCTCAGATACTGTTCACACATTACTGGATATAGATAATTCATTGTTTTTAAATAATAATATTAACAGATTCGATTTTTTATTGTAAAAACCTCCTCCTCCTTTCTGCCCCGGCCATGCCACTGTCACCGGGGCCATGATCCCCTCAATAAATAGCCTGACTCTTTTATTTTTTAGGAAATACATCACTGAAAAATAAAAAGATACTGCTCCTCTGCGCAACAGATTGCACAGAAAACACACACCTGTAACACACGGAGACGATTTCTCCGCTGTCTGTCACTGCAATAACCACAGAGGAAACACAATGAATCAGGATCTCAGCACACAGGATTTGCCGGCACCGGCAGCCGGTATTGACCCGTCAGTGTTCGTCATGGGCGGTAACAGTGATATTGCTCTGGATTTGGTGGTTATCATTGACACCAGCGGTTCAATGTCTGATGAGTCTGCCGATCTCAGCCGGGAAATAGATGCGGCGATAGAAAAAGCGGCTGCCCGCTGTCCGTCTCAGCTCAGGGCTACATTCCTGGGCATCCAGGATACCTGGCCCGGGACAAAGTTTGATAAGTCGCTAAGTGATTATCTGATGAGCAAAGGCGCTCCCGCCGGAAATCTGCAGGCCCGGGAACCGTTTCCGGAAGCCGACGGCCGTGACCACGCGGGAAATAAAGAAGATCTGTGCCGTGCCGTTATCGATGCCTGCAGATATTTCGACTGGCGTCCCGGCGCACGGCGGGCAGTTTTTGTGCTCGGTGATGAAGGTATGGAGGGCGGCGGCGGAATACTGACTAACGCCGCCGTGATGAAAAACAGTGAAGCGATCAGTGTCGCGCAGCTCCACGGCGTTAAAGTATATACCTATCAGGGGACGCCGGATGACCGGCCGGAAAACCTTGACCGCTTCCCGTCTGTTGCGGAAAGAGACAAAGTGACAAAGGAGTATCAGCGGCTGGCAGAGCAGACCGGCGGGCGCTCTTATATCTACACCACCGGTATTGCGAACTTCCTGCTGGTATTACAGGAAATTCTCTGTGACAGTCTGACTCCGCCGGTGATCCCGGATAACGGCCATTCACATGCGGACTGCCGCGATGTGTGCGAACAGCTCTCTTCTATTATTTCCACCGTCAATAAGCTGGCGGATATTATCAACAAAGCTATTGATGCCTGTTGCAGCACAGATACTCATCATCACAAAGAAACCGCCGCCAAATGCAGTTGTTCAGATAAAGTCTGAGCGCCGTAAACCATAAAATGAGAGTAAAAGCGCCCTGCTGATATCACGGCGCTTTTTTCTGTACTATTTTCAGGCGGATTGACGTCTCCGGGAAGACGGAAACGGCGGTAATACTGCATTTTTCAGCGCCAGTGATGCAGGATGGCGCAGCTGTTCAATACAGCCCTGTGGTGAGGTTTCGGCAATTTTGCCCTCATCCATCACCACCACCCGAGCCGCAAATTTGCTGACCAGCCGCAAATCGTGAGTGACAAACAGATAGGCAATACCCCGGGTTTTCTGCAGCTGACCGAGCAGTGTCAGCAGAGATGCCTGCAGATGAATATCCAGGTTTGACACGGCCTCATCCAGGATAATCAGACGCGGGTCCGGTGCCAGCGCCCGCGCAATGCAGATACGCTGTAACTGCCCGCCGCTGATCTGTGACGGCAGTTTACCGAGTACTGACAGCGGCAGTTCCACCATATCCAGCAACTCCGCTATCCGGGCTTTGCGCTGTGTTTCATCCAGTGAGGTCAGCAGTTTCAGCGGTTCGGCAATGGTCTGCTCCAGAGTAAACCGCGGATCAACCGCACCGGGCGGGTCCTGAAAGACCATCTGGATCTCCGAACGGAACTGCCGGCGTTGTTTTTTATCCAGTTTACGTACCGGCATCCCCCGGTAGAAAACATCTCCCTTTTCCGGATATTCCAGCCCGCAGATCTGGCGCGCCAGAGTGCTTTTTCCGCAGCCGCTGCGCCCGAGAAGCGCAACCGTTTCGCCCTCATTCAGGGTCAGGGAAATATCATCGAGAATACAGCGCGGTTTTCCCGCCCCCATCAGTGAATGGCTTTGGTAGCTTTTACTCAGGTGTTCAACAGAGATCAGTGTCATGCGGAAAGCTCCAGACCATACAGTGAAAGGTGCGCGGAAATAAGATTACGGGTCACCGGCGAGCGCGGCCGGGCAAAAATATCCTCCGCCGATCCGGTTTCAATAATTTTCCCGTCTGACAGCACCGCCACCTGATCGGCAAGACGCGCCACCACGCCCATATCGTGAGTGATCAGCAAAAGTCCGGTCTGCCGGTCAGCCACAACATGATCCAGCAAATCGAGGATTTTCATCTGCACCACCAGATCCAGATCGGTGGTCGGCTCATCGGCAAACAGAAACGGTGCATCACTGAGAATAGCAATCGCGATCATCATCCGCTGCAACATGCCGCCGCTCATCTCAAACGGATAGAGTTTCAGAATATGCTCACTGTCCCCCAGTTCCACTTCCGCCAGCACATCACGGATGCGTTTATCAATATCATGCAGCGGCTGCCGGGTCGCTTTCAGTGTTTCAATAATATGCTGATGCATTGTCCGTACAGGGTTAAACGCACTGCGCGGATTCTGCATAATCGATGCAACCTGCCTGCCGCGCAGAGCCTGACCGGTGACCGCCTGCCCGTCCAGCAGGATAGTACCTTGTGTTTTCTGCACTCCCGGAGGCAGAACATCCAGTACCGCAGAGCAGGTCATCGATTTACCGGAACCGCTCGCCCCGACCAGCGCCAGTACTTCGCCGCGCCGCAGGGAAAATGACAGATCAGAAATAAGGAAATGCGCATGATTATTATGCAGATAACCCGCCGATAAATGACTGATATCCAGTACAGAATGATTTAATGACATGTTCCGGCCCTCAGTGTCGGGTCCAGACGATCGCGCAGTGCATCCCCGAGGATGTTAAACGCCATCACGCTGAAAAATAAAATTAAACCCGGCCAGAAAATCAGCATCGGTGATGTCCAGACAAACTGACGGGCATCACTGATCATCACGCCCCACTCTGCGGTCGGTGCCGCCACGCCCAGCCCGAGGAATGACAACCCGGAGACATGCAGCATCATATGGCCGATATCCAGCGTCGCCAGTACGATCAACTGAGAAATGGTGGCGGGGAACAGATGCCGGAGAAAGATCCGCACATTGCCGGCACCGCTCAGACGTGCCGCCAGCAGAAACTCCCGGTGACGCAGTGAGAGAATAATTCCGCGGACAATACGTGCATACCATGCCCAGTGTGAAAGTGCGATCGCAATAATCACGTTTGTCAGCCCGGTACCGAGTATCCCGATTAAAAACAGCGCCAGAACCAGTGTCGGGAACGTCAGAAATACATCCGTAAACCGCATGATAATCTGATCCGTCCGCCCGCCGGTAAACCCGGCAATACCGCCGATCACCAGCCCGAGCGTCATAATAATCACCAGCGTGATTGCTACGGTTCCGAGAGAAATCCGCGCCCCGGCAATCAGACGGGAAAAAATATCACGCCCGAGATGGTCGGTACCGAGCCAGTACTGGCTGTCCGGTACCTGAAGCCGGTTCGATAATTCCACCAGATCCGGATCATGCGGAGAGATCCACGGCCCGGCAATCATCGCGAGAACCAGCAGCGCCACCACGGCCAGCGCAAACCACAGCAGAAGATTGCGGCTGAGTGTCCGCCCGGCGGACGGGGCTTTCAGTATCATATCGCTCATTCAATACCCTCCGCAGAGAGGCGGATACGGGGGTCCGCAATCGCATAAATAATATCCACAATCAGGTTGCAGAGAACAAAAATCACCACCATCAGCAAGGTAAAGCACTGAATTACAGGATAATCCCGGTTCATAATGGCGGAGACAGCATAGCGCCCCACACCCGGCCAGCTGAAAATACTCTCTATAATCAGCGCACCGCCGAGCAGTTCCCCGATATGCATTCCGATAGCCGTTATGATCGGCAGCCAGGCGTTACGCAGAATATGCGAACGCTCCACCGTCATTTCGGACAACCCGCGCAGCCGCGCATAACGAACATGCCGCTGCCCGGCGACCTCAAGCATACTTGCCCTCAGCAGCCTGGCATTAATCGCGAGTGACATCAGCGAGATAGCAATCACCGGCATCACCAGATGTTTTGCTTCACCTTTGCCCATCGGCGGCAGCCAGCCGAGATGCATGGAAAAAAGCAGAATAAGCAGGAATCCCAGCCAGAAATTCGGCATGGAAACCCCGATAAACGCGATCACCCGCACCAGCTGATCCGGCCATTTCTCCCGGTAACGCGCCGCCAGCATACCCATCGGCACAGACAGGATAATCGTCAGCGCCAGCGCCAGTCCCGCCAGTTGCAGCGTGGCGGGCAGGAAATAGAGCAGATCCGGCAGTACCGGTTTCTGCGTGGCATAAGAAATACCAAAATCCAGATGCAGCGCGTCAGACAGCCAGTGAAAATACTGGGTCATGACCGGCTTATCCAGACCAAGGAGCTCACGGGCGCTTTCCACCGCCTGCGGGGTCGGCGGAATTTTGGACAGCCGCAGATAATCCAGCGCGGGGTCTGACGGCCCCAGGCGCAGGATAAGAAAGATAAACAGCGAGGTGCCGAACAGCATCGGGATCAGCAGCAGCACCCGCCGGAAAATAAATCGCATCATAATCGCGGGCCTGTCACTTGGCAGCTGGTGTCAGCTGATCAAACGGGATCTCATTCGACATCGCGCTGAACGGCACATCACCGATTTCCGGTTTTGCCACCGCAATGGCAGTAATGTAGGTCAGCGGCAGATACACCGCTTCTTCGTGCAGGCGGGTCAGGATGTCGTGATACAGCGCACGGCGCTGTTTTTCATCCGTAGTGGTCAGCACCTGTGTGATTTTGGCATCGATCTCTGCTTTATCCGCCAGCCCCTGTTGTGCCTGGTAATCAGCATGCGACGGAATACGCATTGAGCTGACAAACGCGTGCGGATCAAACGGAGCACCCCATGTGCCGTTAAAAATCATCCCGAAACGGCCGTCTTTCTGGCGCGAATAGATACTGCTTTCCTCTTCCCCGACCAGTTTCACATCAATCCCGGCGCGGCGCAGATCTGCCTGCACCACCTCAGAAATCGACTTCGCCACCGCATCAGTACCGACAAAATTCAGCTCCACCACCAAAGGCTCGCCATCTTTCTCACGGATACCATTTTCGGTTTTCGCTTTCCAGCCGGCGTTTTCCAGCAGGGATTTCGCTTCTTCAACGTTATAAGAATACGGTGTCAAACCCGCATCCGCGTACGGCACATTTTTTGAGAAAAGGGTGTCCGCTTTTAACTGCGTACCGTACAGCACCTTTTCAATCATTTTATCTTTGTCGACTGCGTGATTAATCGCTTTACGCACGGCTAAATCGCGGGTCGGACCGGTTTTGGTATTAATTGCCAGCACCAGAGATTCCAGAGGCGCGGACAGTTTGGTGGTATATCCCGGCATATTTTTAAAACGCTGATAGGTATCCGGATAAATAATCCCGTCCGTTCCGTACAATAAATCCACTTCACCGGCTTCAAATGCCACCGCACGGGTATTCGGGTCCGGGATCACTTTAAATGTGACGGATTCATAAACCGGCTTTTTACCCCAGTATAATTCGTTGCGGACAAATTCATCTTTCTCACTCAGGCGGGATTCCGTTAATACCCACGGACCGGTACCAATTGGTTTCATAATACCGTCTTTGGTGCCGCCATCTTTAAACTGTGACGGCGCAATAAAGCGGAACGGACGCGGCAGTGCCAGCTCCTGCAAAATAGGGTAATACGCATCTTTCAGGGTGATTTTTAACTGATTCGGTGCGATATCCTCAACGCCGGTAATCTGATTAGCCAGCTCAAGCCAGGCGTGGCGTTCGCGGTTTGCCAGAATAGCATCGAAATTTACTTTGGCTGCGGCGGCATCAAACTTTTCGCCATTGGAGAATTTCACATCATCACGTAAGGTAAAAATATAGGTTTTTCCGTCATCCGAAACCGTCCATGATTCTGCCAGCCACGGCTTTACCGTTCCGTCATTCATATAGCGGACCAGCGGTTCATACACCATGGTTTGTCCGGCCATTTGGTTCGGCGCATACTGGTGCGGATTTAACGGCCCCACATTGACCGGCCAGGCAAAATTTAAATGCGGATCGGCAAAGGCGGTATTTAAGGAACCTACCGCGAGCGTCGCAGACAATAATAAAGAACGGACAACATTACGCATATTTCACTCCTGATGTGCCACAGACAAATAAACAAGAAAGTCAGAAACCGGTTATTAAAATAATGCAGTCATAATATATAAGAGTCTGTTGCGTAATTAAGTACTCCCCCTGAGTACTTATTCAGAAAAAAACGATAAACTCCGGTTATTTTCAGCACTGACGGATTTATCAGGAAACCTGAGGCCGTTATTGCGTTATTTACCTGTTTATTCCCCGGTCAGCGGAAAAAGCGATAACCACACTCTTTATCCGGTAAAAGCTGCAAAATAGCAGCGATCCCGCTATACTGACGCCCGCACTGCAGACAGTGCATATAACCACGGGCAGATATCACACCATCACGTGACAATTTGCTGCTCCCCATTGTAAAAATCTGAGAGTCTCATTATGTCATTACCTTCATGTCCGAAATGTAATTCTGAATACACCTATGAAGATGGTGCAATGTACGTGTGCCCGGAATGTGCCCACGAGTGGAATGATGCCGAGCCGGTAGCGGAAAGCGACGAGCTGATTGTCAAAGATGCCAACGGTAATTTACTGGCGGACGGCGATGCCGTGACAGTCATCAAAGACCTGAAAGTCAAAGGCAGTTCATCCATGCTGAAAATCGGCACAAAAGTCAAAGGTATCCGTTTAGTGGAAGGTGACCACAACATCGATTGTAAAATCGACGGCTTTGGTCAGATGAAACTAAAATCTGAGTTTGTGAAAAAGAACTGATTTTCTGACATAAGATTGCTGACAAAATCCCGGCCTGTTTTTTCCCGGACTTTGCCAACAATCTGAGGCTCCGCCATACCGGCGGAGCCGCTTTGTTCAGTCTGCCGCCGTTATGCCGGCCGTAACAGACTCCGCAGTATAGATATCAGACTGAACGCTGAGACTTTCCCCGCATAAATTTCTGTCCTGACACCCGGCAAAAAACCAGCCGACCGGTGTCTGTAAAACATCAGCCGCCCTGGCCAGCATACCCACATTAATCCGGCTTTGTCCCCGTTCATAACGGGATAACTGCTGCTGACTTATTCCCAGGCAGGCAGCAACCTGCTGCCCGGAATAACCCAGTGCTTTTCGTCTGCAGAAAATCCGGTCACCGACAGCACGATTTACCGACGCCATATCCGCGCCGGATTGAATTTCTGTCATATTCATTACCTTCAGAAATAAAATCATCCGGAAATATATTCCGGAGATCAATAAAAAACAAATAGCATTTATTGCCTAAATAAAATGAAGTTTATTTAATTAACAAAAATAAAAAATAACGCTGATTAACAATAAATACCACGGAGATAAATGAAACATAAAAAACACGGGAAAATGAAATATATAACGACAATGTAAACAACAAGTAATGCACTCGGTTTATTATCTTCAGATAAATCAGCAATACATGATCAAATTTACACATTAACAACATAATTCTGATAATGATGAAAAATAGGCCATCCTTTTATTCTGTGATAACGTCTGAAAAAGAATTAAACCTGACTATAATAAACAGACTGAATATTCCCATGAAAGAACGAAAACACCTGAGTGAACAGGAGGTTCATTCCTTAATATCATCATTACCTGACTCAATTAATCATATCCGTAATCAATGCCTGATTGCAGTTTGTTTCAGTCACGGATTACGCGCCAGTGAACTGACCGGATTAATGCTCAGTGATATTAATATCAATGAAAAGACCATTCATATTACCCGGCTGAAAAACGGATTAAGTACCAATCAGCCATTACAGTCCCTTGAATATAAATTGCTGACACAGTGGCTGGCACAGCGGAATTCATCCGTTCATTATGCCGAACCCTGGCTTTTTCTTTCCCGCAAGGGCGGCCGTTTATCCCGCCAGCAGATATTCCGTATTATCCGTGACAGCGGATTGTCCGCCGATCTGAATATTGCGGCACATCCTCATATGCTGCGTCATGCCTGCGGTTATGCATTAGCGGACAGAGGAACAGATACCCGGTTAATTCAGGACTATCTCGGCCACCGCAATATTCAGCACACCGTGTTATATACCGCCAGTAATGTGGCACGCTTCCGCAGTATTAAACTGTAATTACTGCTCGGTAAAAACCAGCACCGCACTGGCAGTGAAATCCCCGGTTTTCAGGTCTGTCGCCGCAACGGCCGGGTCACGTACTGCCTCAAATCCCAGAGTCAGAGTATGAATACCCGGCTGATAACTGATCGGAAACGTTTGTCCGGGCTGAATTGTTTTTCCGTTATATAACACAGCAACACCCAACCCCGTGGTACTGGTGCTGACCACCTGTTCATTGCTGACAGAGATCGGTGTGAAATCCAGTTTCATATTGGCGTTATAAATAATATTACCGTCACATTTAATGGAAATATCTTTTGTCACCGGGGTTGTTGTGCCGGATTTAACGGCAATATCTGTGCGCTCTAATTTTCCCAGCTGAACATCCAGGTCTGCGCCATTGTTAAAGCTGCATTTTGGGGGTTCAACCGGCAGGCGGTGAGCATCCCCGCAAAATTTACCCCGATTATCAGGGCCATATCCCATATCTCCCCGGTATTCATAACCGTTATCATCCGTGATAGTAAAACAGTATCCGCCTGCAGAAGGCGCTTTTTTTGTCTGGTTATTATTATAAATTTTTTGCTGTGCGAATGAGCGGGATGAATCAAGCCAGACTCTGTCCCCAACCAGTATGACAGAGCCTTTCGCTTTACTGCAGGTATCCATGGTATCCGGGTATGCACACCAATAGACTTTCGTTGTGTAATAACCACTTTTCGGCACATAAGCATGGTCATCTCCGGTGTTACCACCCTGAGCCATCAAAAAACTCACTGTCTGACCACTTCCGTAATAAGCCCCGGTATTGGGTTTCCAGTCACAATACAGGCTGTACTGAATCGTGTTTTTACTACCGGAAACACATATTCCGCTGGCGCCCACCCAGCCGATTGCATTAGCGCCCTGCGATATCATCAGCAGGGAAAAGAGCGCCGCCCCGCGTATCATTATTTTATTCATCGCTTACTCCTACAAATATTCCGCTACCAGCGTGCCGGTGGCACGGAACGGGGATTGTGTTAAATCCGTACCCGGCACTTTCACCAATCGGGCTTCCAGCTTTGGCTGCTGCGTCACATCATCAATGTTAAAAAATGTATTTAATTCGAGCGGCCGGCCGTCCTTCAGAATTCTCACCAGCAAACCACTGACGTCACTTTCAATCGCCGAAGAGTCAGAAACAGCCGGGCGGGATGTCATAAAGATCATCCGCAGCGTATTGGCCGGATTGATTCCGGGACAGTCCAGTGTGTAACTGAGCGGCAGACTGTAGACTTCCGTGTCCAGCTTATTAATACCGACGTTTTTAAAATCAGCGGTAATCACCTGATCATTATTAACACGACAAATCGTCATTGCCCTTAATGTGCCGCTGAAACGGATGGCGGACTGATCCCCTGACTGAACCGCCAATGATGAAAAGGCGGTGAATAACAGCAGCGGGGATAAGACAAAGGCTAGTATTTTATGCATTTCTCCATTCCCCCGGCTAATTAAAGCTCATGATTAATGTGGCATGAGAATAAACAGACCGGCCGTTCTGCCAGGTATCATCATCCGGATGCAACTGAACCAGTTCTGTTTCCAGCATGGGTAAGTGCTGAATATCCATGACAAAATCTGTATTCACATCCTGTGGTTTTCCATTGACCAGCAACCGGATGCCCAGATTCGGATTCCTGTCATTACCGATATTCACCGGCAGTAACTGATGACTGCCATCAGTGACCGGAGCGCCGCTTTTTGACTCCAGGCGGAAACGGGTATTCCCTGCCGTATCGCCGCTGCATGTCATTTCACTGCTGATCGGCTGTTTGTAACTGCCGCTCAGATTGTTCACCCCGGAAACGGAGGAGTAACGGATATCACCGAACTCAATCACCTGTGGCGATGAATCTTTAAACGTGCACCGCCCGGTAGCAATGACAGAGCCGGAAATATTGATTTTCATCCGGCCCTCATCACCGGCTTTGCGCGGGGCAGAAAATGCAGCCGGACTTACCGCAGCGGATAACAACCCGGCAAGTAATAAAGCACACGCATATTGTGTGAATGTCATAATACAATCCTGTCAATGATCATCCGGGCAATCTACGGATAGGTGATTTCAAAGGTTGCTGTCGCTGACAGAACACCTGTCGTCAGCGTTTTATCCTTAACCGCATCCGGTTCTGCCTGTACATATCCCTGAAAATTCAGCGTGGTTGTGCCGTCGCTCAGCGCATATACCGGGCTGGTTTTATTCAGCGGCAGCGGTTTGCCCTCCGGCGTTTCAATGCCGATCGCCAATCCCGGTAATGTGCCGTTATCCGGCAGCAGTAAACCCGGTAAAGCGTTGCTTTCCGCACCGCGAAAGGTCACAAATGCTTCTTTGCCAATCCCGGTATCACATCCGGTCAGTTCAATCGTGAACGGCTCAGATGGTGTCCGGTCTGTGGTATAAAAATAGCTTCTGACCATCGTGCCGAACGGCAGCGATATGTTTTCACTTGCCGGCGATAAGGTGCACGGCTCAAATACCAGTTGCCCTTTCACTTCAACATCCGTGCTGTGTGCCGCTGAACACATCAGCAGACCGGAACACAACACCGCTGCACACGGAATGAATACTCTCACTTTCTCTGCTCCTGATCTGCGGTTACACATCAGCCCGGTTTTACTTCGCTCACCCGGCAGGTGTTGCTCTGACAGGCAAAAATCATCTTCGGACGACCACCGTAATCATTGATGTAACCCAGCACCGGTGCACTCCCCAGCGATACGGCGCTGCCGCCGAGTACTTCACTGCTGTTTGGCGCGATCATTAATGCATTGAAACCGCTGACATCTTTTCCTTTATAAGCCGCTGACGCAGAGGAAATTGTGACGTAATACGGGGTCGGATTATTCACCGTGTATGTATTCCCTTGTCGTGTCAGCGTAATACTTTCCTGCCACGGCTTTGCATTCTGCGCCACGACCAGCCCGGCCGGGCGGTAAAACAGCTTGATGCGGGTCTGTAAGGCAATCTGCAAGGTGTTGGCTTTGTCCGTTTTCGGCGGAATTTCCCGCAGATTAAAGTAATAAAGGCTCTCTTTATCCTGTGCCAGCATCTTCATTGCAGCTGTCGGCTGAATTTTCACCTGGCTTTTCTCACCGGCTTCCACCCGCTGAATAGGCGGCAGCGCCACCAGCGGATCTTTGATTTTGTTACCCTGCGCATCTTCAATCCAGGCCTGCGCCAGATACGGTAATTCTTTATTCTGATTAGAAATCTCAACACTTTCAGCACGTTCACTGCCGTTTAAAATAACCCGGGTTCTGTCCAGTGCGATTGCCGCATGCCCTGCCGGTGCAGCCAGAATGGCGGCCAGTATCACTGCCGGAAGGCACCGTGAAGTAAAACGGCGGTATTGATTCTTCATTTATTACTCTCTCTTGTGTTCTCCGCACCGGCGGTTGTCGGCCGGCGGGGTGTTTCTTCTGTTGTTACTGATTTTTCAGGCTGCGTCTTCGTCGCAGAGACACACGGCAGCAGCAGATTCCCGGCCGGAATAGTTTCCGGGAAACGGATTTCACACTGCACTTCCCCGCCCCACGACACCTGCATTGCCTCTTCCGGATTAATACCGGAAAGCCAGACCATGCCGTCTTCACTGACCATCCCGGTCTGTATATGATCCCTGTTCTGTACCACCGCGCCGAACGGCGGAATATCACCGTCAGCCAGGCGGAGAACCGCCATCGCTTTCTGTCCGGAGACAATACCGAAGCGGCGGTATCCGATAGCGCCTTCCGTCAGCGTGCCCTGCACCACTGAACGGGTTGCTTCGGCATTTTCCCCCAGCTGATTCAGATCCACATTCACACTGCTGCGGTAATAGTTGCTGATATCACTGACGACCGCTTTACCGAAGATATTGGTGGTGGTTTCTCCGCCACCGCCGCGGACAGGAACGTCCGCCACACCGCCGGTATCCACCAGCATCCGGGTTCCGCCCATGACGCCGCTGCGGTGCAGTGCCGCACCTTCCGTTGTGGCGGTGAATCCGCCGCGCACAGAAAGGCCTGCCGCACTGTAACGATCACCTTCAAATCCGGCGGTAGCGGTCATTTCTGCTTTATCGCCGCGATAATCCAGGTAGCCGTTACCAATAGTGCGGTGATCACTGCTCATCCCTGCGGTGATACGATAATTTGTCCGATCGTTAATACGATCACTGTAATCCGCTGAATGGCTGTTCTGTCCTTTACTGAACTGTCCGCTGTAACCAATGCTGCCGCTTTCTCCCCACGGCACAGACAGCCCGATATACATTCCGTCATCGCGTCCGTCTTCATGGCGGTTACGGTAAGCCGATAAGTTCAGGCTGATATTTTTCACCTGCCCGATATCAAAATAATGGGAAGTGGAAATATTCCAGTTATCACTTGCCGGACGATCCCAGTACGTCTGATGGTTAAAGTTCAGGTACACATTGGTATTCAGTGAGCTGAGTGTCTGGCTGAATGTCATGGTGTACATCTCTTTGCCGTTCCCTGTGACCGCTGAATTGTGATAACGGGCATTCAGATATTGCGACATCGTCATAAAGTCCCGCTCTGAAAACCGGTATCCGGCAAAAGTAACCTGGCTGTTGGTGGCATCGAACCGTTTGGAATAACTCAGCCGGTAAGAGCCGCCTTTTTTGGTTTCACCGCCCGGCAGTGATGCGCGGGACTGTGTCACATCCGCTGACAGTGCTCCCAGCATCAGCAGGTCACGGCCGATACCCGCTGAAACCGCATTGTATTTCCCGGCAAATAATCCGCCGCCGTACACTGACCAGCCGTTACTGACGCCCCATGAGAACTCACTGCTGATAAACTCCGGTCCTTTGACACGATGGTCATATTCCGAGGGCTTACCGAGCGCCACTTTGTAACGCACCAGACCCGGACGGGTCAGATACGGCACACTCGCCGCATCCACCTGAAAGGTCTGAACGGTGCCGTCCTGCTCTGCCACTTCCACATCCAGTTTGCCGGACAGGGCATTGCTTAAATCCCGGATCTGAAACGGCCCTGCGGCAACCGTGGTTTCATAAATCACCCGCCCCTGCTGCTTCACGGTGACCCGCGCATTAGTTTTCGCCACACCGGCGACTTCCGGTGCATAGCCGCGTAAGTTCGGCGGCAGCATCATGTCATCCGTATCCAGTGCCACACCGGTATAGCGGAAGCTGTCGAACATACCGGAGGTGAGATAATTTTCCCCCAGCGTTAATTTTGCCCGCAGTGGTGCAATGGCGCGGTAAGCATAGAACCGGTTCCAGTCCCAGCTTTGATCAGACTCATGATTGGTGCGTGAATAGCGTCCCTGCCAGTCCGCACGCAGACGCCAGGCACCGGCATTCAGGCCGGTGGTGCCGTTCCCGCTGAAATCCTGCCGGTTACTTTTTCCGGCCTCACGCTGTTTTGTCAGCTGTGTATTCAGGTTGTAATCCAGGATAAAACCGGCAATACCCTCATCCCAGCGTGACGGCGGATCCCAGTTATCCGCGGTATATTCCAGATAAGCCTGCGGCAGACTGACGCGCAGCGCCCCGGCAGCAAAATCCGCCCGTAAAGTCATGCCGGGCAGGGATGCCGGGTCAGCGCACTCTCCGTTGTGCCACCAGGTCAGCTGCCCTTTCGCTGATGAGGTTAATCCCAGCTCATCGCTCATATCCGCTGTAATACAGGCCATACTGCCCTGCGGATCATTATCCGGAGCCAGAAAACGGATTTGCCGCTCGGCCTGCATACTGTTATTCACTTTCAGCGCCAGTGAATAGGTACCGGGCATCACATAACCGGCTTGAGAAAACTGTGATAAATCAATCTCTCCCTGCTCATCCAGATCCAATACCTCCGTATTGAATTCAGTGACATCCTCCGCCTGAACCGCCGCAGAAAACAGAGAGAGCAGGATCAGAAATGTCAGCGGTTTTAACCGCACCGCCGGACGTGATACTCCGCAGCCCGGCGAAAATACAGTAGCTTTCATCACAAATAATCCAGGTTAAAATTAACGGTTGACCGGTATGCCCCTGTTTTCAGTGATTTACGATCAGCAATCAGTCGTAACCGGTAGTTCAGTGTGATATTTTTTGTCTGTGGTATATCCGGAAGTGCCACTGCTTTTCCCGGCATGATCACCGAACCATCTTCCTGACTGAGCTGAATCCCGACACCTTCCGCCTCTCCGCTGACGGTAAACAATCCGTTGCTGTCCGCCGGGCCGGTAAAGGTTATCTGTACATTTCTGTCATCCGCTGACAGCAGGCAGTTTTCCAGCCGGACAGCAAAAGCAAAGGCTGAACTGTATCCGCGCTGATATAACCCGGTTGCCGCAACCTGTGGTATTTCAATCCGTTGATACTGATCCTGCATATTGATGGTGCAGGAGGAGTCCAGAACAAATCCCTGTAACCAGACCTGCCCGGTCTGCCGTTCACCCTCTGCCGCATAAGCAGTCAGGCAAATTGCAAGCAGCCCGGTACTGAATATGTTTACCTTCACTTTTGCTCTCCGCCGGTTCCCCGTACCGGATATCCGGTACGGGGTAAGCACACTGTCCCCGATTACTGATAATCCATCAGGAAGTCAGCTGTTGCGGTGAAAGCACCCGGCGCAACGGTGTCAGCGGTTGTTGCACCCTGCATATACGCCTTAAAGTTCAGCGTGTTATCACCTTCATTTAAGGTAAATGCGGATGATACTGCCCCCGGTGCGATGACGTTACCACCCGCATCCGTTACAACCACACCCATTGCACCGGTTGCCGGACCGCTGACGCCGAAGGCTTTATCCAGGCCATCTGCCGCAGCACCACCGGCCACACCTTTAAAAGTAACTTTTGTGGTGGTTTTATCGGTGATATCGCAGTTGTGTAACTGGATAGTGAAATCAACCGGGGTGGATTTACCGCCCTTCGCCAGCTGTACTTTGGCCACGCTGCCCAGTTCAACAGTCTGCTTCAGGCTGTTTGCATCGATAGAACACGCTGCGTCAATCACTTCACCGTTGAAGTTGATTTTGCCGCCGCCCTGGTTTGCTGCCTGTGCAGTCATTGCCATTGCGGAAGAAACTGCCAGTGCGAGAACCACTTTTTTCATACTCATATCCAAATTCCTGCTCCACTTGTTTTAGATAAAAATGCTTACATAAGGAATATATAAGCAATGTTTTGCTTTTTGCCTTTTTGATACAACACCGGAACAACCTGTATCTGTTTACCGTCAGCGGATTTGTGATCCCTCCGGTTATCCGGTTTATTTCGTTATCCGCGCCCGTTCCGGCTGGTTATTTCTCATACCCGTGACGCAACCAAATAAACCAAAATGTTGCGTTTTGCCTATCACACTGAAATGTATAAATTTACCGGGTGGTAAAAATTGATTTGGCGGATACGGCGGGAAACAGGAAGAAGATACGGGTCAGAAAAAAGACGGGATATTGCTGTTTTATGTCAGAAGCGGCCAGCACGAATCGTTAAGAAGATTCTGCACGGAATAAAAAACACACATTTTTTGTATGAAAAACAAACTGAATATGATTACGAAATAGCCGTAAGGGGGTATCGACGGAATTTTGAACTTATTTTGATATATTTTAAATTTAAATATTGCCCGACAAATGAACACGAAATAATATAGCGACACTTTGGTTTATTATGTTACATTAATCTAGTCTCACAATCCGCGGAAGCGTCCGGCGTTAGCCGCGGTGTACAGCACAGTATGCTGAATATTGCGGTGTCCGAGATAATCCTGAATCAGCCTTGTATCAGCCCCTTTATCTGCCAGCGCATAGCCGCAGGCATGACGCAGCATATGCGGATGAACCGGTACAGGCAGCCCCGCCATTTCCCCCAGTTCTTTTAAGATCCGGTAAATACGGGATCGGGAAAGATGCCCGCCTTTGCGGGATAAAAACAGCCAGTGGTTTTCAGCAGCACGGGGATAACGGGAACGGCAGTTAAGCCAGCGGGTAAGCAGATTTTTTTCTGTACGGCTCAGGGGATGGGTGGTGGAAAGGCCGTTTTTAAGGCGTCTTATATAGAGATTATCGGCGGCGACATCCATGTCCGATAAACTCAGTTGTCCCAGTTCACTGACGCGGAAGCCATGGACAAAACACATCCACAGCAGACAGGTATTCCGCTCCGGGTCACGGCCGTTTTCCGCAGCCGCCATCATTTTTTCCACCTCAGACTGCATCAGGTGTTTACGTTTGTTTTCCTTCATCCGGTTTCCTTTTGTACCGGGATTGTGCGGGCAGGCCATACTCAGGAACAGATTCCGCCATATAAATATCCGCTTTTCCCCGGAAGCACTCCCGGTATGAACGCGCTTCCGGACAGTCAGCGAAAAACCAGCTGACCGGTGTCTGTAAAATATCAGCCGCCCTGACCAGCAGACTGACATTAATCTGGCTGCATCCCCGCTCATAGCGCGAGAACTGCTGCTGGCTGATCCCCAGCTGGTCTGCCAGGCGGCTGCCGGACCAGCCCAGTTCTTTCCGTTTGCGGAAGATCCGGTAGCCGACAGATTTATTAACGGTTAAATCAGTATCTTCTGTAATCATATTTTAGTCTCACTCCGGGCCCACAGCGCTGCCGGTTTCTGCAACGCCGTGAGATAAAAATAAGAAATTACGGCATGACAAGAATGATGGAACCGGAACCTTCAAAGGCTCCCGGGGCAACCCGTCCGTTCACTTTCAGAACCGATTTCACATCCACCTGTGTCGCACCACCGGCCGGAACATGAATAGGAGCCCCCCTCTCACCCGGGTTGTCGTTAAGATAAAGATCCGCATACAGGCTGTTATCCGGGCGCAGCGGAACACGGCCACTGTCAGAACCGGAAGCAATCACAAGGATATCCATGTCCAGGTTGCAGGTGACGGTGATGCTTTTATTGCGCGCGGCATCCGGCAGACTGACTTCATCAATATCGCCGTAATCCAGAATCACTGAGCCGCTGGTTACCTCACAGGCGCCCACCGGCGGCGGTGCGATCCCGCACAATGACCCCGGCAGCAGACGACCGTTCTTCGACCAGCCGCCTGATGCTGATTCATAAAACAGCCCCACACACTCCTGATTGGAATTCAGCGACGGCCCTCTGTGTTCTGCTTTTCCCTGATAGGGCAGAGAGATATTCTGAAAAACCGCTTCCCGCACTTCCGCCAGTGTTCTCAGTTTTTCCACACGGACAATGGATTTTGTGGAGGAGCCGGGTGAACCATCCACATCGTGTTTATGGTTGATATTGATCCAGCAGACAGGCCAGCCGTAACAGGGGTTGGGAGCCGACGGGTCTTCCGGATCCCAGCGCTCAATAATGTAGGTGTAAACAGCATCCGTCGGTTTCCCTGATGATTCTGTAATATAAGAAAAGATGGATGCCGCCGCCGAAGCGGACCAGAGCAGCGCAACCGCCGCTGTTATTTTCAGAAATCTGTTCATAGCGTGCCTCTGGTTACCCGTCAGTCATAATTGAGATGAAAAGTCGCAATGGCACTGAACGGCCCGCGTTTAATGGTTTTGTTTGCCAGCGCATCCGGTTCGCCCTGCACATAGGCACGGAAGTTCAGCAGTGTCAGCCCGTCGTTCAGCGTGATCTGCGGTGATGCTTCATTAACTGCCAGCGCCGTGCCGTCCGCATTTTCCAGTCCGACAGCAATCCCTTCCGCCTGACTGCCCGGACTGATGGCCAGCGCTCCGCCGATAAACGGATTTTCATCCCCGGCAAACATCACCGTGACCCGCTTGCCGATGGAGGTATCACACTCCGAAAGCCGGATTTGAAACTCTTTTGACGGTGTCCGCTGATAGGCGTACAGATTTTTATCAGGGATATTCCCGAACGGCAGTTCCACCGTTTCATCACCCGGACGTATCGTGCAGGGTTCATCCACCAGCGTGCCGTGAAAATACAGGTTATCAGCGGCAGCCCCGGCATCCGCAACCGGCAGTGATAACAAAAATACCCCGCAGGTACTGATAAAAAAGCGCCTTACTGTCTCATTCATTGCATTGCTCCTACTGATATTCCGCCAGCAGTGTGGCGGTCACATCAAATGCGCCTTCCGGCAGTGTACTGCCCGGCCGTTTCACCGGCACCGCCTGAATGACCGGCGGGTTATCCGGTGATACCGCAATGCGTTTGTTGAGCGTGAAGGGCTTTCCGTTCTGCGTCAGATGAATAGCCAGATCCGGAATATTGGTTTGCAAGGCAGCATCATCAAACCCGCTGACCGGCCCCGTAACGGACAATCCCAGATCCCAGCCTTTGTTATTGTCCTCACACACCAGGGTGTAATTAACGGCACGGGTATAATTGACGCCATCCACTTTATGCACGCCGACGTTGTCACCGAAAAACACATCAATCACTCCGTTGTCACTGATCGTACAGGCAGGCGGTACCAGCAAAGTGCCGAACAGCTTCATATTCGGCGCGGCGGTACTTCCTGCGGCAGCACACAGCAGCCCGGTCAGCAGCACCCTCTGTAACCACCGGTCATGTCTTGCCATTGTCAGGCTCCTTACTGATAATCCAGTTCCAGCGTTGCCACCGCAGAGAAATCCCCGCCGGTCAGCACTGCTGTCATATCGCGGACAGGTACGGCTTCCAGCGCCGGAAAGACCGGATAGGTAAATTTCACTTTTTCACCGGGATTCAGCTGCCGCCCCTGATAGAGCATGCGCACCCCCAGCCCGGCGATTTCGGTCTGCAGCAATCCGGAATCAAATCCGGCGGTATTGCCGGTGATGGCAAGTGTCATTGCATTGGTTGGCATCTTTGTGCACTCTGCCGTGTAATTCACCGGCTGTTTATAGCGCTGCCCGTCAATGCGGGTGCTCAGCACCTCTCCGAAATCCACCAGAATAGTGTTGCCGTTGTTGATAACACACGGCGGCGGTGCGATAACATTGCCGCGAATAGTGATATAGGTGATCCCGGGAACACCCCGGATGCCGGCCACCCGTTCCGGCAGTGCCGCAGCACCTCCCGCCGAAATACAGAGCACAACCGCCAGTATCCGCCGGAGAGAGCTTGTTTTTCTGATCCGCTCATCCATGGTTTATCCTCTGTCTGCTCAGTTACCGGCAGCCGTTTTTGTCACACGGCACTCTGTACCGCTGCAACTGAACTGCAACTGCGGACGGCCGCCGTAATCGTTGATATAACTCAGCACCGGTGCACTGCCGAGTGCTGATGCACTGAGACCGAGCGTCCCCTGACTTTTCGGTGCCACCATCAGCGGGGAAAATCCGTCCAGACTTTTGCCGCCGAGCCCGCTGAGTGCATCCACAATCGTGACGTAATAAGCGGTCGGATTATTAACCTCATAGCGGTCACCGCGGCGTGTCAGGGTGATTTTCTCCTGCCACGGATTGGTCAGATCCGTTTGTGAGGCATAGATAGCTTCCGGGCGGTAAAACAGTTTGATCCGGGTTTGCAGGGCGATTTGCAGAACGTTTTGCCGGTTGCTGCGCGGCGGAATTTCCCGCAGGTTGAAATAGAAGACGCTTTCTCTGTCCTGCGGCAGTGCGGCGATCGCCGGTAATGACTGAATTTTTACCTGGCTTTTATCACCCGGCTCAATACGCTGTACCGGCGGAAGCACCACCAGCGGCGACGACACTTTCTGCCCGTTCTGATCCTCAATCCACCCCTGAGCCAGATACGGCAGTTCTTTGTTCATATTACTGACATTCAGACTGACGGATTTTTCCGCCCCGTTGAAAATGACACGGGTTCTGTCCAGCGCGATGGCGGCATGAGACTGTGCTGATGCCAGCAATACAGCCGCAATGGCCGGGACGAAGAGACGGGTGTGTTTAACTGACATCATAATGAATCACTCATTTCGTTACGTGTGGAAGGTGCCGGATCTGTCCGGCCTGTGATATTCAGCCACTTTCCCTGCTGCGGACGATCAGCCGGCAGCGGGGAAGACGGCAGCGTAACCGGCTGCGGTTTGTCCGGGACGGATTGCGGCTCTGCGCCGCAGGTCAGTAACAGGGTGTACAGCGGTTGTCCCGGCGGAAGTTCCGGTACCGTCATCCGGCACGCCGTATCACTGCCGCGCCGCAGCGTCAGAATATCCCCGCTGTTAATACCGCTGAGGTAGACCTGCCCGCCGTCATTGACGATACCCAGTTCACGGTTATCCGCAGAGGTGACCACTGCACCGAACGGCGGTTCACTGCCATCCGCCAGACGGATAGTGGCCATCGCTTTCTGTCCTGACAGCACATCAAACTGACGGTAGCCGATAGCCCCTTCCGTCAGTGTCAGCTGCTGAACAGAACGGCGTGCTTCCGCATTTTCCGGCAGTTTGTTGATATCGATAGCCGCACTGTTGCGGAAGTAATTATTTATATCCGGCAGAACGGCTTTCCCGAAGCGGTTGGTATAGCTGAGTGCCCCGGTGCTTCTGACCGGCACATCCGCGACACCGCCGGTATCCACCAGCAGGCGGGCACTGCCCGGCATATTGATCCGGTGGAATGCCCCGCCCTGCGGCGTCATCGTCACCCCGCCCTGAAGCGAAAGCGATGCCGAGGTATATTCCCCGTCAATATGTCCGGCACTGGCGGTGACCAGCGCACTGTCAGCGTAATGCATGTAATAGCCGTCGACAGACGCTTTACCGTTGCTGCTCAGCCCCGTTCCCAGACGGTAACTGTTGTTATCATCCGGACGATCGTAATAACTGACGTTATGGGAGTTACCGTGACGGTTGATCATGCTGTTGTAGCTGACTGTTGCGCGATCGCCCACCGGCATACTGATGTTGAGATACACCCCGTCATCATTCTTATCCTGATATTTATTGCGGTAAGCCGATAAGCTGATGTTGATATTTTTATAACTGCCGATATCCATATACTTCGCCAGCGACAGGTTATAGTTATCGTTATCCGGCCGGTTCCAGTAAGTCTGGTGGCTGTAGTTCAGATAGGTACTCAGCCCCGCATCCGGGAACTGCTTACTGAACATGATGGTGTAAAGCTCTTTATTGTTATCCGCACTGTTATCGTAATAGCGGCGATCCAGATACTGGTTCATGCTCATAAAGTCACGTTCAGAGAAACGGTATCCGGCGAAGGTGACCTGGCTGTCCAGCTCCTCAAACCGCTTGGAGTAGCTCAGACGGTATGAGCCGCCGCGGTAGTTTTTATCCTCCTGCGGCAGACTGGCAAAAGATTGGGTGGCATCAAAAGAGATGGCCCCGAGGGCCATCAAATCACGACCAACACCAAGAGAAACTGCGTTATAGTCCCCGGCAACCAGGGAGCCGCCGTACAATGACCAGCCGTTGCTGATCCCCCACGAGAATTCCCCCATTCCGAAGACAGGGCCTTTCCCGTGGCGGCCGATTTCGGACGGCTGCCCGGCGGAGAGTTTGTACTGCATCCGGCCCGGACGGGTCAGGTAAGGAATACTGGCGGTATCCATCTGAAAGGACTGTACAGAGCCATCCTGCTCTTCCACCCTGACATCCAGCTTACCGCTGACCGCATCATTGATATCCTGAATACGGAACGGTCCCGGGGCGACCTGGGTTTCATAAATCACCCGTCCCTGCTGGCTGACCGTAATTTTGGCGTTTGTTTTTGCCACGCCGGTGACTTCCGGCGCATAGCCGCGCAGATTCGGCGGCAGCATGTTGTCATCTGTTGCCAGATTGACACCAATGTAGCGGAAGTTATCGAAAACATCGGAGCGGGAGAAGGTTTCCCCCATGGTCAGTTTTGCCTGTAACGGGGCTATCGCCCGGTAGAGATAGGTCTGACTCCATGTCCAGTCACGTTCGGAACGTTCCCCGGCACCGGTGGTATGACGGAGATTCGCCTGCCAGTCCGCACGGGCACGCCAGACCCCCAGGTTTGCCCCGAGCGTCCCGTTCCCGGTGACCTGCTGTGTTTGCTTACCGTGAGCAGGGTCATTAACACCGGCATTCACGTTGTAATCAAACAACACGCCGGAAATCCCCTCATCCCAACGGGAAGGCGGGTCCCAGTTAGCGGCGGTATATTCCAGATAGGCCTGCGGCAGTGTCAGGATGAGCCCGCTGTCAGCCGGTTTCGGTGTTACTGACATCCCGGGCAGTGACGCGGTATCCAAGCATTTGCCGTCATTCCACCAGCGCAGGCGCTCTGCCCATTCCGGTTTCAGCCCGGTCTGTGCCATCAGTTCCGGCGATAAACAGACTTTACTGTCTTTCGGATCATCCGGCGGCACAATATAGGAAACCGGATAAATATCAGGCAACTCACTGTTATTCACCCGGATAAAAAAGTCGTAAGTACCGGGCATGATATAGCCGGCACGGGAAAAATCGGACAGATCAATATTCTGTTTGTCGTTTACATCAAGAATATCAGTATTAAATTCAATATCCTGATTATCCGGATAAGCGGCCTGCGAAATACCGGTCAGAATAAATGAAATCAGCACTGTCAGTCTCCGCCGGGAGACGGTACTCAGCGAAATTACCATAATGGTTCCAGTCAGCTCGGTTTAATAATATTCCAGCTTGAAGCCCACTGTTGCCCGGTAATGACCGGACTGAAGTTCATCGCTGTTTTTCACGAGACGCGCCTGATATCGCAGCGCCATATTATCGGGATCAATAACTGCAGGCGGTAAGGGTTTACCGGGAACAGCCTCATTCCCGTTGCGATCAGCAATCGCCAGGGAAGCGCCTTTGCCGGAACCGTTCAGCTGAAAATGTCCGTCCTGTTCATCGCCCTCAAAAGTGACCCGGAAACGGAGGTTATCCGCCGTACCACCTTTCACCGGCAGTACGGTGCATTCCGCCAGCCTGATCCAGAAATAGTCTGCGGGTCCCTGCCCTTCGTCACGCAGCTGCGGAACGGAAACATCTGTCAACGCCACCACCTGCTCACGGCTGGCTGTCGAGATAGTACAAACCGGCTCGAAAATCGTGCCCTGCATCTGTACCGCGCCGAAACGCAAACTGGTTTTTGCATCCTGTTTTGTTTCACCTGCTGCTGTATAAGAGGAAAAACACACTATCGTTATCAGCAATCCCTGAGTGATGACTCTGCACGCCATTTCCTGCCTCCGCTAAACGCACACAACTGAAAAGCGATACAGTTCATCCCTGAACTGTACCGGCATTAATTACTGATAGGTCAGTGCGAAAGTCGCGATAGCAGTGAAGTCACCCGGAACAGCCGCTTCAGCAGAAGATCCCTGTAAATACGCTGCAAAGTTCAGATCGTTATTACCGTCACGCAGTGTCTGCGCTGCACTCGGGGTACCTAATTTGATCTGTTTGCCGCCCGCATCGGTAATAACAACGGCTGCATTTTTGGCAATACCTTCAATTCCCAGAGCACCGGCTAAAATATCGGCATCTTCTGAACCGGTGAATGTGGTCTGTACGGTTTTATACGTTTCTGTTGTGCAATTCTCTAATGAGATTTTAAAATCGCGGGAATTACTGCGGCCGCCATCTTTTAATGCAGCAGTAGAGATCTGGCCTAACGGAACAGTCTGGTTTTCGGTATCAGGTGTAATTGAGCAAGGTGCATCAATAATTGAACCGGTGAATTTAACAGTACCGTGTCCCTGATCAGCAGCAGATGCTGCACCTGCAACGACAGACATACCAAAACCCAGCACCAATGCTAATTTATTCAGATTCATGTTATTTCCTATATTGCGTTCTGTTTTTTTTGATATTAAAAATAACGCACTCACACGCGAAAATATGACTCTGCGCGGCGTTATCGTTATTTGATGAATATGTCTTCACCGTTATCCGGATATATAAAAAAACGGGACAAAATACATCAAATTGTCCTGTTTGAAACAAAATGCTGTGATTTTATAAAAAATTCCGTATAAATTATTTAATGTGAAATAAAACAGTGCAATATTTCATTTTAACCCCTGTGTGTTTTCAGTGGTTGTAAAAAACACGAATGAACGCAACGCGGGCAGTTGGCATAAGGCAGGATAAAATATTATCCTTTTGAAAATTAATGAGTTATGTACTGGCGATCAGGCTAACACATCAATATTTGACTAAGGAGAAACCTTTGGTGATAATTACAAACAATTTGATGTATTTTGTCTTTTTTTAAATCTGTAATATTTATCTCTGTAAAACAGACGGAAATTGTTTTGTGCCAGATTAAAAGAAGATAATTCCTAATTGGTTTTTATGAATATATTGTCAATACGTAAACATTTTGTAGTATTTTCATTCCTGTCCGTTGTCTTTATTCATTTTTATTACTTGCTATAGTGCTATCTCTGGTTTTTATGAACTTATCGGACAATAAACAGGAATAAATCATGGCTAAACGTAAGTTTCTGACCCGTTCTGAAGTTGACGCTATTCTGAAACAAGCACAGAAAAGCCGTTATGCCGAGCGAAATTACTGCATGATTTTAATGTGCTATCTGCACGGCTTCCGCGTCAGCGAATTATGTCATTTGTCACTTTCTGATATTGATCTGGACAGCCGGCTTATTTATGTCCGGCGCCTGAAAGGCGGGCTTTCGACCACACAGCCCCTTATTGATATTGAATATAATGCGCTGGTATCCTGGCTCAATATAAGAAAGACCTGGCGTAACCAGGATTTGGAATGGGTATTTTTATCGCAGAAAAGCGGTGCCATTTCCCGGCAGCAGGTACATACATTATTAAAACAATACGGTAAGGCCGCCAATATTTCCGTGGTTCCCCATCCGCATATGCTGCGCCACGCCTGCGGGTATTCCCTTGCGGATCTCGGCCGGGATACCCGCCTGATCCAGGATTATCTCGGACACCGGAATATTTCCCATACCGTTATTTATACCGCCAGTAATTCAAAACGTTTTCAGCAAATCTGGGACCCTCTCCGCGGATAATCCGCCGGCCTGTCCCTGAATTTTCTCCGCCCCGGAACTGCATATATTCTCCGGTATTATTGTGTCATTTCCGTGATTATCCCGGTCACCGATCAGATTTTCGGGTGGCTTATTATTTTTCCGGGCACAGAGTGTGTAACATAGCCTGATATTCAGACGGACAAATAATAAAGAGGAATATGTGAAGAAAAAAATCATTCTTGACTGCGATCCCGGCCATGATGATGCCATCGCACTATTACTTGCTTATGGTAATCCGGAGATTGAACTGCTGGCCGTCACCACAGTTGTCGGCAATCAGACACTGGAGAAAGTGACACGCAATGCACTGGCTGTCGCACGGATTGCCGGTATTACCGGTATTCCGTTTGCGGCAGGCTGCCCGCGTCCGCTGATCCGGGAGATTGAAACCGCACCGGATATTCACGGCGATTCCGGCCTCGACGGGCCGGTATTACCGGAGCCGGTGCTGACGTTAGATCCGCGCCATGCGGTTCAGCTGATCATTGATACTATTATGGCGCATCCGCCGAAAACCATTACTCTGGTTCCCACTGCCGGGCTGACCAATATCGCGCTGGCAGCACGGCTGGAGCCGCGCATTATTGACCGGGTAAAGGAAGTGGTTCTGATGGGCGGCGGGTATCACACCGGCAACTGGAGTGCCGTTGCTGAATTCAATATAAAAATTGATCCCGAAGCGGCACACATTGTCTTCAATGCAGGCTGGCCGCTCACCATGGTGGGGCTGGATCTGACGCATCAGGCGCTGGCAACTCCGGAAGTCATCAGTAAAATCGCGGCGGTCGGCACTGCACCGGCGCAGTTTGTCCTCGAACTGCTGGAATTTTTCGGCACCATGTACAAAAGCGCTCAGGGATTTGATTACCCGCCGGTACATGACCCCTGCGCGGTGGCGTATGTGATCGACCCGTCCGTGATGACCACCCGCAAAGTGCCGCTGGACGTGGAGCTGACCGGCACACTGACTCTCGGTATGACCGTTGCGGATTTCCGCTCACCGGCTCCGGCAGATTGCCTGACCCAGGTGGCGGTGAAATTGGATCACACCCGCTTCTGGGAACTGGTTACTGATGCCCTGCGGCGGATCGGGGATGTACAGGTTGCATAACCACGCTGATGTGCCGGTTCGCCGGCACAATATATAAAACAATCTGATCTGTAATCCTCTGCAGCGCACAGACTCAAACATCAAAAATACTATTCATATTCTCTTACATTCCGTATTAATTAATCATAAGCACAAAATGAATAAAAGAAAAACCAAAAATAACATCAATAGTTAAATGTTTTTTTCTGACATGGGCTATTATTACTGCGTTCGAACAAATTCTTATTGGTGATTTGTCTGTGTCGATTCAAATTACAAGCAATAAGCCAAAAAAGGAGGCAACCGCCTCCTTTTTTACTGCCTGAAGAAAACCGGATTAATAACATCCCGTATAATAACAATTTTATAAAGTGATTATTTCACTGGTTTTCAGATATAAAAAAAGGAGGCTTTCGCCTCCTTCTTCATTATACGCTCTCTGAACTAAATCAGAACTGGTAAACTAAACCTAAGCCCAGTACGTTGTCGGTATTGATACCGGAACCACGGGTGAAGTCGTTTTCGTCTAACAGGTTAATTTTGTAGTCGATCAGAGCAGACATGTTTTTGTTGAAGTAGTAGTACGCACCTAAATCAACATATTTAACCAGATCCTGGTCGTCGCCGTAACCGCCGCTCAGGCTCTTACCTTTAGACTGCAGGTAAGCGATGGACGGACGCAGACCGAAATCGAACTGATACTGAGCCACTAACTCGATGTTCTGAGTTTTGTTAGCAGTTAAGCCACGGTTGTCGTCGTTAGTACCGTAGTGAGTCATGTTACGGGTTTCGCCGTAAACTGCTGCCAGGTACAGGTTGTCAGCGTCAAATTTAGCACCGACGTTCCATGCTTCTGCACGGTCACCCAGAGCGCCGCTTGCCAGGTTTTCTTTCTGACCCTGCGGACGTGCGGAGCTTGAATATGCACCACCAACACTCACACCCCAGCCGATGTCATACGCGGTAGAGAAACCGAAGCCGTCACCGTTAGCGGTGTTGTCGTAGCTGTAGGTATCGTTGATTGTGTTGTGAGAACCACGGTTAGCGATAGAGTTATCGTCGTTCGCACCCTGATATTGTAATGCGAAGCTCAGGCCGTCAACATAACCGAAGAAATCAGAGTTACGGTAAGTAAGCAGGTTTGCAGCACGACCGGTCATGTAGACGTCGGTCTGGGTCATGGTGTCGTTACCGAAGATTGGCAGCACATCGGTCCATGCGTTGGTGTCATAGATAACACCGTAGTTACGGCCGTAGTCCAGTGAACCGAACTCAGCAAATTTCAGACCAGCGTAGGCTAAACGAACTTTGTTTTTGTTGTCGCCTTCAGTACCGTTGGTTTTGATTTCGTTTTCGAAACGACCAAAGCCGGTTAATTGATCAGTGATCTGAGTTTCACCTTTCAGACCGATACGAAAACGGGAGTCATCACCGTTCTGGCTGTCGCCATAGTGGTCATTGTCGCTGAATAAATGACGAACATCGACTTTACCGTACAGATCCAGTTTGTTACCGTCTTTGTTATAAATCTCTGCCGCGTTTGCAGCGCCGCTTAATGCAACAAGCGGGACTAATACAGCTAATAATGTCTTTTTCATTTTATATTCCTATTATATTAACCACTACTCTCTGACTCTATTGACATAAAGCCTTGTAGATTATTCACCCGGAAAGTTCATTTTACAACACGATTACGGCTTCATTTGGCGATAAATAGCAATATATGTCAAAAAAAGCACTTATTGCATGTATAATGTGACAAATAGTTTCAGAACAGGCGCATTTATTGTTAAATAACCACCCCGTAAAGCGCACAAATCGCTAATTCTGATAATTACATTAGTGGTAGGCGATATATTTCAGTTATTAACCCCATCACCAAATAACAAGAACAAATCATTCAAATTTTTTAAATTAAAAAACAATAAAAATAAAGAAAAAAGCCGGTTTATTTTTCATAAACCGGCTTACGGAAGACAATGATCAGATTTATTTATACTATATACGGTAGTGGTGTTTATCCAGTCCGTATTTTTTCATCCGCAGATAGAGTTTTTTACGCGGAATTTGCAGATATTCAGATACATCGTTGATCCGCCCCTGATGGATATTCAGGGCTTCAGTGATAATCTGCCGCTCATAGCTTTCCACCCGCTGATCCAGTGCCGTGGGTGCCACTGACGGCAACAGCGGGTTTGCGGTATCCCCCATCGGCATAATCCCGACGGCATACAGCTCCGCCGCATTCGCCAGTTCATTCACATTACCCGGCCAGTGCCGCCGGGTCAGTTTTTTCACCAGCGCTTCCGCAAGATTCGGCAGCGGATGATTCAGACGGAAGCAGGCCTGCTCCAGATAATAGCGGAATAACGGTGCGATATCGGCTTTGCGCTGGGATAACGGCAGGCAGGCAATCTGTGTCATGGAGAAGCAATAATAGAGTTCGGCAATAATCTTCTGCTGTTTGGTCAGCATAATCAGCGGTGTATCTGCGATACCCACCAGCCGGAATGTCCGCTGCTCCTGGCGGATATGCTGCACCAGCCAGCGCTGCTGACTGAGCGGCATCAGATCGATATTTTTAATCACCAGCGTGCCGTCCGCCACTTCATCCAGCCAGGCGTCCAGCGGAATATCCCCGCCGCTGAACAAGGTTTTGATCACCAGCGGACCGCGTTTATTGGTACTGATCTGATGCAGATAGCGCGCCAGGTAAGTCCGGCCGCACCCCAGCTCACCATGCAGAAATACTGCCGCATGTGTTTCCGCCAGTCCCTGAAGCTGCTGACGGACATGCTCTGTCCATTCGCTCTCACCGGCAAAATTCAGTGTCAGCTGTTCTGAACTCCAGCGGCGCTGGGTTACCCGCTGTTTACGGGCCGTCAGTGCTTTTTCTGTCAGCGTCAGCAGATACTCCGGGTCCACCGGTTTCTGCAGAAAATCCCACGCGCCCTGTTTGACCGCTTCCACGGCCATCGGTACATCACCGTGACCGGTGATCAGCAGTACCGGCAGGTATTTGTCTTTCTCCAGGAATAATGCCATCAGATCAATACCGGAACATCCCGGCATACAGACATCGCTGAGCACAATACCGCACCAGTCGCGGTGCACCAGCTCTTTTGCCACCAGCGGGTCATGACAGGCATAAACACGGTATCCGGCCTGTACCAGCAACATACAGTAAGCTTCCAGGACATCCGTATCATCATCAATTAATAAGATATCGTAGTTATCATCAAGCATATTCAGTTACCTTTTTAAAGCTCAGGATCACACATCCGTTGCGGGTCAGTGTGGATGCGATCAGCAGACTGCCGCCCAGCTGCTGCATAATCGAGCTGCTGACTGACAGGCCGATCCCCAGGCCGATTTCTTTACTGGTCGTGAAAGGTTTCATCAGTGAGTCCGCCAGTTCCGCCGGCCAGCCGCAGCCGTTATCACTGATAAAGAGAGAAAGTTCCGTGGCGGATTCTGTAAAATCAATCACAATTTCCGCTGCCGCCGGAGACGCATCCAGCGCATTGGACAGCATATTGACCAGCACCTGCTGTATCCCGATAGCATCCCCCTGCACCTGCGGCAGGAAGTCCGGCTGATGCAGGGTGACATCGCGCATTTTGTTCTGTAACGCCAGGATATCCCAGGCATCCTGAATGCTCTGGTGCAAATCAATCGGCTGCAATGTCGCACCGTCGTCCCGCCGCCGGGCAAACTGGCGCAGGGAGCGGATAATGCCGTCCATCCGGGTGATCAGCTGTGCGGACTTATTCAGTGCGTTGACCGCATTGGTGTTTCCTTCTGTCGCCAGTGCCCGCTTCGCCATATAGATATGCATGGATAGCGCATTCAGCGGCTGATTAATTTCATGTGCCAGTGTGGTCATAGTCTGCCCGACCACCGCCAGCTTGGCGGTCTGGATCAGTTCATTCTGTGTGGCGCGCAGATTCTCCTCAATGGCTTTTCTGTCAGTGATCTCCTGCACCAGCTGCACTTTCTGCCGGTTGATCTGGTTGAGCGTCTGGCGCAGAAGCATCGCCACGCGGCCGATTTCGTCCCGTCCCTCAACCGGAATATCCGCCGTCAGATCACCCTGTCCGATCCGCGCAACAGCCCGGTTCAGTACCGTAAAGCGGCGGACCAGCCGGGTGCGGATAAAATAGTGGTTAAAGATCACCGCCAGCAGCAGAGCCAGCAAAGCGGTAATAATAATGATGGTGCCGCTGTAACTCATGATGCTGGCAAGATGGTGATTCAGGGATTGTAACTGGCTGTGGCTGTTATCGAGCTGAACATCCAGCTGGGTGCGGAACCGCTCCAGAATACGCTCTTTCTCCGCCGTGGCCGCCGCCAGTTCCGCTTTCGCCGCCCGGTAGTTTTTCAGTACACCGGGCATTTTGCTGTCAGACAAACCGATATCCAGCAGTTCATCAATGGTCTGCCGCAGTGTCACCGTGCTCGGATACATATCCAGTGCGGCTTCGTTTGATTCCGCTCCGGATTTCAGATAGGTGAGATAACGGACATAACTGTCTGAATCGGTGCTGCTTTCCGTGTTTTCATTCTGCTCATCACGCAGACGCCCGGTCAGATCATCCATTATCTGCCCCTCCAGCCGTGCCAGGGTGTAAATCAGCTGCAGCTCCCCCTGCACTTTGCGCAGACTGCCCTGTAAGGCGATAGCCCGGGACGGGTCCTGCTCTATCTGATCCAGCAGTGATCCCTGCTGCCAGCTGATATCCTGTGACAGCGAACTGAGCTCGGTATTGAAATCATCATGCAGCCAGGCGATCCGGGCAGACAGTGTATTCACATTCTCCCGTGCCAGAAACAGGGTATACAGGGCATTATCAAGACGCTGCAAAAGTGCCTGTCCCTGCTGCACAATCGCGGCGATCTGCACCTGATCCTGCCCGCTCAGTTTCCGGTTGATCGATTCGATCTGCGACAAATGCAGTGTGATCTGGTTGCGCAGTTGCAGACGCGCCACCGTGTCCGGGGCTTTCAGGAACTCATTCAGTTCATCCACCAGCGTGTTCAGTTGTCCTTCGATCAGAAACGACGCCTGAATACGCGGGAAATAATCGCCCAGCGCATAACGGATCTGCCGGTTCTGCGCCTGCCAGGCATACAGGCTCACGCAACTGACAATCAGCGTCATCAGTGTGCCGATCACAAACGCACCGCGCAGAATAGCACTGATACTGAAACGGCCGATAAAACGGGAAATACGGTATTTCATCGGACTTTTTCCAGTTCAGCAATGGCTTTTCGCTGCTGTTCGCGGAAGAACTGCTGCCAGCGGATATATTCTTCCTCGGCTTTGCGGTTATCGTCAAAGCGGGAGTAATAAGCCGGATCCGAGCTCTCCTGTGCCGAAACCGGCATGGCCGTCAGCAATGCCCGGATATGCGGCAGCGGCCGTTTCACACGGGCTTCCGCCGTGTAAAGCGCACGCCAGGCATCAATGGACTCGGTCAGGCGGAAGGTGATCGCGGTGTCAAACAGCTGCTGCACCATACGCTGGCGTTTGAGTACCAGATTCTCATCCATCTGATACGGGGAGTTCAGCAGACGGCGCTGCACCGGCTCACGCGGATTTTCCCGCGGCAGCGGTGTGACCGGATATTTGCCGGTGCTGCTGTCAGCCAGGACTTTCTGTCCCTGTTCGCTGAGCAGAAAGCCGATAAACGCACGGGCATTCTCTTTATTCAGGCTGTAACGGCTGATCGCAACAAAGGTCGGGGATGTGGCGGAATCCGGCAGATAATTAAACGCCAGCTCCGGATCGCCGAGCAGCAGCCGGGCGTAGTTATCAATCACCGGCCCGGCACCGCCCAGCCCGGCTTTGATTTTGTCCGCCACGCCGAAACTGCGTGACGAAATCGTCGCCAGATTACCCGAGATATTCAGCAGCAGAGCCCAGCCCTTATCCCAGCCGCGCTGCTGTAACAGTGACTCGACCATCAGATGATACGTATCCGAGCGTGACGGGCTGCTCATCAGCAGTAATCCGCGGTAGCGGCTGTCTGTCAGGGAGTCCCATGACACCGGAACCGGCAGGTTATTTTCCGTCATCCGTCGTTTATTCACCAGAATCCCGTAACCGGAAAAGGCCACCGCGGCTGCATGATCACGCAGCCGCAACGGCACCAGACGCCGCGAAACGTCCGGGAGTCCGGAGAGTTCCGCCAGCCGGTCATGCTCCTGCAAATGCTGCAATAACATCGGGGATGAGGTCACCACCAGATCAACATCTTCCAGTGCCGGGGTATCCAGCAGACGCTCCAGCGCCGCACTGGTACGGTTAATCGTCCGGATACGGGCTGCACCGGGCTGCTGCTGCCAGCTGCTGATAATGTGGGCAGTCGCTTCCGGTGAAAACGTGGTGGCAATCACCAGTTCATCCTTTTTCGCAGCAGCTGACAGGCTGAATATCAGCGCGGCGGCGGTTATCATACAGGCCGCAAAGCGGCGGATTCGGAGTTGTGGCATAAGCTGAGTTCTGTATTCGTTTGCGGGGTGTGACTCACATCAAAAAAATGACATCTTTTTCAGTTTGTCGCAAAAGCCTGTTTGAGACAAATATTACCCGTTTGTTTACCGGCATCAGTCGCGCAGTTATTAAAGGAAATAACAAATAGGTTCGGTAATTTGCGTGAAATTTCAAATCGTCGTCATAAACAGATAATAACAATGCAGGAAACAATAATAGCAATAAATCACAGGAACAACAAAATAAGAATAAAACCCTTACAGTTCAATATAAAAGCTATTCATTCACTTTAGCTTATCATTCGTTACATTGATTTTCCTTTCTGTTTCATAACGATACGAAGCAAACATATAAATAAACTTATTTGTGTCAGTTTATGCCTCTTATTTTTCATATTGAGTCATAAGTGACCCAAAACCATGATATTGAGATATTTATTCAGGCGGAACATGATAACCCTGTCAGAAAAAAAAAGACCATACATACAGTAATCCTATTCTAAAATACATTTCTGCAGGTGAAATTATGCTGTCATTTTTAAAGCCGGCTATGGCAAAAAATAAAGTAGCACCCGGAAAAGTGCCTGCCACTTACAAACGTTATCGCGTTCAGGCATTGCTCAGCGTGTTCCTCGGTTACTTAGCGTATTATATTGTCCGTAATAACTTTACGCTCTCCACTCCGTATCTGAAAGAAAACCTCGATCTGACCACAACACAGATCGGTATGTTAACCAGCTGCATGCTGATCACCTACGGGATCAGTAAAGGGATTATGAGCAGCCTGGCAGATAAAGCCAGCCCGAAAGCCTTTATGGCCTTTGGTCTGATCCTCTGTGCCATCGTTAACCTCGGTATGGGCTTCAGCAACGCGTTCTGGCTGTTCGTCGGTTTCGTTGCCCTCAACGGCCTGTTCCAGGGGATGGGCGTCGGTCCTTCTTTTATTACTATCGCCAAATGGTTCCCGCGCCGTGAACGCGGCCGTATCGGGGCGTTCTGGAATATCTCCCACAACGTCGGCGGCGGTATCGTTGCGCCAATCGTGGGTGCGGCATTTGCGGTTCTCGGTACTGAACACTGGCAGGCGGCAAGCTATGCGGTTCCGGCTGTTATCGCGGTAGCCTTTGCGGTAATCGTCCTGCTGCTGGGTAAAGGTTCTCCTGAACAGGAAGGCTTACCGGCTCTGGCTGAAATGATGCCGGAAGAAGAAGTGGTGTTATCTGACGCTCAGAAAGAGCAGTCTCCGGAAAATATGACGGCATTCCAGATTTTCTGCACCTATGTGCTGAAAAACAAAAACGCCTGGTATGTCTCTTTTGTTGATGTGTTCGTGTACATGGTGCGTTTCGGGATCATCAGCTGGCTGCCGATTTACCTGCTGACCGAGAAAAACTTCAGTAAAGATCAGATGAGTGTTGCTTTCCTGTTCTTCGAATGGGCTGCAATTCCGTCCACCCTGCTGGCAGGCTGGCTGACCGACAAACTGTTCAAAGGCCGCAGAATGCCGCTGGCGATCGTCTGTATGGTTCTGATTTTCTTCTGCCTGATCGGTTACTGGCAGAGCCAGTCCCTGGCTGTCGTGACCTTCTTCGCTGCGGTTGTCGGTTGCCTGATTTATGTGCCTCAGTTCCTGGCATCTGTTCAGACCATGGAAATCGTACCAAGCTTCGCGGTCGGTTCAGCTGTTGGCTTACGCGGCTTCATGAGCTACATCCTGGGGGCCACCCTGGGTACCACTCTGTTCGGTTTCATTGTTGACCGTATGGGCTGGCACGGCGGTTTCTATCTGCTGTTAGGCGGTATCGTCTGCTGCATTATCTTCTGTGTTCTGTCTCACTTCGGTGCACTGGAACTGGAACGTAACCGCCAGCAGGCACTGTCAGAAGAAAAAAGCAAAAAAGCTAAATTAGAACCTGCTTCTGCAAACTGATTTCACACTGTTAGTTACCCTTTTGCGCTGCTGCGCTGACATCAGGAAAGTTATTGATAAAAAAAATCCCCCTGTGGCAACACAGGGGGATTTTTATCTCAGCGGTTCAGCTTATTTCCACTGGTATTTCACACCGATCATCGCACGGTCACCGGAGTAATTATCCGCCCCCATCTGGTGGGAAACGTTACCCCAGACTGTCCAGTCTGGTGAAATCTGTCCTTCCACACCCGCTTTGATTTCCACCCGGCTGGCCGGCATATCATCATTGAAAGTGTAGTGCTCGTTGAAGGTCATATCACTTTTCGCATTACTGTACAGCCAGTTAACCTCAACAAACGGCTGAGCGGATTTATCAGACTGTTTCTGGTTTGCGTAAGTCAGGCGGGCCCCCAGACGAGTATCCACACTGTTGCTGCGCTCACCTTTCATTTTCAGTCCGGTACCGTTACTGCTGTCATCCGCATCATAAGAATTGAAGACAACCTGTGCCTGTGGTGTCAGCAGCCACTGTTTATCCGCATCCGGTTTGTAGACCGCCATGCTGTAACCGGTTTCTGCAGAGACACTGATTAAGTTGCTCTTATAGTCGGATGAGTTACCCGCCACAGAGACTTTGTTATCAAACCAGGCATACTGCGCCCAGACATCCGCATACGCATTGTTTTCATCTTCACGGTTCTGATACCAGGTGCCGTATAAGCCGACGCTGTATGCACGGTCAATTTTGGCATCTGATTTCGTCCCGGTCCGTTTGGCGGTACTGGTGTAATCAGATTTACCGATAGCCCCCATAATACCGCCGCGGATTGTGGTGTCCTGCGCATCATTGTTCCAGCTGATGATATCGCCGCCCAGCTGCGTGGTGTAGGTATCCCCTTTGATACGCATGGAACGGTTAACCGCATCATGACGCTGACGGTCGCCGGTGATCCGCAGCCAGACTGAGGAGGCATTATCATCCCCTTTGAAGCTGTCGGCATAATGCGGTTCACCCAGACGATCATGCAGGGTCATGGTAAACATACCCAGTGCTGCGGTACGGTTCGCCATGTAACCACCGGCCCCGGGGTTCACGTTACGCTCCGGATCTTCCTTGTTTTCATCAGGCGGATAGATATTGGTATCGAAGGAATCGAGATACCAGCTGTCATCTTTATACCCTTTGTGTAACAGGTATTCGTACACCCCGATAGCAACCGGCCCGCCCAGTTTAAAGGCATCTTTATCTGATTTTCCGCCGACATGAACCACTTTAATCGCATCCGGCTGTTTCAGGGTATCCGCCCCTTCACCGCCCGCGTTATTAATATTCAGCGTGGTCGCGCCGTTTGCACCGGTTCTGACATTACCGTCCACCACCAGCTGGTCAGTCATGGTTTCTTCATGACCTTTGTTCAGCACGGTGTTCAGTGTGATCGAACCGCCGTTTGCCGTGAAGTCACCGCCGACATTCAGACGGCTTTCCGTGTCTTTCTGACTGGCAAGCCAGATACTGCCGCCGTTGTTGACAAAATTACCGTCAACACGATATTCAGTGGCACGGCCGAGATCTTTCTTATCCAGCTCACCGACATAGAACTGACCGGCATTATTCACATTACCTTTCAGGGTTCCCTGACCGGCAAATGTACCCTGACTGCCGATATTGACCTGGCCGCTGTTCATCACCAGTGCGGAATCATAGCTGCCCGCCTGTAATGCCCCGTTCAGGATCTCAGTGGTCCCGGTATATTGTGCGGATTTGTCCGTCAGCGTGATACGGCCCGCGCCCTGTTTTACCAGAGTCCCGCTGCCGGTGACGCTGTTGGTCAGATCCCACGCCTGTTTACCGTCATTATGTGTCAGTACCAGCGTACCGGCGTTTTCAATCGCCGCGCTGCCGATATGCTCTGCCTGTGAGGCACGCAGTGTGCTGTCAGCATCTGTGGTAAAGCGTCCGCTGAAGCCGCTGTTATCTGCCGTCAGCTGTGCATCCGATTTCTGTGCGATTTCCGTGGTGCCATTGCCGGTCAGCTGATTACGCAGCAGGCCTTGAGCACCTTCCGTGCGCAGTGTGCCGGCCACCGCAATCAGGCTGTCGCCCAGACCCGCGATATTACGGATAGTGACCTGCGCAGGCTGATCGATAGTCACGGCGGAATGCATCCCGTTGTTCGCCCCGGTGACAGTCAGCGTGTCATTATTGACCACCAGCTGACCATCCTGAGTACCGCTCAGATAGCCGTTTACCTCACCGCCGTTTTTCACGGTCAGTTTACCGTTACCCAGTGAAACCAGACTGTTTGCCGCAGACGTGAGTTTCCCGGCAGTCTGTTCTGTACCGGCTCCGGCGGTACTGGTCAGTTCAACCGAGGTGCCGGATGCCAGATCCAGTAACTGCGTGTTGCCCAGCACATTATCGGCTTCTGCCCGTAATTTGCCGTGACGGACAAACGTGCTGCCGGTGTAATCGTTGTTGTTATTAGACAGCGTGACATATTCGCTTGCGGTATCAATCGCAAGATCACCCTGTCCGGTGATTTTCGCCCCGAGGTTAGCCGCCGAACCGGATTTTCCGGCCTGTGCCGCCAGCACCAGAGCATCACCACCTTTGCCCAGCAAATCCACTTCAGTCAGCTGATAAGCCACATACAACCCGTCAGCTTTACCACCTGCCTGAGCACGGGTCTGTAAGCCGTAATCATAGGTACCTTTCGCAACAACAGTACCGTCCTGGCGCAGATCCTGCTCTGTTTTGGTATTGGACGGGATCACATTGCCGTCTTTACCGGTCAGCTCCAGATTCAGCCCGCCGGTGTAATCCGAGGCCTGACCGGCATTCACTAACTGAGCGACGGAATCACCCTCATCCTGCTCCGGCAGAGGCACTTTATTATTGGCTGACGGCGTTGGCAGGTTATCAAAACCATCCGCTTTCACCTGAACAGTCCCTTTGGCGTTATTCAGCTCCAGTGAATTCACACTGATGTTGTCATCAATGATCCGGCTGCCGGTAATATTGTCTTTAAAGGCCAGTGTCCCGCCGCTCATTGCCAGACGATCGAATGACTGTGTACCGACGCCCTCACGGACGGTCGCAACAGATTTATCACCGATATCCAGACGGGATTTTTGCAGGGCGCGGGTGTTATCACCGGCGATATCAAACGTACCGTTTGTCAGACGCAGTGTGCCGGTGAAGTTATTCCCCGCGAAAGCCGCACTCTTATTATCAAAGGCAAACGCCTGTCCGCCGGTTGCCGTCGTGACCAGGCCATCCCCCTGTAACTGATGAGCAAAGGTATGCGCGTTATCCTGATTGATAAACAGCTCTCCGCCTTGTTTCACAGTGATACCGTCATCTGTTGTCACTTCATTCAGTGTGATATCGGTATTGCGCAGCTCGAAACGGCCTTCCTCAACATTCAGCTTTTCAAAGCCGCTGATTTTGCTGCTGTCCTGTAATACATAGTGGCTCGTTTTCCCTTTCAGCGTCAGCGTATCCTGCGCGCCGCCGCCTGCTGTCAGGTTACCGAACAGCGCACTGCTTTGTACGGCAGAGACATTTTGCAGAATCACATTGTTGCGGCCATTACCGAGCATACCGTTTTTCAGTTGCGTACCACCATTCAGAGTGAGGGTATTATTCCCGTGCCCTGTCATCAGCATGTCAGTCTTAGCTGAATCCTTCATTTCAATGGTGTTATTACCGTTACCGGCAGACAATATTCCGGTTTTCGCGCTGCCGCGCATCGTCGCGGTATTGTCGCCGTGACCGGTGATAAGCCCGCTGGTTTTACCGCTCAGATCAATCCTGTTGGTGCCGTTGCCCAGTATGGATTTTCCGCTGATAGTCCCGCTGTTGCCGAAGCTGATATTGCTGTTCTGACCCGCATCAACCGCGATGCCGTTTGTTGTGTCCGCCGCAATAATTTCGCCGCTGTTGGCGAAGCTGAACGCATTTTTCAGCGCGGTCAGATCCACCACACTGTGGTCGGACGCTGACGTCAGTTTACCGCTCTGTTTGATAGTTTTGGTCTGACCCAGCACCACCAGTGCGGATTCACCTTCCGCAGACGCGATATTGACATTCATACCGCTGGTAACATTACCGGACGTATTGGTCACGATACCGTTACCACCCTTACCTTCCACATTGATAGTGGTATCTTTGGCGCCGGAGGTATCGAGATCGCTTTTCGCCATCGTCATACCGCCTTTGCCGTCATCCGCTTCCAGTCTCAGACCGGAGGCCTTTTCACCGCTGACATTGATAGTTCCGCTGCCGGACAGTTTAAACGCACCGGCATCATCATCAACATTCAGCAGATGAAGACCGCTGCCGCTGCCGGTAACGTCAATATTGGCGTTATCCAGTTTCACGTTTGAGCCGGAGTGCGCCCGTACCGCATCTGCCGACTTTTCACCGAGGATAGTACCGGTGCCGCCGATGGTCATTGACGTATCTTTGTTCAGGCGGACAGCCGCGATACCGTCATTGGCGGTAATTTTACCGGTATTATTCACAACAGAATCTTTGCCGTAAATATCAACACCCACACCATTAACCGTAATACCGGCCTGTTCGCTGTTATTTACCGTCCCGCTTTCCACGCGGATACCGGTGGCATTATCTGCGGTGCTGAAATCAATATTACCGTCATGATTAAGCACGCCGCCATTGATCACTTTATAGCCGATGGCATTCTTCGAGATATTACCGCCCGCAGCGCCTGACTTAAGATTAGCGTGGGATATCAGCGTGGTTTTATCCGATCCTTGTGCCATCTGATTACCATTAATATCATAGTAATTACCGTCGATAACTGCGATGGTTCCGTCTTCGCCGGTAACATTAATCGTGGTGGCTTTATCCAGAGTCACTTTATCATCAGCACCGGCACCATTTGCCAGATACAGACCGGTTGCGTTCTTACCGTTAACATTCAGCACCATATTGCCGGTTTCAACTTTTGTCCCTTTATCGGCAATATAGAAACCACGGCTTTTTTCACCATTGATATCAAAACGGTAGCTTGTTTTACTGTCACCTGATGCCAGGAATTGTGCTTTCTGATCGACACGGAAAAGAGTGGAATCATTGTTATCCAGCGTCAGTTCCACATCACCGCCACCAAAATTGATTTTAGAGCTGTCGGCTTCATCGCTGCCTTTACGGCCGGCAATCCAGTACCCGGTCTGGTTGACAGAGTTTTTATCAAATAACACCTGTCCCTTGTTAAGATCTATCTCACCACCTGCACGGGCAAATACCCCTACCGTGTTATTCCCCTGCAGCTCAACAGTTCCGCCCTTAATATCGACCCTGGCGTCATCCGCGCGAATCCCCGTTGTACGGGCCGGTTTCTTGCTGCCGACAGTTTTAGCGCTGTTCGTAACAATCACGTCACCGGTGTGAGTGATCGTGGAATCGCCCAGCGCAAACAAACCGACAGAACCTTCACCGGAGACTCTGATAATTCCGCGGTTTTCGATAACATCATTATCCTGCTTCTTACCGGATATCCGCATTCCGACGGTATAACGGCCTGCCGCATCAATCTCATGATTATTGAGAACCGTCAGCTCTGAACCCTCAGTGCGATCCACTGCCGACGCCACGTTAATTCCGACTGCATTACTGACGCCTTTATCGATGGTGATTGTGCCATTATTTACAATCCTGTTTTTACCGTCAGCAGCGATTTTGTCATTCAGCAATGCTGCCACGGCATTCGACATCACCCGCATATCCCAGGTATCATCCTTACGGCCGCCGGACAGTGTCACACCCTCTTTGCCCATCAGGATTTCACCGTCGTTTACAAACGATGCCCCCCGCACTTCAACACCCGTAACGGTTCCCTGTTCAGCAGCAATACCTTTCTGCCCCAGCAGCAAAGATGCGCCTTTAGCGTTAGTAACAAGCGCGCCGTTGCCGGCTGTTATACCGGTATTTGCAGTAACATCTTTATCACCGGGATCATTATTGGCCAGGTCAAATGCCTCAACAGCAATTTTACCGAGGTTGATATATTGCGCTTTGCTCCCGGAGACTTCATCGCCGTGGATACGGGTTTTACCATCACCCAGCAATAACGTACCGCGGTTGGTAAATTCAGCATCCTCGATGAGTGCGTTCTGGCCTTTATAATTCGGAACAGACGTTGTGGCATTGTGGAACACTTTCGCACCATCGTGAGCATAGATATGATAAGCACGGTAAGTACCTGAATTGCTCTTCGTTTCACCACGGATATCTGCACCGTCATCAATATTCAGCACACTATCGGCACCGGCAACCTCAAAAATAGATCGATAACCAATACCTGCGGTAATAGCTTTGTTCAGGTTAATGTCTTCGTTTTCCAGACTTTTCAGGTTGATATTAATATCAAAATAATTTTTATCCTGCGGACTGCTGACAACCGTTGCAGCGACCAGATCTTTATATTCCTGACCGGTTAATTTATTAGCCTTAACTGCATCGATTAATATATTGTTGTACGCTGCCAATCCTTCCGCATCCCCGATAACAATGGTGTCACCGGTGTGATAGGTAATGCCGTTTGATGCGGTAAATCCATCAAGTCCTTTCGGAGCCGGAACACTATCAATCAGTTGATTCTTCGGCTGAAGTTTGTATTTCACACTCCCGGAGGAGATATTCATGCCATATGCTTCACCGAAATTGACATGCAGCTTGCTGGTGGTATTGATGACAGCATTTTTGCCTGAATCCGCTTTCGCCACAAACAATGAACTGTCTTTAATAAAATCAATATCCCAGTCAACATTATCTTTTGCGGTCATATTCAGGGTGCCGTTATTCACTTCCGCAAGCGTCAGATGATAAAACGGCGATAACACCGGCTGTTCTTCCAGCAGATAAACCCCCAGATCCGGGTTAACCGTGACTTTAAACTTATCAGTGTTATATGCCTGAAGATAAGCTGTTTTGCCATCTTCCGTTTCCCACTCGATTTGTTCGAATGCGGACGGATTATCCGGTACCTGCCAGTCCTCAATCGCACTCAGTGAGGCATCACCGGGAAGAGCCTTACCATCACGGTATTCGGTAATCGAAATGACTTTATCTTTATCGGTATTCTTGGCCCATAATTCCTGCAAATTAAACCAGGTTGTCTGATAATCAAGGTTATTTGTGAATTTAGTCTTTTCGTTATTTAAATTAAGATCTTTAACACTGCCATCGTTAATAAACCTGGCTTGTGATTTTTCGTTTGAATTATTCGCTCACGTTTTAGTTTCACTGTTATATTGTGCAGGGAGATACTCAGTTTCCAACCACTGCGCCGCAGAAACATCCGGATCATCTGCCTGTGCAGATACGCTCAGCCCGCTTCCCATCAGCATTACCAGAGATAACAGTGCCAGTTTTTTCCCTTTTTTTGCACCCTTTGCGAATTCAGATGCGACAACAGAATTCCCTGTCCGTTGATTTTTTACGACTTTGAATATTTTATTCATTGTTTATTTTTCTCAAAATTGAAGGACGTGAATACGGAAATTCCGGGTGCAGGAAACCCTGACGCATTTAATGCATCACAGAAAAAAATGTACCGTCATCTGAATCACTGACGGCTATAAACGCGATTGGGTTATTTAATTAATTTATTTAACGTTCACCTGAATTGTCCTGTATCCGGACTTAGAAAATTTTACTTATGGTTGAATCGGCGGCGTATTATAGGGAGGGGATTTCGAATGTCTATAGCGGTTTTAGGAATCATCCTAAGCTAAATTTACTACAAAATAATCGTAATAAGATAAATAACCATAAAAATACAAATTGAATGAGTAAAAACTAATGGTATGTTCTGGTGAGTAATACTACTTACCCTAACCCGAATATTGACTCTTCTGAGATTTTAAATCCAAAACGATACTAACTTACAACACTTAACTTCAATTAAACATCAAATATCAAAACAACAAACTAACAGTTTATGAATGTGCACTTTATTCAATTTGTTTCAAAACATAACAAAATACATACTATCCTCACGCACAAATGTGCATTTTTATGCAAAAAATACGAATTTAAAAAACTTTATTTTTTTCTTGTCTTTTTTTGATAAAAAGCACAAATAGCTCATTTTACGCGTTAATATAGTAACAAACGTAACTCAAAAACAGCTTTAGTGATACAAATCACAGTAAACTACCGATCAAATAAGAAGTAAAAAACAAACATAATATTAACAATACGTATCGCTATCATGAAAAAACCCCGTGTTACCATTAAGCTAAATTACTTATTTGATGTGTTTAAACTAACAGTATTAACCAAATAATAGAATCTACCGGGATTTTTATCCGATACAACTAAAAACACCAGAGAAATACGCCATCACGGACAGAACAAAAAAACACACTATTATGATTAAATACTCTTTAAATACGTATTTCGGTACAAATAACACGCGTTACTCAGATAACACCAAAAATACATACCGGCACACCATAAAATGCATTTTCATTCATTTAATCCTTCACAAGGATTTGATTATTATTCAGTAGTAAAGCGGGTGTTTATGAGTAAAACCGGTTATTTATACGGCAGAAACCGGTTCTGTTATAATGCGGGAGCCGTGACCGGTGACAGGAAACAGATACAACATGACTATTTTTGACACACTGGCAGAACGCCATATTCAGGCCGCACTCGAAAGCGGGGAATTGCAGGGACTGACAGGGGAAGGGAAACCACTCGCACTTGATGATGACAGCCACGTTCCGCCTGAATTGCGGGTCGGCTACCGTTTACTGAAGAATGCCGGCTATCTTCCCCCGGCATTACTGGCCCGGCAGGAAGCCGTTTCTCTGGCGGAATTATTGTCAGTTCTGCCGCCGGACAGCACAGAATATGAACAGACAAATAAGCGGTTACGATTGCTGGCGGTACAGTTACAGCAGGCGGGGCTCAATACAGATTTTCTGTATCACCGCTACCATGAGGCAATACAGCAGGCACTAAATAAAAATAAATAATTCCTGCTGGCGTCAGTACAATTCATAAATCTGATCAGAGGTAAAACCGCGGTACATCAGATAACGCATCTGTTTTTGTTTCTCTTTATAGTCTGCCGGGCGGCTTTCCCCGAATTTCTTCATTTTTGCCTCACGGGCCTGCTCAAACCAGTCGGTTTCCTGTGCGGAAAAAACCGAATCAATCAGTTCGCCGGAAAAGCCTTTCTGACGTAATTCCTGCCGTATCCGTACCGGCCCGTGTAATTTTCTTACTCCTGCCTGAAAAAACAGCACGATACTGCGGGTATCATCCAGATATTGAGAATCGGTCAGCCGTGTCATCACACGGGGCAGGACATGCTCGTCTGTCGGGGACGTTTCCTGCTTTTCGGCAATTTTTCGTTTCAGTTTCCGGGCCAGTTCCGCCCCGGCGTATTCCCGGCGGCCCAGCAGCCATATGGCATAATGATATAGTTGTTTTTCATCCATCGTGACACCTGCGTGTTATCCGTTAAAATCGTGGTAACATACCATATTCCCACTATATTCAGAGAGACAGACAATGGCACAACTGACGCCGGAAGAAAAAGTATATGTTGATGACCTCGCGATGCAGCGGGTTGATGATATGAACAGTGATGAATTTCTGGTTCGTCAGCTGGATGACAAAATCCACGGGCTGGCATCTCACCTGAAAGACTACTTTGAAGAACGTCTGACATTCCATAAACAGAACAAAAACTGATCCTGCCCGGGCAGCTGTACGCTGCCCGCTCCTCAGATCCGGCCTGAAATAATATCTATATAAATAATTACATTCGTTATCAGCCGATTCTGATAGCTATCCTGTCACGCCTAAAATAAAGTTGAAAATAATTAAAGTTCTCTGTCACCGTGCCGATATTCTATACCGGAATCATTCTGAGTGATTGATTTTACGCTGTTAATACAGTTAATGATAATTATTCTTAATAATTGCAAACAATAATCATAAAGAAAAAATAATATTAAATACTGCACTTTTTAACATATTTTAAATGAATATTTAAAAATATTAACAACAATTGACGTATAACATCGCAGTAACATAAAAACGCAGTATATAAAACCATAAGTAACTATCCGTATCCGGATATTACAGATAAAACTCACCTTTTAATTCCCGGTTCAGAAAAACACTTCAATTAATCATTTCATGACTATATACTCTGTTTCGTTTTAGTTATGCCTTCCATTCTGATGTATAAGAATCTTCTTTCCTGTCAGCGGTAATAAAAATTACCGGGGGAAACTATTTCTTATTGATGCTACTAACTAAATAAACCCTGCTGATTTGTTTTTTCAGAATCAGCTAAAAACTATTACAGACAGAAAATAAATTTACAGGCGGAGTAATTAATTCCGCTGCTTAATTTATTATATATTCCATCCCGGAGAGGATAATGAATAAAAAATTCGCTCTTGCAGCGTCTGTTTCTCTTATTTTTGTTGCTAACTCTGCGTCTGCGGCGACTACCGCATCCGGTGGTTCCATCAATTTCACCGGTTTTATTACTGATGCCACCTGTACTATTAATAACGGTAATGCGAACATGTCGGTATTATTAGATCCAATCACGGTTAATCAGATCAGCGGACCGGGTGCTATCGATGAAGGAAAAAAAGCATTTTCCATTGAATTATCAGACTGTAACGCCAGTGATAAAGACAGTAAATCACTGCATATTAATTTTGCATCCACCAATCTGATTTCCAATAACGGCAATTATCTGATCAATCAGGAAACTGATGAGAAAGGTAATCCTAAAAATGTCGGGATTGCACTGACCTCACAAAAAACCAATGAAGTAATTAATTTAAATATGCCATATGACACTAAAATTGCAGCCACCGGCGGCGCTATGCAGTTTTACGCTAAATATTATAAAGTCGGCAGCGAACCAGCTCAGCCCGGTAAAATTAATACCATGCTGACATATAACCTGTCTTACTTCTGATATTTTCAGGCCTCTTTTAATAAAGGGGTCTGATTTTTTGAAAATACACATCATGAAAAAAACAATCTTAACATTGTTGTTATTAACGATGACATTTGTCAGCCGGGCAAATGTTATTATTAATTCCACCCGTGTTATTTATCCGCAGGGCAGCAAGGAAGTTCCGGTACAATTATTTAATACCGGAACACAGCAGGCATTAGTGCAGGCGTGGATTGATGACGGCAATGCCGGTTCCACCCCGGAAACGGCCAATGTTCCGTTTATTCTGACGCCGCCGGTGGTGAAAATCGACGGCAAAAATGGTCAGCAATTGCGCGTAAAAATGACACCGGCACAGCTTCCTGCGGACAGAGAATCTCTTTTCTATCTGAATTTACTGGATATTCCGCCACTGCCGGAAAACAGTGCGGACAAAAATATGATGCAGATTGCTATCCGCTCGCGCATCAAACTGTTTTACCGCCCGTCCGGCCTGACCCTGAGTGCGGATAAAGCCCATACCCGTCTGACGTTTACCCGTGACGGTCAGCACTATATTCTGAAAAATGATTCTCCTTATCATATTAATATTCTCGGTCTGAAAACGACGACTGACGGCCGTGATCTGGCTGATGAAGGTACGATGATTGCACCTTACGCTCAGTTTACCCTGCCTGCCGCATCCGGATTACCGGCCGGAAATCACTATACGCTGACACTGATCGACGATTTCGGTGCCATCAATACCTATCCGCTGTCACTGAACTGAACAGCCGCCTGATGTCACGTTATATCTGCCGTTTTACCGCCCTTGTTTCACTGTTGCCGGTGCTGTTCAGCACACCGGCAGCCGCGGCCGGATTTAACACCAACTTCCTTTACGGCGATTCTGCCAAAGCAGATCTGTCCCGTTTTGATCGCAATGATACCCTGCCCGACGGCGAATACACCGTTGAGATCAGTGTAAACGGCGAATGGAAGGGACGCTTCCCCCTGCGTCTGCAACAGAGCGGACACACCATTCTGATACCGCAGGACGATGTGCCGAAACTGGGACTGCGTAACACGACACCGCCGCCGCAGGCAGATGAAGAGGGTTATATCGCGCTGAGCAGTCTGATTCCGCCGGACAGTTACACCCTGAATACCGGGCAGTTTCAGCTGATGCTGAATGTGCCGCAGGCCATGCTGAATAGTGTGCTCAAAGGGTATGTCGATCCGTCCCTGTGGGATCAGGGTGTTAATGCCGCAATGGTCAGTTATAACGCTAACTATTATCACGCCGCCAATAAACGTGACGGCAGTGATAATGACAATGTGTATCTGACTCTGAACAGCGGCCTGAATCTGGCCGGCTGGCAGTTCCGCGATCAATCCTCTCTGACCTACAGCAGCGGACAAAGTACGAAATGGAATACCAACACCCGCTATCTGCAACGGGGCTTTCCGGCGATCAAATCTGATTTCCGTGCCGGAGACAGCTACACCTCCGGAGATCTGTTCGATTCCGTCCGTTTCCGCGGTGCGACACTGAAAACAGATATGCGTATGTATCCCGATACCTGGCAGGGTTTTTCCCCGGTGATACGCGGCGTGGCGCAGACAAACGCACTGGTAAAAATCTATCAGGACTCGCAGCTTATCTGGCAGCAGAGTGTTCCCCCCGGCCCGTTTGTGGTCGATTCACTGCTCCCGACCGGCTCCGGCGGGGATTTACAGGTCGAAATCAATGAAGCGGACGGGCAGATCAATCACTTTATGGTGCCCTTCTCCGCCGTTCCGAACATGTTAAAAGAAGGTCTTTTTAACTATGAGCTGAATGCCGGTGAAGTTCAGCTGACAGATAATGCTTACCATCCGGATTTTGCACAGCTCAATCTCCGGTACGGCATTAACAATACGCTGACCGGCTACGGCGGCATGATTGCGGCAAAAAATTATCAGGCGTTTTTGCTCGGCAGCGGCTTTAACCTGCCAATCGGCGCGTTGTCGCTGGATGTCACACACTCTGATGCCCGGTTTGATCAGGACATGCCGCGCTACCGGGGCGAAAGCTACAAAGTGGCCTACAGCCGGTTTATTCATCAGACCAATACCAATTTTTCACTGGCGGCTTACCGTTACTCCACCAGCGGTTATTTCAGCCTGACTGACGCGGTACAGTATCAGGAACTGCTCAACCGGCAGGCGTCCGCCGGTGAGATATCACCGCAGTCACAGAGTTACCGCCAGCGCAGCACCTTTAATATCAATATCAACCAGCGGATCGGCGCGGATTACGGTTCGGTGTATCTCGCCGGTACGCTGCGTGATTACTGGGGCGGTCAGGACAGCACCCGCGAATATCAGCTGGGTTATGCCAATAACTGGCAGGATATCAATTACACCCTCAGTGCGGGCCGGACCCGTTACAGTAAAGACAGCAGCAATCCGGCAGGCAGCAGTAATAATGAAGAGACACGGATTAACCTGACACTCTCTGTCCCGCTGACGGTATCCGGCCGCAAAGTGTACCTGACAGCAAACAGCATGATAAAGGACAGCCGTTATCAGAGCAGCAATATCGGTCTGAGCGGCACCGCCGGGCAAAGCAATGCTCTCAGTTATAACGTCAATGCCGCTCATCAGCAGGCCGGTGGCACAACCTTCAGCACCAGTGCCGCTTACCGTGCGGCCCCGGCGACACTGAATGCGTCTTACAGTGAGTCCGGCCGTTACCGCCAGCTCGGCGCCGGTGCCACCGGCAGCCTGGTGGTCTGGTCCGGCGGTATTCTCACCGCCAATCAGCCGGGGGAAACCTTTGCCATTGTGAATGTCCCGGGCACCGCCAATGCCATCGTCAATAATGACCGTAATGTCACCACCAATACACAGGGTCAGGTACTGGTGCCGTACCTGTCCGCCTACCGCAAAAATGCGCTGATCCTGGACGCGTCACAGGCACCGGAAAATGCGGCTGAACTGCTGGGAAATGTGCAGGATATCGTGCCTTACGCCGGTGCGGTGACACTCGTGAATTTCAGAACCGATAACCGGCAGGAATTTTATCTGCACGCGGTACGTCATAACGGAAAACCTCTGCCGTTCGGAACGGAAGTCACTGACGGAGACAATAACAGTATCGGTTATGTCGGGCAGAACAGCCTCATATATATAAGAAGCGAAACACAGCCTGCGCAGATTAATGTCCGCCTGACGGATACGGACAGCGGTTACTGCCGCATCACACTCACGCCGGGTCCGCAGAGCACACCTCTGCGCTGTGCGGAATAAGGAGGCATCACCGATGCTCAGAAAATCGTATCTTTTTACCGCGCTGCTGGTACTGCTGACCGGTTATGCACAGGCGGAGTGCACCAACGACGGCAATAAACAGGCTCCGCCGCTGATCGCTGATCTGTCAGAAACCTTTTACCGTCAGACGGAAACCACGCTCAATTTCAATACCCGCCACAGCGGGGAATTCAGTTGCAACGCACGCAGCAACAGTGTCTCCAACGCTTCTTATCTGCAAAAACGTTCGGTGGTGGTCGGTTTTCAGAACGGACGTTATCCGGTCGAGTTCCGTGTGATCGACATCCGTCCGGACAACACACAGAAATTCGGTTACAGCAGAAATCCTTATCCGGCAGATCGCCTTCAGACAAGTTTTACACTCAGCGCCCGGGTCATGCCGCAAAATTCACGCAGCGATGTGACCGTTCCCGGCAGTCAGTACCGTTTTGACGGTGCGGTGATAGCGGCAGACACCACGCGGATCGGACTCATTTCATTTTTTATCCGCCTCGGATTCGATATCATCAGTTATCTGCTCAGCGGTCACTGGCCGGAGCATAACGAAGATCTGTTCCTGCAACCGCTGGATGTCATTTATCAGCCGCGTGAAACGACCTGCACCTTTAATAATGCAGATTTATTGGTTGAACTGCCGCAAATCGACAGAGCACAGCTGCTGCGCAATAAAACCGCCGGGATGACCCGCTTTTATCTGGATATCTCCTGTCATGATCGCCTGAACGGCCGTACCAGCCGGCCGGTGAAAGCTTATCTGGCCAGCAATCAGGTCTGGCTGCGGGACATGAAAACCCTTGTGGATACGTCACCGGGTGCAGCGCAGGGTGCAGGTATCCGGGTCGGCCGTTATGCGGATACCAATGACAACAGCGCGCTGGTGATCACCCCGCCGGGACGGCAGCCACGCGCAGATTCCTACCTGTTTGAATGGGGAAAGGACAAATTTATTGAAGTAAACAATGGCTTCAGTCTCTGGGCATATTACTATGTTTATGATGCTTCCCGGCTCAGTGCAGGCCGTATCAATACCACTGCAATCCTCAATTTTGAGTATTACTGACCACAAATTTTGATAAAAATATCCGGCAAAAATCGCGGGAAAGAGGCAAAACAGGACGCGGCACGACGTAAAAAACATTAATTTCCCGGATTATTCCGCCATTTTTACTAAAATCGGCTGCCATTTCATGTCCGTTTTAACTTACTAATAGACATACATAAAATCCGGAAACAGGATTTTATCCTGTCAAAGCATTCCCCATTAATATTAAACGATGGATAATAAGGCTGGCCTTGGATTTTGTATTTTGCTAGTATTCGTTCGATTTTTGTTCAGACAATAAAACGAGGAAAAGGCAATGCCCTCTCATACGATGAGGACAAATGCAGTCTTCGCTTTCTTGATTTTACTATTCTTTACCGGTTCGGGCTTTGCCTCAACCAGTACCACGACAAGCTTGCCGTATTCGTCTCAAAACAAGCAGTTGCTGAAAACACTGCCTGATTTGAAGAAATACGCGTCAGGTACACCCCGTAAGAAAGCGTTTTTAAATGCCATTGTCCCTGCGATTGACAAAGTGAATCGCGAAATCATGAATGACCGCACCTGGTTACTGGAACACCGGAATGCCAAACACTGGTCACAGAGTGATATTGCAAAGCTCGGAAAGCTTTGCCGGAGCTATGATATGACATGCAGCTCGCCTAAGCGCACCAACTGGAACGCGCTGCTGAGCCGTGTCGATATCCTGCCCACCCACTTCGTTGCCACACAGGCGGCAACCGAGTCAGGATGGGGAACATCAAAACTGGCTCAGTCCAACAATAACCTTTTTGGTATGCGTTGCGGACGGGGCTGTAGTGCCAAAGCCGGACAGGTTCAGGGCTACTACGCGTACAGCACTATTGAGGATAGTGTCACTGCTTACATGAAAAATCTGAATACGCACCGTGCTTATAATTCACTGCGTTCAGAAAGGGCAAAACAGCGTCTGGGTGATGATGACTCACTGAGTACACCGGAACTTATCAGTCAGCTGGAAGGTTATTCGCAGAAGGGAGATGCGTATAACCGTTACCTCCGCCAGATGTATGACAGTAATAAAAAACTGATCACATCAGCACAGAAGGTCGCCCAAAACACATAATTGCTCTGTTCACTGCAACAGACACCCGAAAACCCGCGCTAATCCGAGTATTACGCGGGTTTTTTTATCGCATCTCATATTCTTATTGAATCGTGGTTGATAACTTATATTATACTCAGCACGCTAATTATGACATTTTCAACAAGCCTGCACAGAGCCTGATATGAATTTCTTTTCATTTGAATTTCTTGCCTCCTTTACTGCTTTTTTTCTGATTTACTGGCTCTGTCAAAAAAAGACCCGTTTACAGAATATTCTTTTAATTGCAGCAAGTTACCTGTTTGTTTTTTCATTTCAGGCAAGCTTCGCCTATGTGCTGGCCGGTTATACCCTGTTCATTTATCTGCTGACCAATATTCTGAGCAGCCGCCTGTCCGCACGGGCCATATACAGCCTGCTGGCGGCAGGGATCATCGGCTGTTTTACGGTTTTCAAATACTACGGATTTATGCAGGAATCCCTGCAAAGCGCGCTGCTGCAGGCCGGTGTCGAGGTTGAACTGCCGGTGCTCTCCGTGCTGGCTCCGCTGGGCTTATCATTCTACGCGTTCCATTCAGTCAGCTATGTGGTGTCGGTCTGCCGCAAAGAGATTGAAAAAGCGCCATTTTGGGATGTGGTGCTCTATCTCTGTTTCTTCCCGAGCATTGTCGCCGGGCCGATAAACCGTGCCAAAGCCTTTATGCCGCAGGTGCAGGCGGCCTCACGGGAAATCATTGATTACAGAAAAGCGCTGCTGCTGATCACGCTGGCGATGGTAAAACTGTTTTTATTCAGCGCCTATCTGTCGGAAAACTTCGCCAACCCGGTCTTCAGTTCGCCGGTCAATTACAGTGCCGGTGAGATCCTGGTGGCCGTTTACGCCTATGCCTGGAATATCTATTTTAACTTCTCCGGTTACACTAACCTGGTCACCGGGATTGCCATGCTGCTCGGGTTCAGGGTTCCGCTGAACTTCAATGCGCCGTATCTTGCCACCAACCTGAAAGAGTTCTGGGCACGCTGGCACATCAGTCTTTCCACCTTTATCCGTGATTATATTTATATCCCGCTCGGCGGTAACCGCAAGGGCTGGCTGCGGATGAACCTCAATGCCTTTATCGCGATGGTGATTTCCGGGATCTGGCACGGTGTCGGACTGCCGTTTATCATCTGGGGGGCACTGCACGGGCTGGGGATTGTGCTGATGAATATCAAACACAAACTGCTGCCGCCGCGCACTGATCCGGCGGAGACTCTGTGGCAGAAAACCGGGGTCTGGATCGCCCGGATTTTCACTTTCCATGTGCTGTGTCTGACCTGGATTTTCTTCCGCAGCGCCACCCTCAGTGATGCCCTCACCATGCTGACTCAGCTGACCGCTGACGGCTTTATTGCCTCAGTGACGGCCAGTGCACCGCTGATTATCGCTTTCTGGCTGCTGCTGATTATCTATCCGCTGTGCGTCAGTCTGTATCACCGCGCCGGACACTATTACCGGCGGATCTCATGGGTCTGGTATCCTTTACCGCTGGCACTCTTTATGACGCTGGTCTTTATTTTCTCTCCTTCAGGAATGCCGGGTTTTATCTATGCGAATTTTTGATTTTACAGAAAATCTCGAGCGGGCACTGAAGGTCGTCTTTATTGTGCTGACAGCGACCGTGGCACTGGTCTGGCTGAATCAGAACCCGCTGGCCCGTTACTGGGAACAGACCTACCACCAGCCTGCGCCGTGGGCGAAGCTGGAGGGGCATTACGGATGGGATCTCGGGGGTTACCTTCAGGAAGGCGTGGTGGCCGCCGGTGAGACGCTGTGGACGTATGCACAGGGCAATCATATTGTTGAAGAAACGGAAGAAGCGGTTCCCGGCAATACAGCATTCCCGGAAGAGTTTCAGGTGGGGCTGCATTTTATCAACGGCTACCGTTATCCGGCTGCCGCGCTGTCAGTCACCTTCCCTGAACTGCTGAACCGGGAACGTCCGGCAATCGCCGGTTCTGTGCTGAAGCTCAACCCGGAACAGGTGGCACAACACATCCTGACGAAAAAGACACCGAAATCCGTTATTGACCTGGCCGCCGGGGATAAAGTCTTCTTCGCGGGCGATTCCCTCATGCAGGGGGTCGCGCCTGTGTTACAATCCCGTCTGGCCAAAACCTACGGCATTGAGAGTATCAACCTCAGCAAACAGAGTACCGGCCTGACGTATCCGAAGTTTTTTAACTGGCCGGAGACTATCAAAACCACTCTGGCTGCCAACCCGGATATCCGCCTGCTGGTGGTGTTCCTTGGCCCGAATGATCCGTGGGACATGCCGCCGGAGGGCGGCGGGCGTTATCTGCGCTTTAAGTCGCCGGAATGGGAAGCACAGTACCGCAAGCGGATTCAGGATATTCTGTTAACAGCCCGGATACAGGGTGTGGACGTCATCTGGATCGGACCGCCGAATATGCGAAAAGATAAGCTGTCGGATGGTGTACACTATCTGAGTGGTGTTTATCAGACGGAAATTAACAATGCCGGTGAAATCTGGCTGTCCGCAAATGCCATTTTCAAATATCAGGATAATATCTATTCAGACTACCCCGGTGACGGCAGCAGCAATATCAAGCTGCGCAGCGGTGACGGTATTCACTTTACCTACAAAGGTCAGAAAGCCATTGCTGACACGGTATTTGATCTGATTAAATTTAATGCTGCGCCGGAGGAAACCCCGGCGGCGCAGGAAAACACAGAAACACATGATGAAACAACAAAAACGCCCGTCGTGGCCCCTTAAGCTGGCCGGAGCCGGAGCCCTGTTTGCCGCAGCGCTTTCCCTGCTCTCCTGCCAGAACACGCAGGATAAACCGTGGATACAGCCGGAGACACCGGCACCGGTGTCGCGCAATGATCTGACCAACTACGGCGATCCGAATCTCAGCCGCCTGGCACACCGCCTGCGGGACCCGTCCGCGCGTGTTCATATTGTCCAGATTGGTGACTCTCACACCGCGGCGGATTTTTTCTCCGGCACGCTGCGTGACAAATTTCAGGCACGTTACGGCAATGCGGGGATCGGCTTTGTGCCGCCGAGCATTATTGCCGGGCAGCGCACAGCAAACTTCGTCTTCACTGAGCCGAAAAAACAGTGGTCATTCCTGACCAGCCGCAAAGATGATGCACCAAACTTCCCTTTGGGCGGTTTTATTATTTCGCCGCTGACCCCGCACAGCACCCTGACGATGAAAGAGCGCAGTCCGTCCTCTTATCAGTATGATATGCAGGTGCTGTACCAGACCGGTTATCCGGCCTCCGTTGCGGTACGCGGCGGCAGAGGCGGCACGCTGAACCTGACGCCGTCCTCAGAATGGCGTTTTTCTGACAGTGTGCCGGTGACCTTCCCGGCAGACATCACCGCGAATGAGAAGAGCCCGCTGAATATCGGCGGCTGGTTTATTACCCGCAATCATCCGGGTGTGATGCTCTCATCTGTCGGTATCAACGGTGCCACCATCGCCATGACGGAAAAATGGCAGCGGCAGTGGGTGAATACCCTGGCGCAGACCGATCCGGAAATGGTGATCCTGGCTTACGGCACCAACGAAGCCTTTAATGATACGCTGGATTTGGATCTCTACCGTCAGCAGCTGACCAATGTGGTGCGCAATATCCGCAATACCATGCCGGATGCGGTGATCCTGCTGGTCGGCCCGGGCGACAGCATCAAGAACAAAACCGCACCTGACTGCCGTTCACAACAGCCGGCCAATCTGCACAATGTAATGCAGATCCAGAAGTCTGTCGCGAAAAGTGAAGGCTTACTCTACTGGGACTGGCAACAGTTCATGGGCGGCGACTGTGCGATCAACAGCTGGGTGCTGCGTGATCTCGCACGGCCGGATAAAGTCCATCTCTCCGGTCCGGGTTATGAGAAGAGTGCCACCGCACTCTATAACGCACTGGAAACCCTGCTCAGTCAACAGTAACCCGGTACTCCGCAGATAACTGATTATCTGCGGAGTCTCTCCCCTCAGCCGTTTACGCTGTGTCCCAGAACCCCGATCATGGCATTCTCATTCACAAACTGAATCATTCCGTTATCTTTATCGGTCAGTTCCAGCTCTTTATCATTCTCTGACGGCACCACAATAATAAAACGGCTGCCGTTACGCTCCGCATTCTTGCGGCAGGTGCTGATCCGCATTCCCGAGCAATCATTTTTAATGGTGAATTGCGGGAACAGTGTGCGCAGACGACGGCCGACTATCAGCGCGTGTCCGGCGGCACGGGTGTTTTCCGGTATCAGCACCACATCCGTTGCATTCTGACGCAGCAGTTGTTTGTGGCATTTGCGGATCAGGAAAATAATCGGATCAAGCATAAAGGCAAAACCGCTGACCGCCACCTGTTTATCCAGCAGATGTGATGCGCTGGCATCATAGCGCCCGCCGCGGCATAACAGTTCATCGTGGCTGTCCGGATGGGTGGTGCGCCATTCAAACAGGGTATGGCAGTAATTATTCACCGGATACAGATCCGGCGTTACGCTGTACGGAATTTTCAGGCGGTTAAGGGATTCAAGTAACTGACGAAAGCGGGCGGCGGACGTTTCAGAGAGAAACTCACTGAGCCGGGGGGCTTTTTTATTGACGATATCCAGCAGCTTGTGCGGTACGGATAATAACTGCTCCGGTTTATCTTTCAGTCTGGCCAGCCACGGCTCCTCAAAGAACGGCAGAAACGGCTGATAATAGTCTCTCAGTGCCTGACGGAAGCAGCTGAACTCTTCTTCACTGCCCGCGGTATTTATTTTCAGTTCAATATACGGCGTAAGATGCAATGAGCTGAAAAAATCATACTGCATTAAAATATGCTCCAGCTCGATATCAATATTATCGTAACCGAAGGCTTCCACACCAATCTGGTGATATTGTTCAAAATCCTGCTTCTGTCCGGCCACATTGCGGAACATCGCACCGATATACCATAACTTGCTTTTCGACTGTAAACGCTGATGCTGTGCAATCACCCGCAGGCAGCCCATCGTTCCCTCACCGCGCAGCAGTGCCGGATGACTGCAATTAAGCTTAGGTCCGTTATGATTATCCTCTGCGAATGCGGCAGTATTCTTCATATGGTCATCCCAGTATTCCAGCAGCGGAAAACGGATTTCCTGATAACAATAACGTGCCAGCAGTTTAGAGGCGCGGTTTTCCAGCCAGATCCAGTCTGCCACATCATTACTGTAATGTTTGCGCGGCCGTCCGCTCTGATGCGGGCGCACGGTCCGGTTCACTTCAAATTCCAGTTTCTGACAATACTGATTCGTACCCAGTACGCAATTCTGATTCAGACAGATTTGGATTCGCTCAATAACCGACTGACTGATGGTGGTATATAAAAAATGCTGGTAATGGATACCACGCTCTTCCGGTGTTTTTCCTAATTGTAAATAACACTGGTGTTCAGTCATTCTCGGAATAGTACATTCCCCGGCGTTATGAGCATAGCTTGAATAATTTAAGTTATGTCTGTCATTATATTCTGACTGGTCGGATGTGAGTGTATCAACATATTGAGAGACCAAAAGAAAATAGGAATTTGCTTCAATCAGACAGCTGTTATAACGCCGATCCCATAATGCGCCGCTGCGCTGATATTTATTATTGTAATAAGGAACATACTGGCGTCCGATGTGCTGAATGAAGCGGCTTAAATCTTCTTTTGATTTTGGTGTCAGCAGCAATAATACGGTATCGGCCTGAAGTGAATATGCATGAAGCTCGCAATTGTATGATTCTAAAGACCTGTCAATGCAGGTCAGAAAGCGGGCGTAATCATTCTCTTCCTGAAAGAGTTTTTCATGATTGTGTCCGTTAAGTTTAATCAGCTGTGGTAATCCCGGAAAATAAAGGCGCTCTCTTCTTGGCATAGGTCAGCGCTCCAATCGCTAAAAATAATCAATTTATCTAATGAGTAATATAATACAAAACCGGTTTTATTATTTTAACTCATATCATGAAACCTGTTTTTATTTCTGAATGCCATTCTTTTTTATCGCATTGAAAAAAGTATATTTATTTTTTACTTAACCTGTTTGTTAATTCCGGAATGACAAAAGTAAAATAATAACCACACAAAAAGTTGAACTATTAGCACTTAAAAAGGGGGACAGAGTCACTTACTGAAAAACAGCTCATAAAATATTCATTTTCAGCCGAAACTGTTATGGAAGCGCTGTTTTTTTTGATCAATATCAAATTTAGAACGACATTTAAAAATTAAGTTTTCCCTATCTCGGTAATTGTCATCGGGTGCACCTTTCCAATTAAACAATCATTACAGGAAAAGCATTATGGGAAACATGAGTGCCAGTTCCGCCCATAAAATGGGGGTGGTCGCGCTGACCCTGGTAACCGCATCAAATATGATGGGTTCCGGAGTGTTCATGCTGCCGACTAACCTCGCGGGCGTCGGTTACATCTCCTTATGGGGATGGTTATTTACAATCATTGGTGTTATCGCATTAGCATTAGTTTTCGCCAAAACCAGTCTTATCACACCGCGTAACGGCGGTATCGTGGCTTACGCCAGCGATGCTTTCGGTCCGTTTATCGGTTTCCAGACCACAGTTTGTTACTGGATCAGTGCCTGGGTCGGTAACGTCGCGCTGCTGGTTGCCGGTGTCGGCTACCTCAGCTACTTCTTCCCTGAACTGAAAAACCCGGCTATCGGCAGTGTCGTTGCTATCGCGATTCTGTGGGGCTTTGTGGTGTTAGCCAGCTTCGGTGCCCGTGTCGCCGGTCGTGCGCAGTCATTCACTGCAAGCTGCATGCTGGTCGTTGTTCTCGGTGTCGGTGTCATCGGCTGGTTCTGGTTCGATCCGCAGATGTTCTCTCAGGTTTATAACGGCACCGGTAAAAGTGATACCACTGCTATTATTACTGCGGCATCTATCGCACTGTGGGGCTTCCTGGGTGTTGAATCCGCGGTGGTTTCCAGCGGCCAGGTCGACAAACCTGAATACACTGTTCCGCGTGCCACCGTTTATGGTCTGCTGATTGCGTCAGTCTGCTACGTCGGCAGCTGCACCGTTATCATGGGTCTGGTTCCGCATGAAGAACTGGTTAACTCTGCTGCGCCGTTTGCGGATGCTGCCCGTTACATGTTCGGTGAAACTGCCGGTACTGTTGCGTCTATCCTGAGTATCATCGCCTGCTTCGGTTCTATCTCCGGCTGGTTAATCCTGCAGTCTGAAGGTCCGCGTGCCGGTGCCGATCAGGGTCTGTTCCCTAAATTCTTCTCTGATGTGAACAAAAATGACGTTCCGATGAAAAGCCTGATTTTCACCGGGGTACTGATGAGCCTGGTGCTGTTAATGACCGCATCACCAAACCTGGCCAAACAGTTCGAAATCGTCATCCTGATGTCTGTCTTCGCATCTCTGCTGCCATACATGTATGCACTGATTTCTCTGCCAATCATCATGGTTTCCAAAAAAATGAACCGCGGCAGAACATTCATTTTCTATAACGTCCTGGTGGTTATCGGCATTATCTACTGTGTCTTTGCCCTGTTAGGTTCCGGTTCTGATTCTATGTTCTGGGGTCTGGTCATGATGTCCGTCACTATCCCGCTGTTCAGCTTCGTGGCTGCCGGCCGTGCGAAAAAAGGCAACGACATTCTGTATATCAATGACGAACAAAACAAAGCGTGATTTGCTCCGCTTCACAGTCTTCAATTTTGAAAAACAAGAGGTAATTAAGTATGACTCTGTCTATCAATGATCAAAACAAACTTGATGCATTCTGGGCTTATTGCGTAAAAAACCAGTATTTCAACATCGGCTATCCTGAATCAGCGGATTTTGATTACACCAATCTGGAACGCTTCTTACGTTTCTCCATCAACAACTGCGGTGACTGGGGCGAATATTGCAACTACCTGCTGAACTCTTTCGATTTCGAAAAAGAAGTGATGGAGTATTTCGCAGACCTGTTCAAAATTCCGTTTGAACAAAGCTGGGGTTATGTCACCAACGGCGGTACCGAAGGTAATATGTTCGGTTGCTACCTGGGCCGTGAAATCTTCCCTGACGGTACCCTGTACTATTCAAAAGATACTCACTATTCCGTTGCGAAAATCGTTAAATTACTGCGCATCAAATCTCAGGTTGTTGAATCTCTGCCAAGCGGCGAAATCGACTATGACGATCTGATGAAAAAAATCGCTGACGATAAAGAAGCGCATCCGATCATCTTCGCTAACATCGGTACCACTGTCCGCGGTGCAATCGATGATATCGCAGAAATTCAGAAACGCCTGAAAGCAGCCGGTATCAAACGTGAAGATTACTATCTGCACGCCGATGCGGCACTGAGCGGCATGATCCTGCCATTCGTTGATGACGCACAGCCATTCACTTTTGCAGACGGTATCGACTCCATCGGTGTGTCCGGCCACAAAATGATTGGTTCACCAATCCCTTGCGGTATCGTTGTTGCGAAGAAAGAAAACGTAGACCGTATTTCTGTTGAAATCGACTACATCTCCGCACACGACAAAACCATCACCGGTTCACGTAACGGTCATACACCACTGATGCTGTGGGAAGCTATCCGTTCACATTCAGCTGAGGAATGGAAACGCCGCATCACCCGCAGTCTGGATATGGCGCAGTACGCTGTTGACCGTATGCAGAAAGCCGGTATCAATGCATGGCGCAACAAGAACTCCATCACTGTTGTGTTCCCTTGCCCGTCAGAACGCGTCTGGAGAGAACATTGCCTGGCAACATCCGGCGACGTGGCTCACCTGATCACCACCGCGCACCACCTCGATACCGTAGAGATCGACAAACTGATCGACGACGTTATCGCGGATTTTAACTTACACGCGGCATAAAAAAAGGCAGTGGTAAATATCCACTGCCCCCTTACGGTTCGTTGCCGGCGCAGACGCCAATCCTGCCGGCAACGCTCTCTAACCTATACAGCGACACAGGATGATGCAAGAAAAAAGACCAAAAAACACGGCTCAGTTCTCTGATCGTGAGATTTTTTGCTCCCTCATCCGCAGCTGGAGTATTTCTGTGAGGACAAAATGGTATGGTTCCCAATGGTAAACCCACCCACCGCATGGGCCTGACAGCCCTGATTATTATGACGGCTTCCAATATGATGGGAAGCGGCGTGTTTATGTTACCCTCCTCCCTCGCGCATATCGGTTCGATCGCGCTGTGGGGCGGCCTGCTGACCTTCTGCGGCGTGCTGGCACTGGCGCTGGTGTTCGCCAAAACCGGTGAAATCTCCCCCTGTAAAGGCGGTGTGATTGCCAACATCGGCCGGACATTCGGGCAGTATATCGGGTTACAGACATCACTTTTTTACTGGCTTTCGACCTGGATAGGCAACTGTGCCTTACTGATCTCCGGTGTCGGTTATCTCTCTTACTTCTTTCCGCAGCTTCACACTCCGCTTTACGCCGCTATTACCGCTATTATTATTCTCTGGGCTTTCGTTCTGCTGGGTTTGCAGGGCGCAAAAGTCGTCGGCTATGCGCAGATTTTTACCGGCCTTTGTATGCTCACCGTTATTCTGAGCATCAGTATTTTCGGCTGGGCCAGTTTTGATTACACACGTTACATCACCAGTTTTAATGTTACTCAGACCAGTAACACAGATGCTATTTTTGCCGCCGCCGCTATTTCGCTGTGGGGCTATCTGGGAATTGAATCCGCGTCGGTTTCATCTGCCCAGGTGATTAATCCGCACCGCAATATTCCGCTGGCTACGATTATCGGGCTGGTGATTGCTGCCGCCTGCTATCTCAGTTCCACCAATGTCATGATGGGGATTCTGCCCCACGAACAGCTTGTTAACTCCACCGCGCCGTTTGCGGATACCGCCCGCTATCTGTGGGGCGCACATGCGGGGCAGATAATCTCTGCACTCGCGATTATTGCCTGCTTCGGCGCACTGCCGGGCTGGCAGATTTTACAGACTGAAGTTCCCCGCTCTGCGGCGGAAGAAGGCACATTTCCCCGTTTTTTTGCCGATGTGAACCGCCACGGTGTCCCGTATAAAGGACTGATTTGCACCGCCGGGATGATGAGCGCCGTGTTGTTGCTTACCATCTCACCGAGCCTGGAACAGCAGTTCCGCAACATCATTATTCTTGCGGTATCCGCCAGTCTGATCCCGTATGCATTTGCCGTGATTTCCCTGCCGATCGCCATGATCGCGAAAAAAATGCAGTACGGACGTACTTTTATTATTTACGCCACTCTGAGCCTGATCGGTCTGGGATTCATTATGGTCGCGCTGACAGGCGCCGGTACCAAACCGCTGTTCTGGGGCATGGTGCTGCAAATGGTGACCATTCCGCTGTATCTGTTTTTTATTATGCGCCGTGAAAAAAACACTACTGATCCCCGTCCCGGGCTCGCCCTGTCGTACATCCCGGGGATCTGCACTGAGCAGACCGCTGAGATGGCGTTATCGGCTGACAATGATGACAGCCGGAATTTCTCACAGAGAAACTGTATATAGAGGACTAAAAATGGAAAAGATTCAGTCAATCAGAGGGATGAGAAGTGTGCTTCCGGAAGAAACACCGGTCTGGCAGTGGCTGGAAAACCGGATCAGGAATATCACTTCCCGCTACGGCTATCAGGAGGTCAGGCTGCCGATTCTGGAACCGGTTGCCCTGTTTGAACGCGCTGTCGGTGAATCCACCGATATCGTTTCAAAAGAGATGTATAACTTCCTCGATAAAAGCGGCGAGCACATCACCCTGCGTCCGGAAGGTACCAGTGGTTGCGTCCGGACCGTGATTGAGAACAACATGTGCTACAACACCACGCAGCGCCTGTGGTATCAGGGCCCGATGTTCCGTTATGAGCGTCCGCAGAAAGGCCGTCTGCGCCAGTTCACCCAGTTCGGGGTGGAAACCTTCGGTATGCCGGGGGCAGATGTGGATGCGGAGCTTATCTTTATGGTGAAAGATATCTTTAAGGCACTCGGCGTGGATAAACACGTCCGCCTGGAGATTAACTCCCTCGGGACACCGGAAGAGCGCTCAGAGCACCGTCAGCAACTGGTGAATTACTTTACGCAGCACAAGGCACTGCTGGATGAGGACAGCCTGCGCCGTCTGGAAACCAACCCCCTGCGTATCCTGGACAGCAAAAATCCGGATATGCAGGAGATGATTGAAGCGGCGCCGCGCCTGCTGGACTTCCTCGGCGAAGAATCACAACAGCACTTTGATGAACTGCGCCGTCTGCTGGACAGCGAAAACATCGCCTACGTGGTCAATCCGCGTCTGGTGCGCGGGCTGGATTACTACACCCGCACCGTGTTTGAGTGGATCACCGAAGAGCTGGGATCACAGGGGACAGTCTGCGGCGGCGGCCGTTATGATGGTCTGGTTGAATTATTCAGCGGCAAACAGTTACCGGCCTCCGGATTTGCTATCGGGATCGAACGGCTGTTACTGCTGATCCAGACCCTCGGACTGGATAAAGCGATTGTTAATCAGCCGGATATCGTGGTGACCTATGAAGATCCGGCGCAGAATGTGGAAGCGTTATTACTGGCTAACACACTGCGCCATCAGTTACCGCAATATAAAATCCTGAATGATTTCACCCGTGCCAAACTGAAACGTCAGCACAGCAACGCACTGAAATCCGGCTGCCGTTACATTGTGACGCTTAACCATGACGGACAGATAGGCCTGTGGGATCTTACCGCGAACACCAATGAAACGGTGACCGCAGAGACACTCGCCAATGCGTTACTGAATAAAACCATCACCGCGATGGCCTGATAAACAGCAACGTAACATTATCAAAAGCACTGTTTTTACAGTGCTTTTTTGCTTTCTGTTTTTTTTGCTGTCAGGCTTTTACTGTAAAGTGGAAATGATAGAAATCACTGCGGCAGATAGCCGTACCGTATTCCAGAACTCTGCCTGCTTTGTCGCGGCTTCTGAGGATAATTTTCATCAGTGACGCTGTCGGCGGGATAGAGAGCAGTTTCGCCTCTTCTTCTGACGGATGACAGATAGAGAGCGCATACTCCTGCACATCCGGCTCAATACCCTGCGCCAGCCAGTGTGCGTACAGTGAACCGTCCAGCAAATCAGGGCGCGGCAGAAAGGCTTCCGGAATAAACATGGTTTCCAGCGAGACCGGAATATCATCCACCAGCCGGACACGTTTGATCACCGCCATCGTATCACCTGCGGATAATTCCAGTTCAGAGGCCAGAGAGTCCGGTACCCGATCCAGCTGACGGATAAGCCAGCGGCTGGAAACCTGACCGCTGCCGGCCGCCTGTGCGGAAAATCCCCCGCCGGACAGGTTGTACTGCACCGGCAGATTAATCTGCGTGCCTTTGCCGTGATGCTTCACCACCAGTCCCTGTTTCAGCAGTAAGTCCAGTGCTTTTACTACCGTAACGCGGGATACACCCAGCGACTGAGACAAACGGCGCTCAGACGGCAGAACACAGCCGTGCGTCAGCATCTTTTGTGTAATGGCGTCTTCAATCCCTTGTTTTAACTGAATATATAACGGAACAGTTGATTGCTGATCAAACCGGTGCTGTAAAAAAGTGAGAAAATCATGTTCCACAAATAGGTTCCTGTCATGCTGCGGATAACGGCTGAAAACAGTGTAGCAACTTTTGTGTCCGCTATCACATACTGATTAAAATTGCCCCAACTGGACTTCAACTGGACTTATTTGTAGTCTATTATATACTCAGTAAAGACAAAGGCCACACAGCAGTCCCATACCAATAACAGATATTTTGTTCTTAATTCATTCAACACCAGTTCAGATAATAATAAATGACACAATCAGCAGCAGTCCCGTTAAGTGTGACAGAAAAACGTATTCTCGGTTGTCTTTACGGGCAGGCAACCGGAGATGCCATGGGCATGCCGTCGGAACTCTGGCCAAAGAGCCGTGTCCGTCAGCACTTCGGCTGGATTGATACTTTCCTGCCGGGCCCGGAGGAGAATATTGCCGCCAACGAGTTTGTTGCCGGGGAATTTACCGATGATACCAGTCAGTGTGTTGCCCTGATGGATGCCATTATTGAGGAGCACGGTGCGGTCGTCCCGCAGACGATCGCCCGCCACATCATGGCATGGGCTACCCGGATACAGGCGTTTGAAAAAAATATTCTGGGGCCGACATCAAAAGCTGCGCTGAATGCCATACACCAGGGAATACCTTTAGATAAAATAGAGGCAAATGGTGTGACCAACGGTTCCGCGATGCGTGTCGCGCCCGTCGGTTGCCTGATGCCATCATATAATACAGAACGTTTTATTGAGCAGGTCAGGCTCTCCTGTCTGCCGACCCACAAATCCGATATCGCCATTGCCGGTGCTGTCGTGATTGCCCGGGCCGTCAGTCTGGCTGTTGAGGGCACTGACTGGTCTGCGATAAAACAGGCTGTCATACCGCTGGCTGACTCTGTTCAGCGCCGGTTCGAATCCACCTTCAGCCCGCTGCTGGGACGGAGGATTATGTATGCGCTCAATGTGGTCCGCGGGCGTACGGATGAAGAACAGGCACTGACCGATCTTTATGAGATAGTCGGCGCCGGTATGGATAATATTGAATCTATCCCGTGTGCAATTGCACTCGCGGATTTAGCCAACACCAATCCCGTACGCTGTGCGGTACTGGCTGCAAATCTGGGCGGAGACACGGACACCATCGGTGCCATGGCAACGGCTATCTGCGGCGCAATTCACGGCATTGACAGTTTTGATGCTGATAGTATCGCATTGATAAATCATACAAATAATATCGATTTTACGCCGTATGCCCGCCGTCTGGCACAGTTCAGGCAGGAGTATGCCGCGACGAACAGGATGATGTCATGAGTCAGCAATCTGCACCTTCAGCATTGAACAAAACCGATCCGACGATAGAAGAACTGGGGATCGGTCTGATCCCGCCCTCCCGGCAAACCAAAAAACCGGCCGAACTTTTCTTTGTCTGGTGTGCCGCCAATATCGGTATTCTCGGCGTGGTCTACGGCGCGATTATTGTGTCGTTCGGGCTGTCCTTCTTTCAGTCCGTTTTAGCCGCAGTGGCGGGTGTCGCTTCCTTTGTTTTAGTGGGGATCACCAGTATCGCCGGTAAAATCGGCCGGACCACCACTCTCACCCTTTCCCGCGCCAGTTTCGGCAAAAGCGGTAATATCGCGCCGACCGCTTTCTGCTGGTTTAACCTGATGGGCTGGGAAGCCGTGAATATCATCACCGGCACACTGACGCTCGCCGCGCTGTTTACCGCCATCGGGCTGGGCAGCGGACACCTGATGACGGCTGTTGCGCTGGTATTATTCGGCGGGCTGACGGTGCTGGTCAGTATTCTCGGGCAGAACACGGTTTTGCTGATGCAGAAATGGATCACGCGGATTTTCGGGGCAATGACCCTGTTTGTTGTACTCTGGCTGCTGGCCACCGCCGACTGGCAGGCATTGTTCAGCCGTCCTTCCGGCAGCTGGATCACCGGTTTCCTGCCGGCGGTTTCCATCATCGCCGCCGGAACCGGCATCAGCTGGGCGATTGCCGGGGCGGATTACAGCCGTGATCAGAGCCCGTCCTCATCCCACAGCCGTATTTTCGGTTCCGTGGTCGGCGGCGCGGCGCTGCCGTTGTTGTTGCTGATCCTGACCGGTATTCTGCTGACCGCGCAACTGCCTGATCTGGCCGCGGAAGAAAACCCGATCGCCGCGATCGGCGGTCTGCTGCCGTCCTGGATGGCCGTGCCGTATCTGGCTGCCGCCGTGGCGGGGATTGTCACTATCGCCGTCCTCAGCCTCTATTCCGCCAGTCTGAACCTGCTGAGTATGGGGATCAAACTCAAACAGCGCACCGCCGTTGCCCTCGACGGTGTAATTGTGCTGGCTATCGCGATTTATGTTCTGTTTGTTTCCGGTGATTTCCTCGGGCCGTTTATTTCATTCCTGGTGTTCTGCGGGCTGTTCCTGGCCTCCTGGGCGGCGATTTTTATCACCGATTACTACAGCAAACACAAAACAGCCGGTTACGACGAAGTTTCGCTCTACGGCGATACCGGCGTTATTCTGCCGACGTTCCTGTGCTGGCTCGGCGGCTCGGTTGCCGGGCTGCTGGTCACCAACACCGGCTTTATTAACGGGCCGTTTGCCACCGGTGTGTTTGAGAATTCCAGTCTGGGGCTGTTTGTCTCCTTCCTGGTGAGCATGGCGGCATACCGCCTGACACTGATGATGAAACCGGCACGGAGTTAATCTGAACTGATGGATGTATCGTTACTGACACCCCAGCGTCCGGTCCTGATTATCGGCGCCGCTTTCGGCGATGTGATGCTGGAAGTGAACGCACTGCCGCGCAGCGGGGATGATATCAGCGCCCTGCCCCTCGGGCAGCAGATCGGCGGTTGCGCCTTTAACGTCGCCCGTGCCCTGAGCCGTCTCGGTATTGTGCCGGTCAACGGCATCCCCGCCGGAAACGGCAGCTGGGGAAAGCAGGTCATTGCCGCGATGGAAAAGGAAAATCTGCCGGTTCTGCTGCGCCATCCGTCACATGATAACGGCTGGTGTCTGGCGCTGGTGGAAGAGAGTAAAGAGCGTACTTTTATCACTATCGAAGGTTGCGAGCAGCACTGGAGTGAAGAACTGCTTGCACAAATTCCGGTGCCGGACAATGCGCTGATTTATGTTTCCGGTTATGAACTGGTCAGCCCGGAAAGTGCGCCGCTGCGTAACTGGCTGCTGGCACAGAGTGACGATAAAACCCTGTTTGCGGATTTCGGTCCGCGTCTGCGGGATATTGATCCGGACTTTATTGAAAAGCTGCTGACGAGAAAACCACTGCTGACCGTCAACCGTGATGAGCTGGCACAGCTTAATCCGCGGGGCGGCAGGCAGTCTGAGATACAGACAGATGATGCACAGGCGTTTGCAGACAGTTACGGACTGCCGCTGATCGCCCGCTTTGATAAAGAAGGTGCCGTGGTGTGTCAGCCGGGACAGCAGCCGGTAAAAATCCCAGCCTTCAGCGTGCCGGTGGCCGATACCATCGCTGCCGGAGACAGTCACTGCGCCGGTGTTCTCGCAGGTCTGGCCTGCGGGCTGCCGCTCACGGATGCCGTCCGGTTCGGTAATGCGGTTGCCGCCATTGTGGTCAGCCGTCCCGGCTCTGATGGTGCGCCAACCCGCCGTGAATTAAGTGAATTTTTACATCATCACCCCTGATACACCGCCCGTTTACCCGACAGCGATGTTCACTCAGCCCCCGGTTTCCGGGGGTTTTTTATACGTATTACTCCCTTATTTTACACTTCTGCTCGCAAAACATTCGCCGGAAACGTGCATCATCCAAAAGAATAATCTCTAATCACCCTTCAATCACCATGTTGTATTCGTTACCAAAGGACTGATGATGAAGACCAATATCAAACCTCTCTACGGGAGCTGGAAAGCGGGGTTCGCCCTGGATAAACACACCGAATGGAGCAGACCACTGGGTGAAAACAGTGCCGGGCACATGCAGTTTGATACCAAAAGAACAGAAGTGGGTGAAGCACTATACCGGCTGAAATATAAACAGGATTGGTCTCAGCTTGACCCGCTCGCCCGGTGCCTTGCGGATAATATAAAAATCCGTTTTCCGGATGCGCGTTTCGTCCTTCCCATGCCCGCTTCTACCGCCCGTTCCCGCCAGCCGGTAACAGAAATTGTCCGGATAGTTTCAAAAATAACAGACCTGCCGCATTTTGATCATCTGCTGATGAAAGAACCCGGTAACACTCCGCTCAAAAATCTGACTGACAAACAGGAAAAACTGAATGCCATCGGTGAAAGCTTTTCTGTTTTTGATCAAATCCAAAATGACGGATGCTGGAATGTCGTGGTAATTGATGACCTGTACCATACCGGTGCGTCATTGGAGTCAGCCTGTCAAGTTCTTCGCGGTTATAGTAAAGTGAATAACATCTATGTGGCTGCACTCACCTGGAGACCGGTATGACGACGATTTTCGTCGCAGGATCGATTAAAATTAAAGTATTAGACCCATTGGTCACTGAACGGCTGCAAAAAATAACCGCCCGGCATCTCCGCATTATTGTCGGTGATGCCGCGGGGGTGGATTCAGCCGTTCAGCAATTTCTGAAACAATCCGGTTATCATCACGTCACCGTCTTCAGCAGTTCCCGGGTTCCGAGACATAACCTCGGAAACTGGCCTGTACAGGTAACAAAAACCACCTGTGCGCCGGGAAGCAGGGCATTTTTTACAGCGAAAGACTTAGCGATGGCCGCTGACGCGGATTGCGGACTGATGATCTGGGACAGCCGCAGTACCGGCACTCTCAGTAATGTGCTGGAATTATTAAATCAAAAAAAATATTCCGTGGTGTTTATCCGGGATAAAAAACAATTTCTTGTTGTGAAATCTCCTGATCATCTCAGTGAACTGGTCAGCCATATGCCGCCGGATGCTTTTGCTGCCGCAGACAAGAAAATTCAGTTATCCGAAAAAATCACACAGCTGAAAAACAGACAAATCACACTGTTCACCTGATATCAGTAACTGATCGATGCCAGCAGATCATCGATGTTCTCAATCACTTCCCGGCTGGCGTCCTCCATCGCGGATAAATGCAGTTCCTCATCCTGAAGCGAGCCCTGTGCCCTGGCTTCCAGCGCCAGGCGCCCGGAAAGATGCACCAGCCGGTGCGGTCTTTCCAGTTTCCGGTAGGCATCATGGCCGATAAACCGCTGTCCTTCGTCCGCGTAATACCATTTGCCGAGACGGCACTGGGTATGGTCATTAACCGATAAGTCCGCATTTCCGTCCAGCAGGCGGCGGTAGATATCCCCTTTCCAGATAACGTGATCCAGTTTGACGGTATTGAGAAACTGCTGTACCGCCACAAAACGGATAATTGCTTCCATCCGGGAGGAGCTGGTGATCATATCCTGTAAACGCTCTTCCGCCTGAACCGCAATATCACGGATGCTGCTCACCAGCTTTTGATTATCTTCCGCATCGGTATGGATCGCTTTGGCATGTGACTTAATTTTGCCGGTAAATGTGGTGATATTGATGGCTTCATCCTGAATTTCTCCGGATAATTGCTTTATCTCGCGGGCAATAACAGAGAATCCGGCACCACGGCTGCCGACATGAGACGCTTCAATCGCCGAGTTAACCGCCAGCAGGTTAGTCTGGTTGGCGAGGCGCTCGATGTTATTAATATTCTGATTAATCTGTCCCAGCACCGAGACCAGCTTCTGAGTGTAATCAAGCCCTTTATCTGCATGCTCACTGATATCATCCAGCACACTGCACAGTTCCTGCATATAACGGCGGGTTTCACTGTTATGCATGGCGATTTCATCCAGTGTCCCCTGTTCCCCCGCCAGGCGGGTGCCGGAATCCAGCAGCGAGTTGCGGATAATTTCTATCGCCGCGATGCCGTCCAGTAAGTGACGGCACAAAATTTCACCGTGATAGTGCTTCTGTTCATCCGCATTTCCCGTCATCACGTGCTCTGACAGTGCCGGATAAACCGCCGGTTCCTCCGGGAAGACAACGGGCTGTTTTTTTTGTAAAAACATCCATTTTTTCATTATATTCAGCATGTTAATTCCGGTTAATACAGATAATACAACACAGGAAAATAGCGCAGATTGCCGCCGGGGACAGATTTACTATCGGCGGAAAAAACAGGAATATTATGCGGACGGCGGGGAGTGATAAAAAAGGCAGCGGATCTTATCAATCCGCTGCCTGAGAATGAAAATGCTGATATTACAGGAAGGCGAAGAACAGCATGCCGACGATGGCCCCGGTGGTCCCCAGGATGGTTTCCATCAGCGTCCAGGTCTTCAGGGTCTGTGCTTCGGTGGCGCCGGTAAATTTCCCGTACAGCCAGAAACCGGAGTCGTTCACATGGCTCAGTACAATAGAGCCGCCCGCGATACAGACCGACAGTGCCGCCAGTTGTGCACCGGAATAGCCCAGTTCACCGATAACCGGTAATACCAGACCAACGGTGGTCAGACAGGCAACTGTTGCGGAACCCTGGATCACACGGACAGCAGCAGACAGAATAAAGCAGGCAGCAGCAATCGGCAGCCCTGCGCCAATCAGTGATTCACCCAGCGCAGGCCCCACACCGGAGTCCACCAGCACCTGTTTGAACACCCCGCCGGCACCGGTCACCAGCAGGATAATCCCCGCAGGCTGGATAGCGGCAGAACAGATTTCCATCACTTTATTGCGGCTCATGCCACGGCGGATTGCCAGGCCGTAAATCGCCACCAGACAGGCAATCAGAATCGCCAGGAACGGGTGTCCGATAAATACCAGCCAGCCGTGGAGCTCTGATTTCGGGTCAACCATCGGTGCAGCAATCGTTTTCAGCCCGACCAGCACCAGCGGGAACAGCACCAGCGCCAGACTCAGACCGAACGACGGCATTTTGCTCTGTCCGAGCGCAGGTTCAGTCAGGTCTTTCGGCAGCTCCAGTGTCACAAATTTGCTGATAAAGTTACCGAACAGCGGGCCTGCCAGGATCATACCCGGAATCGCCGCACACAGGCCAATCAGGATCATCCAGCCGAAATCCGCATTCATCTGATCCGCCAGCAGCATCGGTGTCGGTCCCGGTAACAGGAAGCAGGCAGCTGCCGCCACACCGGCAAACAGCGGGATCGCCAGACGCACAACGTTACCGCCGGTACGGCGGGCAACCGCGAAAACCACGCCGATCAGCAGCACTATCGCCACATCAAAAAACAGCGGCAGTGCACAGATAAGTCCGGCGACCCCCAGCGCGTAATGCGCCCGTTTTTCACCGAATGAATTAAGCAGTTTTACGGCAATCTGGTCAAGTGCGCCGGTTTCATGCAGAATTTTGCCGAACATCGCCCCGAGTGCGACCACTATCGCCAGAAAACCGAGCGTGCCGCCCATCCCGTTTTGCATGGTCTGTGTAATCTGCTCCAGCGGCATGCCGGAGAACAGCCCTGCACCGATAGCGACAATCATCAGCGCCACAAAGGCGTGCAGCCGCGCCACCATCACCAGGAACAGCAGCAGTAAGACCGACCCGGCAGCGGTTAAGACCAGGGTTAATGTTGTCATGACTGACCTCCGGAAACCTGTCTGATAATCTGAACCGCGCCCGCAATCACATCCTCAAGCGGCGGCTGAATGTCCAGCACCTGCACATCCTGCTCGTCGGCCGTGTCCGGTGCTTCTAATGTATCGAACTGGGTGATCAGCATTTCCGGTTTAAAGAAATGCCCTTTGCGGGCTTTCAGGCGGCTTTCGATCAGCTCAAAATCCCCTTTCAGCCAGATAAATGACAGATTTTTGTTCTGGCGGCGCAAAATATCACGGTAACTTTTTTTCAGTGCCGAACAGACGATCACGGAAAGTTCATTCGTCCGCTGCATGGCAAAAATCGCGTCATTGATGGCTTTCAGCCACGGCTCGCGATCCACGTCATTCAGCGGGTGCCCCGCCGCCATTTTTTCAATATTGGCGCGCGGATGCAGGTAATCTCCGTCCAGAAAGGCCGCATTAAGCCCGGTTGCAACCCCGTTAGCCACAGCGGATTTTCCGCAGCCGGAAACCCCCATCAATACAAAGGCGTGATGTGGTTTTTGGCTATCACTCATAACAATTCCTCTTATGCGGTCATTATCACCGGACATGTTACCGGTAACTATTACCGGTAACATTACCAACGGATATGGTTACAATGCAATCAAACACTGTTTTCAGATGAATAAATTGTGACAGTTATCTCAAACGAAATTCCTGTCACATCAGGAGGGGCCGGGAGCCGTTAAATACTCTCTCCCGGTAATAATTCGAAGCCGACATCAACTATCTGCTGAGACGGCAGTTCACCGCGCAGACGCGCCAGCAGCACTTCTGCCGCACGGCGTCCCATCAGGTCACGCGGCGTGAGGATACTCGCCAGTTCCGGTGTCATCACCCGGCCGACATCATGGCCGTGGAACCCGGCAACTGCCAGATCCTGCGGGATACGGATACCGAGGCGCTGGCACTCAAAAACAGCGCCGATCGCGAGGTCATCGTTGGTACAGAACAGTCCGTCAGCATCCGGATAATCGGCTCTGACCTGGTGCAGTTGTCTCGCCCCGAGCGAATAGGATGAGCTTTCCTGCGTCATCACATTACCCGGCTCAAGTCCCGCATCCCGCATCGCCTGTTCGTAACCCTGAAGACGCATGAATGTCCGTTCGTCATGACGTGCGCCGAGGTAGATCACGCGGCGGCAGCCGCGCTCAATCATCGCCTGCGTCATTTCAAATGCCGCGCGCCGGTTGTCCAGCCCGACGGCGGAATCATAGCAGGGAGACACGCTGTCCATCAGCTCCACCACCGGAATCCCGGCGGTCGCCAGCATTTTCAGCGTACGGGGCGTGTGTGTGCGTTCCGCCAGGATCAGACCATCGATATTGTAGGATAACAGAGAGACCAGACGGTCTTCTTCTTTCTCCGCCTGATAACCGTAGTGCGCCAGCATTGTCTGGTAACCGGCCGCATCAGTAACAGTTTCAATACCGCGGATCACTTCCGCAAAGACCTGGTTGGTCAGCGAGGGGAGCAGTACACCAATAGCCCGGCTGGTGGCGTTGGATAAAATATCCGGCACCCGGTTCGGGATATACCCCAGTTCATCCAGGGTACGGGCAATGGTGCCGCGCAGTTTTTCGGAAACCTGCTCAGGATTGCGCAAAAAGCGGCTGACAGTCATTTTGGTTACACCAACGCGGTCAGCCACGTCCTGTAACGAAGGGCGTTTTTTCTTCATAGTGCTTATCTTAATACAGACTGGTCTGTGTGTCGTCATATCCGCCGAAATAGCCCGTAGTTATACCGTATTCCGCACGGGATTTTACCTTATTTTGACTTACTTCCCTGTTTACCGCTGATTTTATTGACTCACCTCATGCTCTGCGCTAACGCCCGCTATATAATAATACATATAACGATAATGACGACTGATTACGATGAGACTCAACCGCCTCTGTTCCGGATTTTTTTTCTGCTGCGCACTGCTGCTCTCCTTCCCGGCATTATCTGCCGTGCCGGAAAGCCCTTCTCAGGTCTTTATTTATGGTCAGCTTCCGCCGCCGGAAGCGATTCACCGTGTGGTCAGCAGCGGCCCGCCGACTGATCAGCTGCTGTTTGCGGTTGCCCCGGAAAAACTGCCGGGCTTCGCGTCTCTGTCAGTGAAAAACAGCCCGTATTTTGCCCCCCGCTGGCGCGCCCTGCCGGTCACCGGACGCCTCTCCGGACGCGGCAGCACGCTCTCTCCCGAAACCCTGCTGGCGCTGGCGCCGGACGTGATTGTTGACAGCGGGCTGACCGATGACACTTACCGCTCACAGGCAGCCCGTTTCAGCCGTCAGACCGGTATTCCGTATATTCTGTTGTCCGGTAATCTGGCACAAACACCGGATTTGCTGCGCCGGGCCGGTGCGCTGCTGGGAGAAGCAGAACGCACGGAACAACAGGCACAACTGGCCGAAAAATGGCTGCGGGATGCTGCCGCTTTTGCTGATCGCCAGACACACAAACGCCGTTTTTATCTGGCACGCGGGGCGAAAGGTCTGCAAACCGGTCTGCACGGCTCCATTCACAGCGAAGCCCCGGAATTACTGGGATTTGAAAATGTCGCGGATGTCCCGGATATGCAGGGACTGGCAGAAGTCTCATCCGAACAGCTGTTGCTGTGGAACCCGGATTTTATTATCGCCCAGGATGCTGTGACCTATGACGCGATTATGCAGGGTGAGGTCTGGCAGAGCCTGAATGCGGTGAAGAATAAGCAGGTTTTTTACTATGCAGGACTGCCGTCCGGCTGGCTGGACAGTCCGCCGGGACTGAACCGGCTTTTAGGACTGCGCCGTCTTCAGGCACAGTTTGAACCGGAAAGTGCGGATCTGAAAACAGATACCGGATTGTTTTTCAGTCTGTTTTATCACTCCCCGTTATCGGAGGCACAGATTAACACTCTGTTATCAGCCCGATGACCACTTCCGCCAAAACGCTGTTACTGCTTCTGCTGCTGGTATTACTCACCGGTATCGCACTGAATGTTGGTAAGTTCTCACTAACTCCGCAGCAACTGTGGGATGTGGTGCTGGCGAAAATCACCGGCAATACCGGTGCGGATGACCCGGCACTGAGCCGCGATATGACCGTCTTCTGGCAAATCCGTCTGCCGCGTATTGCCGCCGCGCTGATTATCGGCGGCGGGCTGGCCATGGCCGGTGCGGCGTATCAGGGCATGTTCCGTAACCCGCTGGTGTCACCGGATATTCTGGGTGTGTCCGCCGGGGCGGGTGTCGGCGCAATCTTCGGGATTTTTGCCGGTCAGTCAATGCTCACTATCCAGCTGTTCGCCTTTACCGGCGGGCTGTGTGTGGTCGGACTGGTGTATTCCGTCGCCCGGCTGGCCCGTCAGCATGATCCGGTACTGTCACTGGTGCTGGTCGGGATTGCCGTCAGCGCACTGTGCGGCTCTGCTATTTCACTGATGAAGATTCTCGCCGACCCTTACACTCAATTGCCTGCCATGACCTTCTGGCTGCTCGGCGGCCTGTCCGCTATTTCGCCTGATGATATTAAAACCACTGCGCCGCTGATTTTCGCGGGGATGGTGCCGCTTTTGCTGCTGCGCTGGCGCATGAATCTGCTCAGTCTGAGTGATGAGGAAGCCCGTACACTCGGGCTGAATGTCACGATGACGCGGCTGATTTTTATCGCTTCAGCCACCCTGATCACCGCCGGCGCCGTCTCGGTCGCCGGGATTATCGGCTGGCTCGGGCTGATTGTCCCGCATATCACCCGTTTGTTAGTGGGTGCCAACTTCAGTCACCAGTTGCCGGTATCACTGCTGATCGGCGCTATCATGCTGCTGCTGACCGACACTCTGGCACGTACGATTGCCCCGATTGAACTGCCGCTCGGCATTCTGACCTCTGCTGTCGGTGCACCTTTCTTTATTTTTCTGCTGTTGCAGACACGGAGGAACGGATGAGCAATGTCCTGATCACCCGTGGCCTGGCGGTCGGTTACGGAGAAAAGTTAATACTCACTGACATAAATCTGCAATTACATCAGGGCGAAATCATCTGTCTGCTCGGGGCTAACGGCTGCGGCAAAACCACGCTGATGAAAACCCTGCTCGGCCTGTTGCCGCCGAAAGCCGGTGAGATCCGCATTGATGACTCTCCGTTGCGTGACTGGAGCGCCGCCGCACTCGCCCGCCGCGTTGCTTATGTACCGCAGGCGCACAACATGCCGTTTTCATTCCGGGTGGCGGATATGGTGGCACTCGGACGCAGTGCCCACCTCTCTCTGTTTGCCGCCCCCGGACGCGCTGAACGGCAGATGGCAGAGCAGGAACTGGCGCATCTGGGGATCGCCCATCTGGCACAGCGTACTTACTCCTGCCTGAGCGGCGGGGAAAAACAGCTGGTACTGATTGCCCGCGCCCTGGTACAGCAACCGGGACTGCTGATTATGGATGAACCGGCGGCCAGCCTCGATTTCGGCAATCAGATAAAATTACTGAATAAAATCGAACAGTTACGTGAGAGAGGGATCACCATACTGATGTCCACCCACCACCCGCAGCATGCGGCGGCGGTGGCAGACAGCATTGTGATGCTCAGCAAAGACCGTCCCGCCTGCCAGGACAAACCTGCCGCGCTGCTCACACCGGAAACCCTGGCGGCACTTTATCATGTGACACCAGAACATATTGCTGCGCACTTTGCGCAGCCCGCTTATAAGGGATGATCATGACTATTGATGATATCGATTTCGCACAACTCTACCGCGACCATCTCGCACAGGCCGAACGAACCCGCAAAGATCCGGAACACTGGGATAAACGTGCGGAGAAAATGGCACAAAACTGTGCGAACCCCGCCGATCCGTACCTGATCCGCTTTAAAGAGATCGTCGATACCACCGGCGCGAAAACCCTGCTGGATGTCGGCTGCGGGCCGGGCTCTGTCGCGTTGCAGCTGGCAGACAGCTTTGAGCAGGTCACCGGCATTGATTACAGCGAAGGGATGCTGAAAGTCGCCCGCCAGCGGGCAGAAACTCAGGGCTGTTCACACGTCACTTTCCGCCACTGCGCCTGGGAAGATGACTGGTCAGCCCTGCCGCCGTGCGATATCGCTGTGGCTTCCCGCTCCACGCTGGTGATGGATTTACAGGCCGCACTGCTGAAACTGAACCGCCACGCGCGGCTGCGGGTTTACACCACCCACACAGTCAGCCCGACATTTGTCGATATCCGCGTGATCCGCGCCATCGGCCGCACACCGGTTACTCTGCCGACGTACATTTATGCGGTGAATATCCTCAATCAGCTCGGCATTCATCCGGACGTGGAATTTATCCGCAGCCCGAACTGCCAGAGCCGCGACAACATGACATTTGAGCAGTTTGCCGACGGTGTGGTCTGGTCGCTGGGACAGCTTGATAATCATGAGATGACCCTGCTGCGCCGCTATTACGACAAGCAGGCGGCTGACGGTCTGCCGGTGGTACCGGCCACCCGCGACTGGGCTATGGTTTCCTGGAGTGTGGTACCGGAATCCGCCCTGCTGCTGCCGGGAGGTCAGAAGTGATCTACTACAGTGATGCCTTTCTGGACAGCCTCCTGCTGGAAGACATTCATTACGGCGATCTCACCACCCGCGCACTCGGCATCGGCGCGCAGAGCGGGGAAATGCTCTTTTCCCGCAAGCAGGCCGGTTATGTCAGCGGGCTGATACCGGGCCAGAAATTACTGGAAAAACTCGGCTTACAGACACAATTACACGCGAACGACGGCGATTATGCCGAAGCCGGTGCTCTCCTGCTGACAGCCACCGGACGTGCTGATGCCCTGCATCAGGGCTGGAAAATTGTCCAGAATGTGATCGAGTGGAGCAGCGGCGTGACACACATGACCCGCAGCATGACGGATACCCTCCGTCAGTATCAGCCGGATGCGCAGCTGGCCTGCACCCGTAAAAACATTCCCGGCACCAAGCTGCTGGCAACGGCTGCCGTACTGGCCGGAAAAGGCATCATTCACCGTCAGGGCTGTTCGGAAACCATTCTGCTGTTTGCCAATCACCGCCGCTTCCTGGCAGAGCCGGAAAACTGGTGCTCAGCCATTGCCGCACTGCGCCGTGAAGCGCCGGAAAAAACCATTATTGTCGAAGCGGATAACCCGGATGAGGCCCGTCAGGCGCTGAAAGGACACCCGGATGTGTTACAGCTGGATAAATTCAGCCCTGATGATATCCGCCGTCTCGTCAAAGAGGCCGCGGTGCTGGCACCGGACTGCACACTGTCTGCCGCAGGCGGGCTGAATGCAGAAACCATCGGGCGGTATGCGGACACCGGCGTGAAGCTGTTCGTCACGTCCGCGCCATATTATGCGTCCCCGGCGGATATTAAAGTCCGGTTATATCCGCGCTGACGGAAAACCGCACAACCAAATAGTGAGTTAAAGGATAAACCGGTCAGGTCACTGAACCGGCCGTTTTATCCTTTTGTCCGGCAAGTCGTTATATAAAAAAATACATATCGGTAACAGGAAAAATAATAATGAAACGAACTCTACTCTGCTCAGCGATCCTGCTGGCAACCGCGCCTGCGGTACAGGCAGAAAGCGCAGATATTCTGACCGTCTGGGGCAGCCCGGTGGCCACCAATCCGGATGTCATCACACAGCCGCAGATGCAGTCGCTGAACAAAACCAATGCGGCGACAGCCATCAGCACCATGCCGGGTGTGGTTCTCGAAAAATCCGGCAACCGTAATGAGCTGACGGTGAAAGTCCGCGGCTTTGACAGCCGTCAGGTACCGGTTTTCTTCGACGGTATCCCGACGTATGTCCCGTATGACGGCAACCTTGACCTCGGCCGCTTTATGACCAGCGAACTGGAAAGCATTGAAGTGAGCAAAGGCTATACCTCGCTGTTACAGGGACCGAACCTGATGGGCGGTGCGATCAACCTCACCACCGCCACCCCGAAAAAACCATTTGAAGCCAATGTGTCATTCAGTCAGGGCTTCGCCCGCGGCGCGGATAATGCCTATAACACCAGCGCCCGTGTCGGCGCACGCAACGACCTCGGGTTTATCCAGGTCAGCGGCAGCCAGTACAAACAGCGTTTCCTCGGCCTGCCGGGCTCCGATGATGACAACGCTCAGGCGGGCAGCAACGGCCGCCGTGCGCACTCCTCATCCGATGATAAACGCGGTATGGTGAAAGTGGGCTGGACCCCGCGTGAAACCGACCAGTATGTCTTTACTTATCTGAAGCAGAACGGCAGCAAAGACAGTTCGCCGTCTGCGGTGCCGGGCAAAGGCAAATACAGCTGGTGGGAATGGCCGGATTACAACAAAGAGAGCTACTATTTCAACAGCACCACTCAGCTGACAGACGGCGTGAACCTCCAGGGCCGCCTGTTCCATGATAAGTTTGAAAATACCCTGCTGATGTATAAAAAAGACGGCAAAGGGTACGATTACAGCTATTACGATGATTTCAGCAACGGTGCCTCTCTCCAGTTAGGGATCGACATGCGCGAAAGCGATCTGCTGTCATTCTCCGCACACTGGAAAGATGACGTTCACCGCGCACAAAAACAACGTAACGGGGATATTCTGCGTTATAAAGATCGCACTTATTCTGTCGCCACCGAATACCAGTGGGCAGCCACGTCTGATCTCGATTTTATCGGTGCCATCGGCTATGACTGGCGCGAAAGCCGTCAGGCGGATAAAGGTGCGGATGATAATGATCAGCACGCCTTTAACTGGGAAGTGATGTCAAAATATACCTTCGCCAACCAGGATAACGTGCGGTTCTCTGTCTCTGACCGCAGCCGCTTCCCGACACAAAAAGAGCGCTATACCACTGAGAAACCAAAAGATGGTTCACTGGGCATCATTAACCCGAACCTGAAAGCCGAACGCGCACTGACTTTCGATTTAACCTACGAAGGGAATATCACCGATAAATGGGGTTATCAGGCCAGCATCTATCACAACCGCGTGGATGATGCGATCCTCGCACACACGGTGATTAAAAACGGTGACCGCTACTTCCAAAATCAGAACAGTGGCCGTGTGGATTACACCGGGCTGGATCTGGGTGTGAAAGGTGAAGTCAGTGACTGGCTGAAAACCGGGATCAACTACAGCTACATCCACAGTGATCCGAAAGATGTTGATCACGCGGAAGGGCTGCCGAAGCATAAAATGTATGCCTGGGTGAAAGTCACCCCGATCGAGCCGCTGACGATCACCCTGTCCGAAGAGTTCCGCGCATGGAGCTATCAGTACAATGACAGCAATGAGAAAGTGGCCGGTTATGCTCTCACCGGACTGCGCGCGGATTATGACTTCGGTTACGGCATTTCCGCCAATGCCTCCGTCAATAACCTGTTTGATAAATCCTACGAGTACACCAACGGCTATATGGAAGAAGGCCGTAACTTCTGGCTGGGCGTGGAATACCGTTACTGATACCGCATACAATCCCGCATAAATTATACGGGATTGTTACCGCTTACGGCGGAGGCAGACGGGAAAATGCATCACACGCACCGCCTGCCCCGCCTTTACAGGCTTCACCTATCAGGTAACGAGCATATTTATAATTCGGGGCAACATATTTTCCTTCCAGATACATTATGCCCAGCATGTATTGAGCCTCCGGATGATTCTGCTCTCTGGCTTTGTCATAGAATTCAATTGCTTTATTCTTATCTTCCGTCACACCGTTTCCGTGTGCATACAGCGATCCCAGCACATACTGTGCATCCGCATTATGTTGTGCGGCCGATTTTTCCAGCCATGTCACCGCCTGCGCCTCATTTTTTTCCACACCATCTCCCCTGAGATAGCGTACTGCCAGCTGATATTGCGCCTGCGCCTCACCACTCTGTGCCTGCTGCTGTAACTGCACGACTTCCGGCGGTAAACCACCGGACTCCGCCGCTGCATACGGTGCCGTAAACAGACTCATCAGCAAAACACCTGCCGGTTTCAGATTCATATCGTTGTCTCCGTGCTTCATCCGTAAACCGCGATTATGCATAAAAAACGCCCCCGTTACCGGGGGCGCTGTCTGTTTTATATTTTTATCTGCTGTGTGCCGTCTTTTTATTTTCAGACTGACGGCGAGAGTGTCATGCCGCTGCCTGCCGCTTCCCGGCGGTTGATCTGACGCAGCAGGAACGTTGCCACCACGCCCAGCAGTGCACAGGCGACCGAGAGCATAAAGATATAGCTGTAACCGGTTTCGCCGTATTTATCCAGCCAGTAGCCGGCCACGGAATAATAGAACGCATCCGGGGAGAAGCCGATAAAGGAGGCAAAGCCCACAACCGCACCGGTGGTTTTCATCGGGATTTTCGATTCCGCAACAGAGGCAAAATAGATACCGCGGAATGCAAACAGTAATGCACTCAGCACCACCATATTCACCACCGCAAACCACATAAAGGCGTTACCTTTCGGGATCACGAGGAACAGAGCACAGTTCACGGCCATGATAATAAAGCCGACAAACATCACGCTGATAGATGATCCGACTTTATCCGTCACGATCCCCGCCACCGGAGAAGCCACCATTTTGATCACATAGGTGCGGATAATCGACAGCGCCGTCACCAGGGTAATCGGCACCACATACACCTGTGACAGATACGGGCTGAGATACGTCAGGCTGGAGAACACCACATAGGTGGAGAAAATAATCAGCCCGATCAGCCACGCTTTCGGCATGGTCACCACACTCATCAGAGAACGGAATGTGGTTTTTTCTTCCGGTTCGCCGTTTTCCGCAGTACTGCTGCGGTGCGCGATCAGGAAGAACAGCAGTATGCCGCAGATCACCGAGGCACCGGAATAAAGCCAGACCACATAACGGAAGCCGATGGCCGCCTCGGCAAATTTGCCGAAGAAATAAAGACCAACAAACGAGATCAGTGTACCGGACACACCGGATAATCCTTCGTAAAACCCGAAGATCCGCCCCTGCTCTTTTTCCGTGCCCTGCATCCGCACGACTTTGATCGACGCAGCGAAGAATGTCAGGATCGTAGTGACGCCCCACAAAACGTGGATCAGCAGGATCGTGTTATACGACGGGAAAGTCGCAAACCAGAATCCCAGCGATCCGGACGCAATCAGTGAAAATGTGATCAGGTTACGCAGAGAAAATCTGTCCGCGAACCAGCCGCCGAAAAAGTAAGAAAACATGCCGATCAGGCCATACAGACTGAGCAGGTTACCGATCTCAATGTGCGTCAGCCCCAGCGCCTGCTGCATCGGATCATAGAACGAGGACTTCAGGTAAGGCAGGCTGTACATTGCGGTGGTGCCGAATGCCAGCAGAAACAGAATCAGCATCCGTCTGACGCGGGATTGATTTGCCATGTGATTTGCCATAATGGTTATCTCTTCTTATCAGCCGTGAACAGCATCCAGGGCCTGGCGGAAATCCGCAATAATGTCTTTTGCTGACTCAAGTCCGACAGCAATACGGATCAGGTTTTCACCGTTCATCTGGACCAGGGTGTGTTCTTCCCCCAGGCTGGTGGCAATAGTGGTCAGTTTCAGGGAGTTGACAAATTTGCGGCTCACCTGGTCGCGGCTCAGGCCGTGAATGTCCTCTTTCAGACGGAAAGAAACGATACCGCCGCCGAGGCCGTTCATCTGGGACTGACACAGCTCATAATGCGGATGATTTTTCAGTGCCGGGTAGCGGACTTCTTCGATTTCGCCCTGAGATGTCAGGAATTCCGCCAGTGCCAGACCATTTTCGCAGTGTTTTTTCATGCGCATATCGAGAGTTTTCATCCCGCGCATAATCATCCAGGCATTGTTTGGTGCCAGTGCCGCGCCGGTAAAGCAGCATAATCCCGGCCATTTGATCAGTTCGATCAGTTCGCGGGAACCGATAACCGCGCCGCCGAGAGTATCGCCGTGACCGTTCATAAACTTGGTCAGACTGTGAACCACCAGATCCGCTCCCAGTTCCAGCGGACGTTGCAGGATCGGCGTACAGAAGGTGCTGTCAACAATCAGCAGGCTTTTGTTCTGATGGGCAATGTCTGCCACCGCGCGGATATCCACCAGCTCCAGTGACGGATTCAGCGGGCTTTCCACATACACGAGCTTTGTCGCCGGTTTCATGGCGGCGCGGATATTGTCGCTGTTCGTGGCATCCGTGAAGGTGATTTCCACGCCGAATTTTGCCAGCAGTTCTGTCATCAGCAGGCGGGTGTGGGAGAAGATCCCGTCCGCGCTGACAATATGATCGCCGGTTTTCACCAGTGACAAGAGGGTTGAGGCAATCGCCCCCATGCCGGATGCACTGACAATCGCGCTGTCCGCCCCTTCCAGCATCGCCAGTTTGCTTTCCAGCTCGGTCAGGTTCGGGTTGCACTCGCGGCTGTAGACATAGCCCCATGTCCGGCACAGTTCTTCGAAATGCTCCACAGAATGCGCCGCAAATGTGGCGGTCTGATAGATAGGACTGGCCAGCGCGCCGGTGGCCGGGTCCGGTGAATGACCCTGGTGGATCAGTTTGGTTTCCAAATCATAATCAGTATTTTTTTGCACAACAGACTCCTCATGAGATCAGCACTCTGATCCGCATGTCATCATTTATTATCATTAGTCAGTTCGGGTGGCTGATTCAGGATCAGCGGGGGTAATAGTGTGGTACTAATAGTATGGTGGTAACGACCTTTTTAACCATTGCTGTAATGTGGATAACTATAGACTCTCCAGTTACTATAGAGTCAATTACGATATAGTGGATGCACATCACAAAACGGGTAATTATACGGTGTTAAAAATAAAAACAGGCTGAGTAATATCAGCCTGTTTTTGTATTGAAAGTATAAATACCTATAGCATATGGAGAGTTTTATACCAGACAGCGGGTATCAATTTCACGCCGTTTCACTTTGATCTGGATTTCAGTCAGCAGCTGGCGCTCATCATTGGTGGAAAGCGGGTCAATCACCGGGATTTCATACATCATGTTATCCACCGGAATGCGTTTATATTCCGCATAATCCGTCAGGGCTTTAAACGCTGCGGTATTTTCGCTGTAGGGTCCCTGATACATCAGACAGATAAATTCACCGTCCGGAATTTCTGTAATTTTATCCTGCACCTGCGGGTTAAACAGGTCGCGCTCGACAATCACAAAACTGTTCAGATAATGCACCTGCTGCGTGGCAAGAAACTCACTGCGGGAGACCAGCCCGCTGACGCCGCCGTAGAAAATAGAGATATTCTCTTCGAGGATATTGGCAATCTGCCGCCGCGAGAACTCCATGGTCTCCTCAAAGCTCAGACCGGGCTCATAATCCATCGATAAAATATGGCGGCGCGGAATATAACGCCGGGTGATTTTTCCGATACTGTCGGTATCAATCCCTTTTTCCAGCGTCTCTTTTTTGGTGGAGAGTACCTTTTTAATCAGCTCAAGCTCGCGGATTTTTTCATCCACCACCGCAATTTTCCGCGTCAGCAGACTGAGGATCTGCGTATCACTGTCTTCCAGCCGGTGTTTGATATCTTTCAGCGGCATTCCCAGATATTTCAGGTATTTAATAATATCCAGCTGAGAAAACTGATCGATAGTGTAATAGCGGTAGTTACTTTCCTGATCGACATACACCGGCCGGAACAGCCCCAGCTGGTCATAATAACGCAGTGTCTGAATGCTGATTTTATGGAGCTTTGCCATCTCGCCGATGGAAAAATATTTCGCCATATTGTGCCGCCTCTGATGACCTTCTCAGGAATTAACCGGCGGCACAATAACGGAAACAGGGGGGATGACGCAAGGCGTCAGATCACACTCCCGGCGGTTCGCGGGAGACACTGTTGCGTTCCATATAGAGAGTCCGGCTCGGGAAGGCGAAATCTGCGCCGTTGCGGTGTACGATATCAATAATCTTCAGATACACCGCCTGCTGTGCCGCCAGCCACTCCGCCCAGACCGTGGTTTTGGTAAAGCAGTACACCATAATATTGAGGGCGGAATCACCAAACTCATCAAAATAGACCAGCAACGTCTGGTGCTGATCAATGCTGCTCTCCGCTTTCAGCATAGCCCGTATCTCACTGACAATCTGTGAAATTTTCTCCGCATCTTCATAACGCAGACCAATTGTGGTTTTGATCCGCCGGTTAGTCATACGCCCCGGGTTTTCCACACTGATGGAGGAGAACAGCGAGTTCGGGATATAGAGCGGGCGGTGATCAAAAGTAATGATTTTGGTGATACGCCAGCCGATTTCCACCACCGTGCCCTCAATCTGCCGGTCAGGCGAGCTGACCCAGTCACCGATTTTAAACGGACGGTCAAAATAGAGCATAATGCCGGAAAAGAGGTTGCTGAGAATATCTTTCCCCGCCATACCGATGGCAATACCGCCGATACCGCCGAAGGTCAGCAGGCCGGACAGGCTCATCCCGAAGTGTTCACCGTAGAACAGGAACACCACTATCACGATCAGGATTTTCAGCACACGGGAAACAATATGCGCCGACGTGACATCACTGCCGCGTTTGATCTGGGCGGCGGCCAGGCGGTTTATCATCAGGAACAGCTTGCGGATCAGCATCAGCACGATCAGTGTGGTGCAGATCATCCCGACGGTATCTGCCGTGATAAAGCGCCACTGAAAATGATCAATGCCCTGTTCGGTGAAATCCCCGAGGATAATCACCCCCAGCGCCCACATGATAAACTGGGAAACATGCACTAATGTGGCGTGCTCGCCCTTTTCCCGTTTGCGGTTATAAATCATCAGTCCGCCGGAACCGAGCAGACACAGCACCAGCACAATCAGACTGAGCACATTATTGGAGAGAAATTCTTCGGTAATCACGATAACTCCTTAGTATTATCCTCTCCTTCTAACGGATTTTGCCCGGAAACTCAATTTATCCCGCTGTAAATTCCTCATCATCCGCCGGACGGTTCAGAATCTGAGCGCCTGCTCCCAGGGCGCCGAGCTTATCTTCCGGGTTACGCAGCGGGCAATCGGTCAGAGACAGGCAACCACAGCCGATACATTTATCAAATTCATCCCGCAGCCGGGTGAGGCGGGTGATCTTCTCATCCAGATAACGGCGCACCCGTGACGACAGGATGCGCCACTGTTCTGATGTCAGCTTACTGTTGACCGGAAACTGACTGAGCACCGCCTGAATCTCTTTCAGCGGAATCCCGGTGCTCTGTGCCGCCTTGATAAACGCCACATAGCGCAGTACCACAGACGGGTAACGCCGCTGGTTTCCCTGATTACGGGTGCTGGTGATCAGCCCTTTCTCCTCATAAAAATGCAGCGCGGAGACGGTCACACCGCTCCGTTTAGCCACTTCCCCCACCGTCAGCACCCGGGCGGAATCGATCGGTTTTCCGGCATTTTTCATGATGAATGTTCCTTTAGTGTTATTCCGGCACCCGGAGTGTTGACCTCAACTTAACCTGAGGTTTTATAGTCCGACGGCATTCCGGTGTCAAATATCCCGGTTCTTTTTATTTTTTAATGCCGTTTTATGGCTTTTTGTAAGGGCTGACAGTGATGAAGAAAAAGTATGTGATCGGTTCCGCGGCTGCCGCGGTGCTCCTGGCCGGTGCAGCCGGTACTTATGTAATGGCCTCCGGGCAGGATGATACCGCGGACGGACAGTATGTTATGCCGCCGGTACAGGTTGCGCTGGCACCGGTTGAGGAAACCGGGCTGAACCGGACACTGGCGGGAGTCGGAGAGCTGGAGGCCGCCCGCCAGGTACTGGTGGCACCGGAAACCGCGGGGCGTATTACGGCTATCCGTTTTGTCTCGGGTGATACTGTCAAAGAGGGTCAGCCGCTGGTGCAGCTCAATGATGCAATCGAACAGGGAGAACTCGCGAAACTGCAGGCACAGCTGCGTAATACCGAGCAGCTTCATAACCGGACAACACAATTATTCAGTAAAAATATGGTGGCTGCCGCACAGGTGGATAATACCCGCGCAGAACGGGATATGGCACGGGGGGCTATCCGGCAGACACAGGCGCAGATCGCACAAAAAACAATCCGTGCGCCCTTCTCAGGCACACTCGGGATACGTCAGGTTCATGAAGGTCAGTATGTTCAGGCAGGTGATCCTGTCGTCAGTCTGATCAACGCCGGCACGCTGAAAATCAACTTTTCACTGGATGAGCAGGCTGTCCCTCAGCTCTATACCGGGCAACCGGTCACCGTGCTGGCAGATGCCTGGCCGGGTGAAACTTTCTCCGCAAAAATTGTGGCCGTCGATCCTCTGATCGACAAATCCCGGACGGTACGCGTTCAGGCGGAACTGCCGAACCATGACGGCAGACTGAAAGCCGGTATGTATGCGGGCGTGCAGGTTTCGCAGAAAGAAGCTTCCAGGGTACTTGCGGTGCCGGAAACTGCGGTAACTTACAGTGCCTACGGCGATACCGTGTTTGTTGCGCAAAAAAGTGAGGATAACCGGCTGATTGCCCGCCGTACTGCGGTCAAAACCGGGAAACGCTGGGACGGCAAAACAGAAATTACGGAAGGGCTGACCGCCGGTATGCAGGTGGTGACATCCGGCCAGCTCCGGTTATCTGACGGCAGCCCCATTGTACAGAGTGACAGCGACACGCTGGCTGCCGCGCAGACAACCGCATCCCGGAGGAAGTGATGACCTTTACTGATATTTTTGTCAGACGTCCGGTGCTGGCGCTGGTTGTCAGCGCCCTGATTGTGCTGCTCGGGCTGTTTGCATTAAGCAAATTACCTGTCCGCCAGTATCCGATGCTGCAAAGCTCGGCTATCACCATCACCACCAGCTATCCGGGAGCATCCGCTGAGCTGATACAGGGTTTCGTCACCCAGCCGATTGCTCAGTCTGTCTCTTCCGTGGAGGGGGTGGACTACCTCACCTCCTCTTCTGTACAGGGGCAAAGTACCGTGACAGTAAGGATGGAACTGAACCGTGATCCGACGGCAGCCCTTGCCCAGGCAATGGCCAAGGTAAACCAGGTGCGCTATAAACTGCCGGAGCAGGCATATGATCCGGTGATTGAATTATCATCCGGGGAATCCACAGCGGTCGCCTATATCGGTTTTTCCGGCGGTGATATCGGATTGCCGGCGCTGACTGACTATCTTTCCCGGGTGGTTGAACCGCAGTTTTCTGCGATTGAGGGAGTGTCAAAAGTACAGGTTTTCGGCGGACAGACGCTGGCAATGCGGCTGTGGCTGGATGCAGAACGCCTTGCCGGACGCGGCCTGACAGCGGCTGATGTTGCGGATGCCGTACGGCGCAATAACTACCAGGCGGCTCCCGGCAAGGTCAAAGGCGAGTTTGTGATAGCCAACGTGTATGTAAATACCGATCTGACCAGCGTCGATGAGTTCCGCGATATGGTGATCCACAGTGACGGCAACGGTCTGGTCCGGCTGAAAGATGTGGCAACCGTCGAACTCGGTGCGGTATCAGCCGAAACCAGCGGCCTGATGAACGGCGAATCTGCGATTTATCTGGGTCTTTTCTCCACGCCGTCCGGTAACCCGCTGGTCATTGTTGACGGTATGAAAAAGTTACTGCCTGGGATCGAAAAAACGCTGCCGCCGGGTGTAAAGGCAGAGATGGCCTTTGAAACCGCCCGTTTTATTGAGGCCTCCATTGATCAGGTAATGCAGACACTGCTGGAAGCACTGGCGATCGTGATCGCAGTGATCTTCCTGTGCCTCGGCTCCCTGCGTAGTGTGCTGATCCCGGTACTGGCGATCCCGCTCTCCATGCTGGGTGCGGCAATTATCATGCTGGCGGCCGGTTTCAGTATTAACCTGCTGACATTGCTGGCGATGGTGCTTGCTATCGGCCTGGTAGTGGATGATGCCATCGTGGTGGTGGAAAACGTCCACCGCCATATTGAGGAAGGTAAGTCACCGGTGCTGGCGGCACTGATCGGTGCCCGTGAAGTTGCGGGACCGGTCATTGCCATGACCATTACTCTCGCGGCAGTCTATGCGCCGATCGGCCTGATGTCCGGACTGACCGGGGCACTGTTCAGAGAGTTTGCCCTGACACTTGCCGGTGCTGTGATTGTTTCCGGTATTGTCGCGCTGACGCTGTCACCGGTCATGAGCTCCTTTATGCTGAACGCCGGACAGAATGAAGGCCGGATGGCGGCGGGTGCGGAGTATGTTTTCAGTTCACTGGCTGCGGGCTACGGCCGGCTCCTGAATTTTTTACTCGATCACCGTTGGATCACCGGCCTGTTTGCTGTCACCGTCTGTATCAGCCTGCCGCTGCTTTACCTGCAGGCGCAGCAGGAGCTGGCACCGGCGGAAGATCAGGCCAGTATCCTGACCGCCGTCAAAGCACCGCAGCATGCCAACCTCGCCTATGCCGAGCGTTTTAACCAGCGGCTGCATGAGGTCATGATGACACTGCCGGAAAGTGACAGCACGTGGATTATCAACGGCACGGATGGCCCGTCTGCCAGTTTCGGCGGAATCAACCTGTCTGACTGGTCAGCCCGTACCACATCCGCAGCGCAGGTTCAGCAGTCACTGCAACAGGCAGTCAGTGAGATAGAAGGCAGTCAGATATTTGTCTTCCAGCTGCCGCCGCTGCCGGGGTCAGCCGGTGGCCTGCCGGTGCAGATGGTATTGCGCAGCCCGCTGGGTTATCCGGTGCTGTATCAGGCCATGGAGGACATTAAGCAGCAGGCGCGGGAGAGTGGTTTATTTATGGTGGTTGACAGTGATCTCGATTACAACAACCCGGTCGTGCAGGTGAAGATCAACCGTGAAAAAGCCAACAGTCTGGGTATCCGCATGAGTGATATCGGCGAATCGCTGAATCTGCTGGTCGGGGAGAACTATATTAACCGCTTCGCGATGGATGGCCGTTCCTATGATGTCATTCCGCAGAGCACCCGCGAACAGCGCCTGACACCGCAGGCACTGGAGCGCCAGTATGTGCGTACCCGGGATAATCAGCTGATCCCGCTTTCTGCCATTGTGACAATCAGCACTACGGTCGAACCGAATAAACTGACCCAGTTTGATCAGCAGAATGCGGCTGTTTTTCAGGCAATACCGGCCCCCGGTGTCACACTGGGCGAGGCGGTGAATTTCCTGGAGCAGGCCGGACAGGCGCTGCCGGCCGGGTTCAGTTATGACTGGCAGTCAGACGCCCGGCAGTTCAAACAGGAAGGAAATACACTGATGTTTGCTTTCGCGGCGGCACTTATCATTATTTATCTGGTGCTGGCTGCACAGTATGAGAGCCTGACAGATCCGCTGATTATTCTGATCACCGTCCCGCTGTCCGTTTGCGGTGCCCTGCTGCCGCTGGCGCTCGGCTATGCGACGCTTAATATTTATACTCAGATAGGATTGGTAACATTGATCGGGCTTATCAGTAAGCACGGTATTCTGATGGTGGAGTTTGCCAATGAACTGCAGATGCATGAAAAGCTCGACCGCCGTCAGGCCATTATCCGCGCCGCACAGATACGTCTGCGTCCGGTACTGATGACCACGGCCGCAATGGTGATAGGACTTATCCCGCTGCTGTTTGCGTCCGGTGCCGGCGCCAACAGCCGTTTTGGTCTTGGTGTGGTGATAGTGTCAGGGATGATGGTCGGAACACTCTTTACCCTGTTTGTTCTGCCGGCCGTTTACACCCGGCTCGCCCGTGATCATTCCGGTATGAATGCCACGGAACGCAGCCGGGCATTACAGGCCGCAGAGAAAGCACTGAAACAAAGCCTGTAAACCGGCTGATTAATACAGAAAAGGGATAACTGAACGGTTATCCCTTTTTATTTATTTGAATTGCACATCCGGTACTGTTGTGACCTCTGCTTCGTTTTCGACGCTGAAGTTGGGTTTAGCGGTGTATCCCATATAGTTTGCAATAATCACTGCCGGGAATTTCCGGATAGTGGTGTTGTATTCACGGACGCTTTCGATATAGCGGCCGCGCGCAACGGCGATCCGGTTTTCACTGCCTTCCAGCTGTACCATTAAGTCGCTGTAGAGTGCATTACTTTTCAGATCCGGATAGCGTTCTGATACCGCCAGCAGACGGGAGAGCGAGGAACCCAGTTCAGTCTGTGCCTGCTGGAATTTGGCCAGCAGTGCCGGGTCACTCAGGTCACTGACGTTGATATTCATCTGCCCGACTTTTGCCCGCGCATTGACCACATCCTGTAAGACCTGACGTTCAAAGTCAGAAGAGGCCTGTACGGTTTTCACCAGGTTCGGGATCAGGTCAGCACGGCGTTTGTACTGGTTGAGCATTTCAGAGGCGGAGGCGGTTACCGCTTCGTCCTGTGTCTGGATGCTGTTGTAGTTGGACACCATCAGTACGCCGACCAGTACCACCACACCCAGTAATCCGATAATCAGTTGTTTCATCGTATTTTCCTTATCTCAGTGGCGACTATTATTCAGGCAATCCGCCGGGGATTCAAGATAAGGATGAAAGAGTAAAACCGGGGATTACGGTGCCTGCACCGGCAACGGGCAAAAACAGAACGTCGCTGTAAACACTTCAGTGTTATGCGCTAAATCATTTCGTTCAGAGCAAGGCGGCAAAGTGACAACATTCGGGGATTACGGTGCCCACACCGGCAACGGGCAAAAACAGAAAGTCGCTGTAAACACTTCCATGTGCGCTCAGGCTCGCCATCCATGGCTCGCATGCTTTCTGTTTTCTTTGCCCGTCACCTGTGCCCCGGCTCTCAATACGTTAAATCATTCCGTTCAGAGCAAGGCGGCAAGTGAAGGGGCACGGGGAGCATACATCAGTATGTGACCCGGGCCCCTGAGTGCGGCCAACGCCGCTATGGACGGAAGGATGACGCGTATTTACCAGGCCCGGACAGCATCGCCCTTATAAACCTCATCGGCCTTTTTCAGAACCTCATCACTCTGGAATGCCGCAACCAGTTTTTTCAGTTTCTCATTGTCTTTATCTGCCGCTCTGACCACGATCAGGTTCACATACGGGGAATCCGCTCCTTCCATAAACAGACCGTCACGGGCAGCGGATAATCCGACCTGAGATGAGAAGTTATTGTTGATAACGGAGAGATACACATCCGGATCATCCAGGGTGCGGGTCAGTTGCGGGGTATCTATTTCCGCAAACTTCAGTTTCTTCGGATTTTCAATGATATCCAGTGTCGTCGGCAGATAACCGACGCCGTCTTTCAGTTTAATCAGCCCCTGAGCCTGTAACAGCAGCAGGCTGCGGCCGAGGGTGGTGGCTTCATTGGAGATGGCGACGGTTGCACCCTCCGGCAGTTCGGCTGCGGATTTGATTTTTTTCGAGTATGCCGCTATCGGGAAGATAAAGGTTTTGCCGATCACTTCAAACTGATAGCCGCGCTCTTTGCTTTGCGCTTCATAGTACGGCACGGTCTGGAATGCATTGGCATCCACATCATTGTTGCGCAGCGCTTCATTCGGCAGGACATAGTCATTGAAAGCGATAACTTCAATATCCAGCCCCTGCTTCTCTTTGGCGACTTTAACTACTTCATCCCAGATAGCCTGATCCGGCCCGGTGTTAATCGCCACTTTCAGCGGTTTTTCATCGTCATTTTGCGAGCAGGACACTGCCAGTAATGTGGTGCAGGCGAGCAGTGCCGATACAATAATTTTTCTCATACTATCTCCGGAACATATTGTTATGGTTATATTTTATTGACTAATAATATTATTTCGCACTGTCCAGTGCCGCACTGATATCCGCCAGGATGTCATCAATGTGTTCGATACCGACGGATAACCGGATCATATCCTGTGATACCCCGGCACGGGCCAGTTCGGCTTCATTCAGCTGACGGTGAGTCGTGGTGGCCGGATGGCAGGCCAGGGATTTTGCATCACCGATATTGACCAGACGGACAATCAGTTTCAAAGCATCGATAAACTTCGCACCCGCCTCTGCCCCCCCTTTGATGCCGAAAGACATAATTGACGCCGGGGTGCCCTGCACATATTTCTTCGCCAGTGCATGCTCCGGGCTATCCGCCAGCCCGGCATATTTCACCCAGGCCACCTGCGGATGCTGCTGCAGATATTCCGCAACACGCAGAGCATTTTCAGTATGGCGCTCCATGCGCAGCGCCAGTGTTTCCAGTCCCTGCAAAATCAGGAAACTGTTAAACGGCGATAATGCCGCACCGGTATTACGCAGCGGAGCCACGCGGCAGCGGGCAATAAAGGCCGCCGCACCGAAGTGTTCGCTGTAGTTCACACCGTGATAAGAGGGGTCCGGAGTATTCAGCACCGCAAAGCGATCTGCATGTTCCTGCCACGGGAATTTTCCGGAATCGATAACAATTCCGCCGAGTGATGAGCCGTGTCCGCCGATATATTTGGTCAGTGAATGCACCACGATATCCGCACCAAACTCAATCGGGCGGCACAGTGCCGGAGAGGCAACGGTGTTATCCACAATCAGCGGAACGCCGTGACGGTGTGCTATCTCTGCCAGTTTTTCAATATCCGCGATATGCCCTGCCGGGTTGGAAATGGTTTCACAGAAAACCGCTTTGGTATTGTTATCAATCAGGGATTCCAGCTGTGCGAAGTCATCATGATCGGCAAAACGGACGTCGATGCCGATGCGCGGAAAATTATGCGCAAACAAATTATACGTGCCGCCATAGAGTTTGGAGACACTGATAATATTGTCACCGACCCCGGCCAGCGTCTGGATAGCATAAGTGATCGCCGCCATGCCCGATGCCACCGCCAGCCCGGCAATTCCGCCCTCCAGTGCTGCCACGCGCTGCTCCAGCACATCATTGGTCGGGTTCATGATGCGTGAGTAGATATTCCCCGCGACTTTCAGATCAAACAGATCCGCGCCGTGCTGCGTGTCATCAAAAGCATAGGAGGTGGTCTGATAGATAGGAACCGCGACAGATTTGGTGGTCGGATCCGGTGAATAACCGGCATGGACAGAGAGCGTTTCAAGTTTCATGTGTTCTTCCTTACCGCACAGGTGAATATTATTATTTAGACGTCCAGACGTTTAGATATTCCTTTCTTATACCGATATTCACCGCAGAGATCAAAACGGAAGTGGCAAAACAAGATGAATTTTCTTCATGATGAGAAAAAAGCCGCTGTCAGAAGCGGCTTTGATTGATGAAAGGAGTGAGACAATATAAAGGAGTGAGAAACTATCCTTTCATATTATTAATCAGATTCTGTACTGTATTCTTACGATTCTCAAATTCACTGTTCATTATCTCCAGCAGCTTTTTCTGGAATGCTTTCTGATCATCTGACACTTTATTATGTGCAGCCATGTTACTGAGCAGGACATCTTTCAAAGCACGAACAACCTCACCTTCCCCTTGTAAGCGGGTACCCATCGCTGCAATAGGCTGAGAACCTAACTGTCCGAGTGACTGTGATAAACCGGATATTGCCTGCCCGGCAAGCCCTTTTGCTGTCATTACACCCGGATTAGCCGGATTAATCCCGCTGATTGCCATACTTCCGCCGGCAACAGCAATCGTCACAGACACAATTGCCCCGACAACAGCCGCTGCTATCTGATAATCCGCTTCCTGATATTTCAATTCCTTTAATTTCCCGGCCTGCTGCATAGCCAGATTTTCTAATGTATTCCGCCGTTCCTGCTGACTGACGGCATCAAGCAGCAACACGTTACATAGCTCAATCACTGCACTCATTCGTTTATTATCATAATCGGATAATAAAGAAGGTATGACATGCTGTGAAAATGGCCTGATTATTTCTTCCGCCGTTTTACCGCTAACGGTATTTTGCTGAGAATACTGATTTTCAGCCACTAATCTGATGATTTCACGGTTAACAGTATTATCCGGTAATACTGTTTTTTTCTGTACAACGTCATTTTCCGGTATATAGCCAGAAGATGGTGTACTGACATTATTAATAATTTCCATCACAGTTCCCTTTATAAATTAAACAGCCAGCTGCCCCTGCTGCAACATTGACTTCATTCGCTGAAAAGATTCATTTCCGTATTTACTTACTTTCTCGTTAAGCGCGATCAGATCCTTTTGTGATTCAGAAAAAGTTTCCATTATCTGATTCATTAATTCCGTTATTCTGTCCAGTAATACTAAATCTGTATCCATATCTGCACGATGCCGGGTAATATCTGCCTGTAACACACCATTCGTTACAGAACTGATACCGTTTACAATTGTTGATGACATCATCATATTAATCAGCACGGCCTGTATTTGAGCAAAGAAACTTTTTATTGCCGCCTGCATCGCTTCTGACGCAACCTGAGCCGTAACCTGCCCTGCAATAGCGCCTATTGCTGAAGCCACCGCCATAAATAATGCCGCTACCACAATAACAGCCATCACCATTGCGGCAATTTCCATCACCTTCTCCAGCTTTTTCAGCTCTTCCGGTGATTTTCCTGCCGCTTTACCAACAACCATCGCAACGTCTTTAATAAATTTTTGGATGACTTGTACCAGTTTGGTCACCGGCTCCATCACTTTTGCCATAATATCAGGACCACCCGCAGCTTTTACAATTTCACTGATAATTGTCATAATAACAATAACCGCAACCAGTGCTTTTGCTAATAAGCCACCTGTGATCACAGTTAATACCGCCATAATTGCAGTGATCAGAGGTCCCAGCCATTTAAATAAAGTTTGCAGGAATTCTGCTTTTTTTATTTTTGCAGTAATTTCTGCTGCATCTGTATCTGTCTTTACCTGCAATGCCAACTGCTGTAACCTGGCTAATTCACGATCATTATCCAGTTTTTGCTGGGCTATTTGATCACGTAAATCGGCAAGTTTTCCCATAAGAACAGCGAGTGAATTATTATACTCCGACGTATTCTTATCATTCATATTGATCAATGTTTGTGCCGAAAACAAACACTCTTTCGCTGAGGACAGTATTTCTGCCGTACCGCGTAACATATTTAATTCAAATTTAAGTGAATTTATTTTTTCCGGCTCTGCTATCGGCACTTTATTTTTTACTTTCGGCAGACACGTAATACTATCCAGAATATCACTGAGAATACATATACTGTCATTACAATCAGTATTATTCCCTGCAATGACATCGTTAACACTATCAATATTTACTTTGCTTTTAAAAAGAATCTCAAAATCATTTTTTCCGTTTATTTTCGTCCGTTCAGCGCCGGAAAAGAACATTCTGATATCATCATGATCCGGATTTTGATCCTGAAACACATCGAAATAATATTCACACAGCTCATTAATTAACTCAGATAGTGCAGACGCGTAACTATCAATCTCTTTATTAAGAACATTTTCTTTCTGTGGAGACCACATACTTTTCAGTATATTACTTTTAATACTTTCATTTATATCTGAATTGTTAACCTGCTCATCAAAAAGATTATCAGATAACCGTGAAAACAGCTCATTAATCGACATTCTTTTCTCAGCGGCTTTATCGTCATGCTGTTTACCCGTCAGATTTCCGTTAAGCTGCGGCTTTGTTTTTTTCGCGCTTTCCCTGTTGTATCGAGCCCCCAGTTCTTCTATGATTTTCTCAGAATGAGAGATATCTTCCTGTTGATTAGCGACTTTACTTTTCTCTGCTTCATCAATTTCCCCGGCTAAAGCGCCGGTAACATTTAACTGTGCTGATTTAATTCCTGATACATCCATGTATTCACCCTTTTTAAATACGTAAAAAACCTTTTAACTCCTGAGTTAATTCACTTATCATAGTAGTAATCACTCTGAGCATATTATCGTAATTGCTGTTGATCGTGTTATAGCGCTGAGAAAACTCATCAAGCGTCATTTGGAATTCTTTTTTTATTCCATCCATAATGGTATTATATGAACTAATTTTACCTTGATCTAACGGCCATTCCTCATTTATTCCGGACTCTGCTGTTTTAAAATAGCTGTCATTTAATTTAGCATTAAATATGTCACTGGTTTTTTTAATGCAGATTCGTATAAAGAAGATATCAAAGAATAATCATCATTAATATGATTAAATTTCTTTAATTTATCCATTGATTGTTCGAAAAAAGAATTAATTTCGTCATAATTTTCTTTTTTTATAGGAAACTCAAGCCATCTGAATAATGCCTCAGGCATTACCATAACATCAACCATTCCTGTTATTCTTACTAAATTACCATTACTGTCTGTTTCTGTATTTATTTTTTTAATAACCTGGGTTCCTGATACCGGGTTTTTCATAACAGAAAAAAAATATTCCATTTTTTTTACTGCATTGTCATAACTAACTCCGGAATCAATTAATTCCCCGTCAATATATATTGAACAATTGTCTATTCCACTATTTGCATCTATTTCAAAGCGTCCTTTATATATTGAGCAATCATTCTTTTTATCATTCTTTAAATCACCGGTTACAGGGTAATAATCCATTAACGCTTTGTGCAGATTACAATAAAATAAATTCTGTCTGAATTTTGTTCTTTTACCATCGTCAATCACTCCCCGGGAATATTCACCATAAGAGCTCAATAATTTTGTTAGTGTTTTATAAAATTCCGTATACTGACTGAATCCATTGCGGTAACACTTCACATTTATATTATGTCCATACCTGGAGGCAACATCCATTTTGTCGACAAAATACCCAAAAGTAACCATTTCTTTTTTTAAGAAAAAATATTGGATATCTTCCTGTACATTCCTTATTTTATCTGCAAGTTTATTTTCCGTGGTCAGAATAAACTTTTGAATATATTCAACATTTATTATTTCATTATATTTACCCAATTCTATTAATGCTTTTTTTTCTGTTATCATTGGATCTGACAAAGCTGAGTTTATTTCACATAATTCATTATAAAAAAGAGTCAATATTTTATCATCAACTATAATATTCGATACATCAGAAGCCTTCACATCAAAGCTTTCATATTCTTCTGCGTTAGTTTTATTTTCAGTCAATGGTATACTGGTCGCAATATTATGATAGTTATTTATGTTCACAAATTACCCTCCAGAATTGATATATAATCTAATGATTGCTCTCTTTCATTATCACTGCATGACATTGAAAGACATTTTTTAAAACTGGTAATGGCTGAGTTTTCATCACCAGAAAATAAGTAACTCTGACCAATATAAAACCATGCTGATGCATTACTTTCATCCAGACTAATTGCCAGTGAATAAAGATTAATGGCTTTCTGATATTGTTTCTGAACTTGTTTTACTGCTGCCAGACCGAGCAAATAATTAACATTACTAAAATCATATAAACACAGAGATCTGAATATTTTTTCAGCCTGCTCAATAAGGCCTTTATCATAATAATCACAGGCTAAAGAATAAACATTACTAAAATCATGGCCTTTATCCTGTTTGAATATATCTGAAAATGCCCCGTTTTCCAGAGACAAAAAGATATGTTCCACAAGTGATTTTATATCTGCATTAATACTGTCATCCATAACAATTCTCCTTAATAATATCCGATTATCAAGTCAGACAATACTATCTGATTGCACTGATAATCACTTTCATAAAATACGCCTCAGTATCTTCCTGTCAGATACACATTAGTGCAGCTCACTATCAGCAAATGCAGCCTGTTCTGCCTCATTCAGCCAAAGTAAGAGATCGAGAAATTTATCCAGATCATTATCAATAATGGTGTCAAAAACATGGTATTTTCTGAATAACGTCCGCGCCAGACGAATATCTCTGGCCACCGGCACCTTGTGTTTCTCAGCATACCGGCGGACTGCCAGTGCGTATTCACCCTTCCCTTTAACAGTGATCAGCGGCATAACGCCATTTTCCGGATCAAGATAAATTGCGACGGCAATATGAGTCGGGTTAACCACCACAACATCTGAATTCTTTATCAGTGCTTTGGTTTCCGCATTCAGCAGCTCCCGGTGCTGTTGTTTACGCGCAGATTTTATTTCCTGATTACCTTCGCTGTTTTTATACTCTTGTTTAACTTCATGTTTTTCCATTTTCATATCATTAAAAAAGAAAAAGTATTCAACGATATAGTCAATTACCAGTAATGGCAGTAATAGGAGGATGAAGATAAAAATATAACGGCCGGTAAAATAGAGAAAACCGTCACTTACTTCAGAGAAAGGAGCCATAATTAACTGATAAATATCTCCGGTGTACAACACAATAAATATATAACCCGCCGATAAATATACAATCAGTGAAATAAGCGCTTTAACCAGGTTTTTCAGTGATTTTTTGGTAAAAATACGTTTAAACCCTGCAATCGGGTCAATTTTCTTTAAATCAAATTTAATCGCTTCGGTAGCAACTGCAAAGCGGGTCTGCATCAGTGAAACAAAACTGACGCTCACGCCGCATAACATAATCAGCGGTAATACCATCTGAAAAAAAATATCCGATAACATCTGAATATACACCGGGAGAGACAGATGATTTACATTGCGTAATACCGTCTGATAAAAACGGCTGAATGCTGACCAGTCAGCAATATAAAGCAGATACGCTATACCTGTTGCATAGCCGGTTGTGGAAAGTAATTCTTTATATTTAAATGAATTCCCTTTTTTGGACTCATCCTGTAATTTTTTACTGGTGGGTTTTTCTGTTTTTTCAGCCATCACTCCCCCTGAGAAAGTATGTTACCGGAGAAGTATCAAACAGTACCGTCACATCCGTTACCGTTGTGCTGCGAAACAGCAGAAGCGCGAGCAAAAAAGCAATAATACTTTTTATTGAAAGCGATAATGAAAACGGATTCAGCTGTGAATTATACAGTGCCAGAATGCCCAGGCTGACCTCTGAGATAAATAAAATAATCAGTACCGGCATACAGAACAACAAAGAGAGTGACAGACTGTTTGTCAGCCAGTCAAATACTGCCTCGTACCGTATTTCCGTCAGCAATGTCCCGGGCGGTAATAAATGAAAACTGTCCAGGAGTGAGGCCACCAGTAATACCAGACCATCATTGAGCAGAAAAAAAGAGACGGAAAACAGGTTCATAAAGGTGGAAAACGGCGAAGCATCTGTCCCGGTTGTCGGGTCAGCTGTATCACTGATGTTAGCCCCCCGCTGGTTATCAATATATTCACCAAAAGCAGCAAAAATAAAGAACGGTGTACTGTAAATCAGGCCCATCACAGTGCCGGCAATGATTTCACTCAGCACACTGAGTAGTGAAATATCCCCGCCGGAATGGCTGTTATTGCCGCCAAGGCACAAAGCCAGGATGCAAATTACAATCCCCCGCGAGGTACGGCTGAGAATAAATTTATCATTCAGAAACGGCAGAAAAGAGAATGCCGCAAATAACCGCACACTGCTGAGCAGAGCACTCTGGAGCAGATCATGAAACCAGAAGAATAGCAGCACCGGAAATTAACCTGCTGCCGTTGCACTGAGCGCCAGTGAAAACATTTCGCGGGCATAATTAAGCATGGAATCCCCCAGCCAGGTGAGCTGCATTAAGATACAGATAAATACAGCAATCAGTTTCAGCCCGAAGGGCAGTGTTTGTTCCTGGATCTGGGTAACCGTTTGCAGTAACCCGACAGTCAGCCCCACCACAGTGGCGACGGTCACCGGCAGCAGCGATAACATAATCACCAGATAAATCCCTTTATCCGCTGCATAAATAGCATCCATGTTAAATATCCATAAGTTCGAGATACTGAGACACCAGACTGGTTGATAACAGCGACCAGCCATCCAGCGCAATAAATAAGATCAGTTTGATCGGCACCGACAGTGTCACCGGGCTCATCATCATCATCCCCAGCGCCAGCAGAACACTGGATACCACCAGGTCGATCACGATAAACGGCAGATAGAGATAGAAGCTGATCAGAAAGGCCGATTTGATTTCCCCCAGCGCATAAGCCGCCAGCAGGGGAAAAAAGGCAATCTCACGGGCATCTGTCAGTTCCGGGTCCGTATCTTCATCAACGCCGGTTTGCGCAAAAAAAGATAACAGTGGTTTGTCCGCATAACGAAAGAGATAGTCCCGGTAATCCTGCAATCCCTCATCCGCAAAGCGTGACAGTGATTCCGGCTGTGATAATTCCACCGGATTTTCAGCCACATAATGGTACGTTTTACTGACCAGCGGAAACATCACCACCATCGCCAGAATAAAGGCAACGGCATTGAGTACCATATTTGACGGTACCTGCTGAACACCCAGTGCATTACGCACCATCACAAAGACAATGGAAAATTTCAGATAACAGGTTCCCGCCGCCAGAATAAACGGTAAAACGGATGCCGCGGCCAGCATCAGCATCATCGAAACAGCGCTGTCGGTCATCATTCACCCTTCTGAAAGATATGATGAATTTCGACTGCGTACTGCTCTGCGATACGTACCAGTTCCCCCTGAGCAAAGCGCTGTCCGTTAATTTCCAGCATAATCAGTTGATTATCCGCTGCCGGCAGCGCCAGTTTATCTCCCGGCTGCAATGCCGTCAGTTCAGACAGCGGAAACACCCTGCGGTACTGCAGAAAATCCACCTGAACCGGTATTCTGCTGCTGTCAAACACCGTGTTTTCCGGTGCGGAAACCGGCTCTTCCGGAACAATCCCGCGCGCAGTGATAACCGTTTCGTCCTGCTCCTGCTTCAGTGTCATCTGAAAATAGCCTCCTGCTCTCAGAAATCGCTGGTTTTGTGTAATGAAAAGGACATCACCTTCAGTGATCTGCTGAATCACCCCGGTAAATGTCCGGGTTGACCCCATATAAATCCCGGCATTTACCGGAACAGACAGATCCGGTGTCAGCGGTGTTCCGGTAATATCAAACCGGCCTTTCGCACCAATCAGACAGAAATCAATCCCCTCTTCGCTGAATGTAAGCTTACGGGTACGATCTGCCGGAGGTATTCCGGTACTGAGTTCCGGGAAATAATATTCCGGTGAGAAAAAAGGCAGCCTGATCTCTTTTTTATGCTCATTAATCAGTTCAATCAGATATTTTTCAGGAATGATTTCCCACGGAATGGTATTTTCACCAATTAAATAATGGAGAAATGATTCCACATCAATTAAAACATCCAATATATTCTGTGTATTAACCAGTCGGCAATAAATAACACGCCTGTTTATTTCTTTTTTCTCAGGAAGGTAACAGCTCAGATAATCCATTGCCTGATATGTATCATAATACATTTATTTTATCCGTCTATAATATATCAATATTATCAATTCCATTTATATTTACTATGGATTTCAGACGCCGGTTAAGGGGTTCTGAACCGGTTTCCAATTTAAACCGCCCCGGTTTTTCCCGGTAAATAAGTACTGGTTCCGGCGGCTGATGCTTCTGCCTAAAATAATAAGAACAATAATAATCAGGACTGCTGCTTTCCGGGGAACTCCGGGGGGGTCCGGTATGGCTGGTGATCTGAGATGTTTTTTCCTGCGCATATTGCCACAACGGAAGATGCTTTCTTTCCGGGGGAACATCGGAAATCCGGAAAACAGAAAGTTCCGGCAGCACGGGAGAAATAACCTGCGCCGGGTTGGCACCGGAGTCAGCACAATCGCTGCCCGGCCGATATTCCGCCGGAATACTTTCTGCCTGAACACTTTCTGCCTGAACACTTTCTGCCTGAACGCTTTCTGCCTGAGTGCTTTCTGCCTGAATACTTTCTGTCTGAGTACTTTCTGTCTGAATACTTTCTGTCTGAACGCTTTTTACCGGGATTATTTCCGGTTTTTCTGCTGATATCACATTAGCAGGGATTTTATCAGATCGGGTATTTCCCGTATTTTCACATAAATCATATTGAGAAATATTATTCTGATAAACAGTATTTTTTATCTTATCCGGTGATAATGCCGGTATCAGTGTAACATCATGCCCGTTCCGGGAATGACAATCACTATTTTTTATCTTCAGCAGACAATATAATTTATTTCTATAATAATATTTATCATTATTAAATTGCATTGGCAGACAGATTACCGGAACCGTATCTTCATACTGTTTATTTCCCTTCTTTTTTATCATCCCGGGTAATAAATTGGCTATCTTTTTATCAGCGAAATTATCACAAAAAACGGATGCCGGCTTACTGCAATAAGATTCAATATCCATTATGGCTTCCTGTTTCTATTTATAACATTAATCTATCGCTCACTATATAACCCGAACTTAATGATTTTCTTTTTCAGGCTGATTATCACTTTATGACTTTCTGCAATATCATCCGAAATTTGTTCCAGCTGAAGAGACGATTCATCAACCCGGACACGGACATCCAGAATTTGTTTGCGGTATATTGCCTGTTTGCGGCGGCGTTCATTCAACTCTGTATAAGATAATAATCCGCGGCACCCGAAATCAATAATTTGCTGCTCTAACCCATTGATTAACAGCAAGAGTTTATCTTTATTTTCCTGTTCCTGCCGGTGACGCTGGTGCAGTTGTGCCAGTGCCGCCTGAGCATAATGCTCTTTCAGGCTGAAGTGCGCGATCAGTTGCTGCAATTCATTGTGTGAGTTGTTCAAGCAACCTGCCTGTTTCGCCCGGAGCAACGGATTCCGACGGTGACTGACACAAAAAATGACGCATCGGTAACGTCAGTTCAACGGCTTTGTCATTCTCTGCATTCAGTCCCGCTTTATATTCCCCGAGCTCCACCAGCAGTTTCAGTTCATTTTGTTTAGCCAGCAGTGTCCGGAAGCGTCCGGCCGCTGTCAGATGCCCGGGAGAGACAATCTGCGACATAACGCGGCTGATACTGGCCGGTATATCAATCGCCGGGTAATGATTCTGCATCGCCAGCCGCCGGGAGAGATAAATATGCCCGTCGAGAATCGAACGTACTTCATCGCCAAAACCATCCGGCTCATTCTCACTATCAAGCAAAACTGTATAAAACGCAGTAATTACCCCGGTTGTCGTGGCGCCGGGTCGTTCCAGCAGTGCCGGTAACTGCTCAAATACTGATGCCGGATACCCCAGCCGGACAGGAACTTCACCGGCACTCAGTGCCACATCCCGTAATGCCCGGCCATAGCGGGTCAGTGAATCAACAAACAGAATCACTTCTTTCCCTTCGTCACGGTAATATTCCGCCAGTGACGTTGCCACCAGTGCTGCATTACAGCGATCCACTGCCGGTTTATCCGATGTTGAGCAGACCAGAATGCATTTTGCCGCCTGCGGACTGCTGCGCAGCTCGTCAATCAGTTCGGTCACTTCCCGCCCGCGTTCGCCGATCAGGGCGATGATGAAAATATCCGCCTGCGCATGCGTAATCAGCATATTCATCAGTACCGTTTTACCGCACCCGGCACCGGCAAAAATCCCCAGCCGCTGACCTTTTCCGCAGGTCAGCAGCGCATCAACCGCTTTCACACCGGTCGGCAGAATCTCCGTGATACGCTGCCGGGACAGCACATCAGGTGCTTCGCTATTGACGGGGCGTGAGATAACCCGGTTATCCGGTTCTGTTATTTCACTCAGCCTGGCCAGTGTATTACCGGAGGGATCAATCACCGAGCCCGGGATCTGCGGTGTGAATGTCAGTGTCACCGCGCTGCCGGTCGGTGCGATAACGGTTGTCAGCGTCAGCCCGGATGCCTGTCCGATCAGGCTCAGCAGGGTATTGTGCTCATTAAACCCCACCACCTGAGCCCGGCCGAGCAGCACCCGGCAGGATAAATCCTGCCACAGCAGACAAATTTCCCCGATAAAGACATCCGGCAGCGGTGCTTCCAGGTAGTATCCGCGGATATGCACCGGGAATGCCCGCCGGCTGAGTAATGCATCAAGCATAATCAGCTTCTCAGGATCAGCGCATGACACTGCTGACTGAGACGGACAAACTGATCCAGCGCCTGCACAAATGACTCCGCACCGCTGACAGCAATGCTGCTGAAGCAGCCGACCAGCTCCGCACCGTCATCCGTCTGTCGCAGCGCCGGTAAGCCCGGACAGAACAGTGCGGTCGGCTCTTCTGTCAGGATATCCAGCAGTGCGCCTTTGACGTCCGGCAGTAATGCCGGTAAATCTGCCGCCAGCGGTGCCCAGATAACCGGATACTCATCAACCACCGCAATATGAATCACCTGCTGTTCCCCCAGTGATAATGAGATTGTTGAGTGGTTATCCAGCATGGCGGTTTCCGGCACCAAATCGCCGCGCCCGATCAGTTTCATTCCTTCTGTTACCAGTGTTGCAAGATCCATCTTCCGTTTCCTTTTTTATGACATTAAACAGAGTCAATCACCGACACCTGTGCCGACGGCACAATTTCAGAGAATGACAGCACCGCGATCCCCGGATAATGCAGTTCTGTCAGTTTTCTGACAAAACGGCGGATATCCATGGCCGTCAGTAATACGATATCCTGCCGGTGCTTCAGCGGCGTCATCACCAGTGCCATCGCATCATAGAAATGATCAAGCTGCGCCGGTTCGAGATTAATAAATGTTCCGCCCGCTGACTGGCGTATTCCCTGACGGATCATTTCTTCCAGCGGGTTGGACAGCACCACCGCCCGCAATACCTGATCACAGGCAAAGTGCTCTGAGATATAGCGGGCCAGATGGCTGCGGACATGCTCAGCCAGTACCAGCGGATCTTTCTCTTTCTGGGCCCACTGCACCAGTGCGCCAAGAATAATTTTGATATTGCGGATGGATATCTGCTCTGCAATAAGCCGCTGAAATACATCGGCAATACGCTGAACAGATAAATAGCGATAACACTCTTTCAGCAGCTCCGGATATTTATTTTCCACATTATCCAGCAGTGTCTTGGTTTCCTGGATGCCCAGTAACTCCTGAATATTTTTTGTCATTATTCTGCTGAATTCATTAAAAAATACGGTAATACCATGTTCTGTTCCCATTCCGGACGCCCGGCATACCTCATCGTATTTTTTATCCGTCCAGACTGTTTTTTCGCCATCTTCCGGCGCAATAATCTCAGATTCAATATTCAGTGAATCAAACGCATCATTAATTTCAGTGATTCTGTATTTATCCGGATAACTGTAAATCGCACCGGACTGAATCTCATTGATTAAAACCACCGCTTTATGTTCCGGTATTTCCCGGCTGTAATTGATAATAATACCGGGTAAAAAGAATCCGTAGCGGAACGCAAATTCCTCCTGTAACCAATCCGTTATCTTTTGTTTTTCAAACAAAGACTGATAACGGTTGTGAAGAGTGATGATCAGCGGAATAGCTTCATTATTTTCTGCCGTCAGTCCGCGCGGGGCAAAATCGCCCGCAGACGGTGCAGATGTGGCCTGAGAACGGCTGCCTGAGCGGCTGTCAGAGCGGCTTTTTGCCGGATCAGATGCCTGTGTCTGCTTATTTTGTCTGAGGCGCATTCCGTAAAACAGCATCAGCCCGCCCGCCAGCAGACCGAAAACACCGGCCGGAAATCCCGGCAGCATTCCCATACATAATGCCAGTATGGCAGTGACTATCAGGGTAAAGTCATGGGAAAACAGCTCTCTGACAATATTGGCCCCTAAATTCTGATTGGTGCCGCTGACCCGGGTGACAATAAACCCGGCGCTGATAGCAATCAGCAGCGCCGGGATCTGCGCCACCAGACCATCACCGATCGTCAGCAGCGTGTACGTGCTCAGTGCCTCACTGAACGGCATCGACATTTGTGCGACACCAATACCGATTCCGCCGGCAAAATTCACGAAAATGATGACAATACCGGCGATTGCATCCCCTTTGATAAACTTCATCGCACCATCAAACGCACCGTACATCTGGCTCTCCTGCTCCAGCTCTTTACGGCGTTTACGCACTTCTTCGTTATCAATCAGACCGGATTTCAGATCCGCATCAATACTCATCTGCTTGCCGGGCATACCGTCAAGGGAGAAACGCGCCGCCACCTCTGCCACACGCTCCGAACCTTTGGTAATGACAATAAACTGCACCACCGTCACAATGGCGAAAATAACAAAACCAACCACAATATTTTCGCCGATAACAAATTCACCGAATGACTGAATGATATTCCCGGCATCCGCATCCAGCAGGATCAGACGACTGGTGCTGATCGACAGTGCCAGCCGGAATAGTGTGGTGATCAGCAAAAGTGCCGGAAAAGAGGTAAATCCCAGAATCCGGGTAATATAAAAAGAGAGCAGTAACATCAGGATAGAGATCACGATGTTCAGGCCGATCAGAAAATCGACCAGCATTTTCGGCAGCGGAATGATCAGCATGGCGATCACCATGACCATAATCAGCAGTACCGCGATCTCCGGCCTGCTTTTGACCGCATTAATAAAAGTTGTCAGCATAGCAATCCATTGCCGTAAAAGTTATAAGATATTAATAGTTTTGCTCATAAGGGCTTTCAGAAAAGAAACCACTTCCGCTTTCCCTGCTTCCTGCAAAAAAAGGGCCTCCGGTATCTCACCAAAAATCACAATCAGACGCTGTAAAATACGCGGCCTGTTTTTGTCATCTTCTGCCGCCGCCAGCAATGATTCCGTTTCTGTCTGAAATGCGTCATGGTCACCCAATCCGGAAATCAGCAACTGATTCATCCGCGGTTCATCCGCCAGCACCGGCTCTGTGCAATCAAGAGAGGCAATTTTCTGATGAAACATATCATTCAGTGAAATAAGCTGATTCAGTGTATGCAGGCGGGTAGTCAGTTCCCCGAACTCACTGTGATGGCTGCAACCCGGCAGAGCGGCCGCCATGTCACACACCAGTGAGTCACGGACATAATTCAGCAGACTTTTGACACGGCTTTTCCGGTATTGCTCCAGCCACACTTTCCACAAATACAGAATATCGAACTTCCAGCTGATATAGCTGCGGTACACCATTCTCAGCTGCGCGCACTCCAGTTGTGTCACCGGTGCATACTGACGGATTTTCAGTGCGATATTGATTCCGGCACGGGTTTCCTGTGCATATTCGCCATAAAGTAACTGCTCAATTTCCGCATCAATTTCAGCCGCTTCTTCCGCAGAAAACGGCAGTTTGCGCAGCAGGCTGCGCAATGCCATCACATAGTCGCTGGGGTCCGGAAACAGGTTGCGTACATAATCAAGAAACTCACGGACAGAGCGTCCGGATGCGGCAAACCACTTTACAACCCGATCCAGCTTTGTTTCCGTCCCCTCCGCGCCATTCTTCTGCTCAGATGCCGGTAACTGACTGATATGATCTTCTTTCCCGTACTGCCGCCGGTTAAACTGTGACAGTGCCATGGCCATATCATCCATCACATCCATCATCTGTTCGGCATGGTTTTCTGTCTGGTTTTCCGCCGGGCGCTGCTCCGCAACCGCTTCACCCTGCGGCTTTTGTGGCACAGCTGACGGATGAAAAGTAACAGTACCGGGTAAACCATTTATCATCTCAATAGTCCTGCTTCAGTTTTTGCATCATTTTAATACCTTGTTTATTCTCATTATTAAACGGAATATGTCCGGTAATCTCTGTATCACTGAAAAAATCCTGCTGAAGAATACGGGGCTGTAATAAAAAAAGCCGGACCATTTTTTCTGTCTTCACTGATTCAAACTGAAACAACCGGCCTGCCAGCGGAATATCCCCCAGCAGCGGAATTTTCTCGTTATGGCGCCGGGTGTTTTCCCGTGTGTATCCGCCAATCAGCAATGTATTTCCCTGGGCAACCCTGGCTATCGTACTGATATTTGTCCGGTTAATGACCGGTAAGGCATCTTCGCTGCCGGTTCCGTCAGCTTCTTTTTTCTGTGCGCCGTCTTCCAGATCAATGATCATCTCAACGGATTTTCGCTGGTTGGCTATCCGCGGAGTCACACTCACCTTTGTGCCATACGTGATACTCTCCAGAGATGACATTCGTTCTCCCTGTAACTTGCTGTAAAACGTAGTGTTATTATCAAAAATAGCAGGGGTGTTATCCTGAGTCAGAATAATCGGCCTGGATACCATATTGGCCTGTCCTTTCGCTGACAACGCCCTGATTTTGCTGAAGAACGAAAAACCGGTGAACTGATTAAGCTCACTGAAATTAAACGCGATTTTCATTTTTCCTGTGCCGTAATCGGCCTGCCAGTTGATCCCCAGCTGATCAGCTTCATTTTTTGATACATCAATAATCCACAGTGATAATTCGATCTGCGGTTTTGCCGTATCCAGTTGTTTTATCAGCTGATTGATTAAATTCAGCGCATTACGCTGACCTTTTAGCAGCAGACTGTTTTCTCCCTGCAACGGTACAATCCGCACCCGTTCTCCTCCCAGCCAGACAGTTTCGGCAGGCTGAATACTTTCCTGCTCTGCATCCTGCGGCACCAGCCCGGTTTTTGCCGCAGGCCCGGAATCCAGTAACTCCCGCAATGCTGACGCCACCCCCGGCAAGATCAGACTTTTCCCCCGCGACGTTATTTCCCTGTCCTGCACAAAACTGTTCTCCAGCTTAACGAGCTGAATATGTTCATTTTCCGGTGAAATACCTTGTTCCTGCACACTGTGCTGTGCCTCAAGTGCATCCGCAGCTGACCGGATAAGGCTCAGATAGCGCGGAGGAGCCGTGATATACAAAATCCGCTGCTGCCGATCAGAAGTCAGCGGATATTGCGCATCAAACAGCCCGGTTTGTTTCAGAAAGGCAGTCAGTTCATTGCGGGTAATGGCATTCAGCGTCAGCATGGACGACTCAACTTCATTGCTGCTGTAAATATAGAGAGTCCTGTTTTCCCGGTATGACACCAGTGACAGGGTCTTCAGCATCTGCGATAACGCAGCCTGCGGGTCCGATAAATCAAAAGTGCCGGAAATTTTCTTCTTTTTCACCGCATCCGACGAAATAATCATGACATCTAACCGCCCTGCCAGCGCATCGAAAAAATGATCCAGCCGCGTTTCTTTCGCCACATACTGCTCCTGAAGCGGCGGTTTTTTTTCATATAACACGACCTGTTCCGCCATCACCGGCAGAGAAAGCAGACAGAAAACAAAACAGATCAGCCTCCCGGTGCTATTTTTTAACCGCATGATTTAAATTCCTTATTTTCCGGGGAGACATACCAAATAATATTTTGATTTCATTTGAGAAATGGGATGCCGAGCAATAGCCGTTATCTGCCGCGATACGGGTCAGTGAGTGTTCTTTTACCAGGATATCCAGCACAGAAGCCACGCCGCGCCAGTGCCGCAGCTGATACTTGCTCTGATTACCGATATAACGCTGACACAAACGCCTGAAGTGGGTACCGGACAGCCCGTAGCGCTGGCTGATATCGCGGATATTACTATTTTTACAATCCGCGGCACTGATCAGATGTTTTATCAGCCAGTAATGTTCAGAGTGACGCAGCGTATTCAAAAACGTTTTTATCTCGCTGTTTTCATTCAGCATCTCACAGACAACCCTGTATTCCGGATTGTCCGCATCTCCCTGAACAGAAAAAATCACTTCGTAATTCTGACAGACTGTATTCTCTGTCATTTCATCATTATCTTTTTGTGGTAAATGATAATGACAGTCCATAAATGCCAATAATTTTATGCATTTTGAAAGCGGAAAACAGTAATCTGCCTGCTCACCACCACTGCATCCACCTGTATTATATATATCATTATAAATATATATCCGACTTATCTTTTCCATATGAATTCACATCATCCTTTTTATACGAATATATAATAATTACGCGTGCAACATTAAACACTTATTGAACAATATAAAATTTACAAGTGAATTTAAAATATCAAACCAATTTTTACTACCATTTTTTTATAAAACTCACTACCATTTAAAAAAATGGGCATCCGGATAATCACGAATTATAAAACATACAAATTCATCACCTGGGATAATTAATGAAAAAATTATACAACATAATAATAATGGGGGATTCATCCGGAAAAGAAATAACATTGCCTTCCGGTAAATATCATATTAATAATAACGATACTATTGAATCTGATGAAGCGCTGATACCTTTGTCTCTCCCTGTTCCTGATTCATCACTGTACTGTATCGAAATAGAATTATATGAGAACTATTATTATGTTTCCTGCATCACACACAGTAACGACGTGATAACGATGGATATCTGCTATAACACGCCGTTTTCTTACCAGGGAAGACCTTTTTTCGCTATAAAAGAACAACATGACACCTGGAACAAAGACATACTGTCACTGAAAGGAACAACCGGGCACCGCAGACTTTCCCGGCGATCTTTTTTTTATGCCGCACTGATATTATCGGTCATACTGACAGCAGGCTTCATATCCGGGAAGAGCAAAAATGATACAGATAAAAACAACCATACGATAAATCATGAATATATTATACTCAGCCATATAAATAACAATGAATACATTATAAAAAACAATAATATTCTTATATTTACACCAAACGAAAAAAACATTAATAAAATAAGAGATGAGCTGCCGGGATATACCATTTATTCAGTTAATAAATCAGACATAAAAACAGATAAAAATGATATTATTACTATGCCTGACCTTAATAAAAGAAAAGAAATCATTTATATACACAATAAAAACAAAACTATTAACCCGGAAATACTGACTATCCCTGATGAGTTCAGAGACGACATTACCATCAAAACATTATCATTCAGTGATATTGTTAAATTAATAAATAACCGGTTCGGAAAGACATCAATCCGGTATTCTGTCGTGAAATCAGGAAACACCATTTTCATTTATGCTGACAAAAGGAGAAATAAGGAAACAGACGATATTATTAAGGATATCAATACCACGATATTCTCATCACCGGAAAACACATTAGTACAGTACAGGGAAATCACGCCCCGCGAAATGCTTCCGGGAGTATATGGTTCAGTAAATTACATTCACCTGTCTGATAACCACACGAAATTTATCTCTGATAATAAATAAGGATATTTATGCCGGATATTGCCAAAAAAAATGATGCCATTACATTCACCACACTGACGGCGCAGTTTAAGTCACCGATTCATGAAGACAATGTAAAGCTGAACACTCTGATGAACAATTTACAGTCGGGTAATAAAGACACCGCCAATGCTTATGATATGGCGATGTTACAAGCCTGTTCATCATCACTGAATATTAAGTGCTCCGCCCTCTCGGCAATGATTCGCCAGCACAAAGAAAACCTCTCGACACCGATCGGCAATATGCGCTGATTTATGACGTAAAAAATGACAGGAAAGCCGTATTTTTCTTTCCTGTCATTGCCCATAAAAAGGATTTTATGATGTCATCAGTTAATCAGATTTTACCTGTTTCAAACATCACCGGTGTGACGGAGTTACTGTCCGATCTCGCCGGCCGGGAACAATCCGCTCACCGGAACCTGATATTACCGGGGAGTACCGGACAAAATCTTCACCGGAAAACACAGGCTCTGGCCTCAGCAAAAACGGCTGCTGACACCAGCGATGTCATGATGATGCTGGAAAACCAGGCGGTGATGGCCAAATGGCATACTGAGATCAGCTTTTATTCACGTATGCTGCATCTGACCCTGAATGCCGCAGATACGGTGATTAAGGGACAGTGATGCGCAGGATATTGTTTATACTGATAATAACCGGAATGAGCCTGCTGCTTGGCGGCTGTAAAGACGGTACCATTTTGTCATCGCTGAATCAGCGTCAGTCTAATGAAGTACTGGCCGCACTGCACAAACATCAGATTCAGGCAATAAAGATCCCGCAGGGAAAAGGGCTGTTTACGATTTCAGTGCCGGAAGAACAGAGCCGTCACGCCATTCATATTTTGCAGGAATACCACCTGCCCAGTAATGAACGAATCGAAATTGCAGGCATATTTCCGTCGGATTCACTGATTGCCTCCCCGCAGTCAGAAAAAGCCCGCCTGATTTCCGCTATTGAACAACGGCTGGAACAATCGCTGCTGTCGTTTGACGCAGTTACCGAAGCCCGTGTTCATCTCAGTTATCCGCTGTCCGGGCCCGGAAGTGCTAAAAAACTGCCGGAAATCCCGCGGGCTTCAGTACTGATTTATCATTCAGGGATTGAGGATGAAGTGCAGTTCACCCGGGATATTCAGCTATTTGTGATGAATGCCTTTAACGGACTGAATGATGAGACTGTTTCTGTGATCCTGTATCCGAGAAAACCGGTGATATCCCTTCCGCCGCAACCGGAAAGCACGGGCCTGTCACCCTTTCTCCTGTTGTTTCCCGCCGGTTTAATGCTGGCAGTCACCGGTTATTTCCGACGTGCGCAACTGCGGGCATTTCTGATGCGGCAGAAGGTAAAACGTCATGAATAACCGGTTTGATATACAGGGTGCGGTTACCCGGGTGATGTACCAGCCCGCGGATTATCTGCACAGCAGCCGCTTATTTTCCGGACTGCCGCCCGCAGTACAATCGGTGTCATACCGCAGAATGCAGAATGCCGCCATTATGGATTACTACCGGCTGCCGCATGAGCAGGATTTTGATCTCTGTTCCCCGCTGACGATCCCGCTGCTGCGCCACTGGATACAACTTCCCGCAGTCTGTCACTATCTGGATAGTCTTATCCGTCATGTTTATGATCTTCCCGGTGAAACTGAATCTGATCGGTCACAACAGGCATTTCTGTCTCTGTGTCCTGTTCTGTCACTGCCGGCATGGCCGGAAGCACAGACACTGCCGGATATCCCGGCTGTTCTGCCGGGCCTGATCGCCATGACACAATTATTATCCGGTTTTTCCCCCGCACTGGCGGCCCGTTTTCAGCTGATGACAGATGCCTCTTTACCGCAGGCAGACATACAGTTGCCGCAACTGCCCGATTCCCTTTTACCTCTGGTATTACATTATGTGCCGTTTACTGCCTGATTCTCTGCTGTCACACGTCAGACACGGCGTGCTGATCAAGCACCGTCATATCTCCGCGCTCTGCCGTCTCACTGACCTGACGCGGCAGGCAAACCATCATGCTGCCCGCCTGATAAAACAGGCTGAAGACAGGGCTGAACAACACCGCAAAGCGGGATTTGATGCCGGTTTTCAGCAAGGTCTGGCGCAGGCAATGCCTGAACTGATGCGGGTGATAAATGAATATAAATGGGTTATTCATCAAAACCTCGCCGGCGCCATTTCCGGCCTGGAAACGGAGTTATCTTCATTTTTTGATGATACCGGAATACGTTTTAAGCTGATTCACCAATTAGTTGAACAGTTTTCCGCAGAATGCGAATGTGAATTAATGCTTCCGGCAGCGCTTAAAAGTGTAATGGCTGAATATCCGGATATTGCTGTTCCGGTTTCTTTTCACTTTAATCACAACGTCATATTGCGTACCGGTAAAAAGTTGCTTTATCTGACACCGGAAACGTTTGCACATGAAAAAATATCGCAGATAAATGCCGGTATTGTTTCCGTAAATTCCGTATCTATTCCCGGTGATTGCTTATAATGATACAAAACAGGATAACAACAATGAGAACAGATGTAACAACCGGAAAGCCGGAGATAATACATAATAGTGATGACGGGAAAGCCAAACGATTGCATGACTGGCTTATAAAAAATTACAATAAAAAGGAGGATGTTTATCTTGGAATGCAATTAGAAGGTATCGATAGCGATAATACCGGTAACAATATTCAAGAAAAAATAAAGTTATTAATTGCTATTGAAAATAAGTTAATTAAAAAACCAGAATATTCCGATACAGAAATGCGCAAATCAGTAAGCCAGGTTGGCGGAGACATTGTTAACTACCATGCCTTTTACCAACAATATCTTCTTAAGATGGTAAATCAAAAACAGTTAGGATTAGCACCGGATGTACTTTCCGCTGATTTTGACCAGGATAATAACAAAGACGACTGGCTTACTGCACTTAGCTGATAATATCTGTTATATCAAAGCAATAACAACAGGAATAATATCGAAATTTAAATAAATTGTTTGCCGTTCAGTAAAACAGTCTCTGCTCTGAACTGATTTGAACGCATCTGAATATGCGGTTCATGCGGATGTTCTGATGCTTCAGCTTTACCGCTGAGGAACCATTCGATCGGCGCATCTAATAATTCAGATAATTCAATAAGATGATGGAGACTGATTTTACTGACACCGCGCTCATAACGGTTAAATTGTTGCTGACTGATATTCAGTTTTTGCGCTAATTTAACGGTTACAATCCCGAGTTCTTTACGTCTTGATTGGATTCTGTGGCCTAAGACTGCATAAAAGTCGGAAGTTTCCATAATGTCTACCTATTTTCTCTATAAGTCGTGAATTCAATTAAGTAAAATTACTTAAAAGCTATATTTTTATATATTAATTTTTTGAATAAAAACAAAGTACTTCTCGCGAAATACTAAAAATTATGAATACTACTGCCTTAATCATGACGTAACATTTAAATTTAGTTTAATATCAATGTCACAATTCAAAGAAGTTTCATTGTCTCTGAAAAATAAACAGATTTATCTGAAATCCAATGAAAATGCTCAATCAGTTTTACCGGCTGAGCCAATTAACGATTAAGCGCCACAAAAAAAACGGGAGAATCTTTATTACGATATCAAAATTTAAAATCACTCTGAATATTTAAGACAATTCCCTAAACAAAATAAGACAGGGGTTATTAACTAGTCACATAAAGATAAGCAATATTTCTCGTATAATTACTTAGTCTATTTATGATTAATTTTTTCCCTGTCCTTTTATACTATCCGTAGCATCCGTCAAAATAGTGAGGAAATGTAAATCAGGATGTCTGATTATATACTAATCCATCCTCTGACCACGATTCTTTGATCTAACCACATAAAAAGTGAAATAGATCACATGTAACGAAATATCTTTCACCAATCTACATCAATTTGGTGATTAAGGTCACATTTTGACCGTCATTTTGTCTAAAAAAAAAGCTAAGTGACGAAAAAAAGACCATAAACAAACCAACCTGCCATCCACAGGATGAATTTATTGAAAAACCGGCAGTAGACACACGTATTTATCATTACGTATTTACACACCATCTGGTCACTTTTGTAATTATAATCATCTAATTATTTTTAGATAGACATCAGTTATGCTGCCCGGACAAAAAACTATTAAAAACTGACATTAACAGTGAGTAAGTGTTTCATGCTGTATCATGAAAATTTTATTTTAATAATAAGTTTTTATTCTCAACAAAAAAAGATATCCAGCAGGATATTGTAGTATCCTCCTTATAATTTGTAACTTACTTGTTGTAATTGTAATTTTTTATTTATTTTTTTTCACTTAATCTTTTACTTATGTCAGGATAATTAAAATTATTTCAGATACATATCAATAAGTTAAATATAAATTGATATAGAGCAATCGTTATTTATACTACTAAATAGGTATAATGACAGACATCACTTACCGGTATTTTGTAAAATAGCTTATTGATTAAAACCCTGTTTAATAATTAAAAATACTTTTATTCTCCTGCTTATATATTATCGCAGGGAAATCATTTGGGTTATGTCACGTTATTGCAGGTATAAAAAAAGCACCTCTGAAGGTGCTTTTTATTGATACGTAAAATTAACGGCCGGCTTTCAGTTTCTGATAGTAGCTTTCATAAAGTACACTGGCGTCACCCACATCATCCTGCCACTGCCCTTTACGGATAGTTTCTTCATCCGGATAAAGTGATTTGTCATTCACAATCTCAGCCGGAAGCTGTTTTTTCGCCGCAAGATTCGGTGTCGGATATCCGATAGTCTGCGCGACCTGCGCTGCGATTTCCGGACGCAGCAGGAAATCAATCAGCTTATGCGCCCCTTCCGGATTTTTGGCATTGGCGGGGATGGCCAGGCTGTCCATCCAGAAGATACCGCCCTCCTCAGGCCAGACGACATCAATATTCAGGCCGGACTGACGCGCCACATAGGCCGAACCGTTCCAGATCATCCCGACATTCACTTCCCCTTCCATAAACGGATTGGCCGGGTTATCGGAGTTAAAGGCTAAAATATTCGGACGCAGTTTTTGCAGCTCTTTATACGCCTGCTCAATTTCTGCCGGATTAGTGGTATTCGCAGAATAGCCCAGTTTGCTCAGCGCAATCTGGAACACTTCACGGGCATCATCAGTCATCAGCAGACTGTTTTTATAGTCCGGTTTCCACAGATCCGCCCAGGAGGTCACCGATGACGGATCGACTTCATCACCATTGATACCGATAGCGGTTGCACCCCAGATATAAGGGATCGAATAATCATTTTCCGGATCGAACGGCTTGTGCAGCAGATTCGGGTCCAGGTTATCAAAGTGACTCAGCTTTGATTTATCGATCTTCTGTAACATCCCTTCATGGCGCATTTTGGCGACAAAATAGGTTGAAGGCACCACCAGATCATAAGCCCCGTCTTTGTAGGTCTTCAGTTTGGTGTACATGCTTTCATTGGATTCATAGGTAGAGTAAATCACCTTGATTCCGGTCTCTTTGGTAAATTGCTCTAATAACCCCGGCGGAACGTATTCCGTCCAGTTATAGAAATAGAGTGTTTTACTGTCATCTGCAGATGCTGAACTCAAGCCTGCTGCCAGAATTCCGGCACCAAGCAGCAAGGACCACTTTTTCATTTCAGTGTTTCCCTCAACCCGGGTTAATCAGTGAATATCACAGGCGGTAACGCCCCCTTTTTTAATTAAGCAGAGCAATTATAAAAGCGGAAAAGCGGGGGGTAAAGCAACGATTACGTCATAAAACGGTAACAGAATTGAAAATCCGGCCGCAATGCAGGATTATTCACAAAATAAACCGGCGGGCCGCTGTAAGGCCGCGCCGGTAACAGAAAGGTTACTGCTGCTTGTGTGAGCGGTCACGCAGCACAAGCTGGCTGATAATCACCATAAGCAGCGAAAGTGCCATTAAAATCGTGGCCAGCGCATTCACTTCCGGTGAAACCCCGACTTTTACCATCGAGTAGATTTTCAGCGGCAGAATCTCATAGCTTGGTCCGGTAACGAATGAGGACACCACCACATCATCCATCGACAGGGTAAAGCTCAGCAGCCAGCCTGCAATCACCGCCGGTAAGGCCAGCGGCAGGATAATTTTACGCAGAATGGTAAATTCCCCGGCGCCCAGGTCACGTGCCGCCTCCAGCATTTTTACGTCAAAATCTTTCAGTCGTGAATAAACCGTCACCACAACAAACGGCAGACAGAAGGTAATGTGTGAGAACAGCAGCGACCAGAAACCGAGCGATACCCCGAGGATCATAAACAGTACCAGCAGGGAAATGGCCATCACGATATCCGGCGACATCATCACCACAAACAGCATACCGCCGACAAACGGTTTTCCTTTGAAGCGGTAACGGTACAGTGCCACCGCGGTCAGTGAACCGATAACTGTGGCAAATGTGGCTGACAGAATCGCCATCGTCAGTGAATGCCCCGCGGCCTGTAACAGGCTGTCATTATTGACCAGCGTGCTGTACCAGTTTGTGGTAAACCCCTGCCAGTTGATCCCGAAACGGGACGAGTTAAAGGAGTTCACAATCAGGATGACAATCGGGATGTATAAATAAGCATAGATAATGGTCATAAAACCACCGCGTAACAGGCGTCCTATCATTCCAGTTCACCCTTCTTATTTAACATTTTTGCCGCACGGTAATAGACATACAGCAGCAGCCCCATTGCTGCGGTCAGGAAAATACTGGTTGCCGCACCAAACGGCCAGTCACGGATGTTCAGGAACTGACTTTTTATCACGTTACCAATCAGCAGGTTTTTCGCCCCGCCCATCAGATCCGCCACATAGAACAGCCCCATTGCCGGCAGCAGCACCAGCAGACATCCGGCAATAATCCCCGGCATGGTCAGCGGCAGAATGATACGGAAGAAGGTCTGAACTTTGTTCGCCCCCAAATCGCGTGCCGCCTCCAGTAAGGATTTATCAAGCTTTTCAATTGCGGAATAGAGCGGCATCACCATAAACGGCAGCAGAATATAGATAAGCCCGAGCACCACCGCTTCAGAGGTGTACATCAGCTTAAACGGCTTATCGATAAGCCCTGTCCATAACAGAAACTCATTCATATAGCCGCGCGTACTGAGGAAAATTTTCAGCCCGTAAATGCGGATAAGGGAGTTGGTCCAGAACGGCACTATCAGCAGGAATAACATCAGCGGACGATATTTCTGCGGCATCCGGGCAATAAATGCCGCAAACGGGTAACCGATCAGCAGACAGCAGATAGTCGCAATGACCGCCATGTTGAGCGAATGCAGCATAACCTCAGCATACATCGGGTCAAATAACCGGCGGTAGTTGTCGAGGGTAAAGACCATATCAACCAGATTCGCGTCATTGCGTGTCAGGAAGCTGGTGCCGATGATCATCAGATTGGGCAGGAAAACAAACAGCAGTAACCAGGCGACAATCCCCGTGATCACGATAGTCTGGAATGGTTTACGCGTCATTTTCATCGCCCAGCACCACCTCCCAGCTTTCGACCCACGTGACCGCAATTTTCTGATTCAGAGAATGATCCACATCCGGATCGTCTTCATTAAAGAATTCACTGACCATCACCCGCTTACCGTTTTCCATCTCCACTTCGGAATCCAGCGTCATGCCTTTATAGTTACGTTCGCGGACGTAACCGATAAGTCCGGCAATCGGTTCATTATCGTGGATCTCTTCAACGCGCAAATCTTCCGGACGCAGCAGCACATGGACTTTCTGCCCCGGCCTGACATCCAGAGTGGTGTAAATATCACATTCGTGACCTTCGACATTGGCGCGGATACGGTGCTCATCGATTCTGTGCAGAACATCCGCATCAAAGATATTAATCTCACCGATAAACTGCGCCACAAACAGGTTTTTCGGTTCCTCGTAGATTTCACGCGGTGTGCCGTCCTGTTCAATTCTGCCGTCACGCATCACAATAATGCGGTCAGACATGGTCAGCGCCTCTTCCTGATCGTGGGTGACAAATACAAACGTGATCCCCAGCTTGCGCTGAAGAGCTTTCAGTTCACTCTGCATCTGTTTGCGCAGCTTGTAATCCAGCGCGGAGAGGGATTCATCCAGTAACAGAACTTCCGGTTTATTCACCACCGCACGGGCAATGGCAACACGCTGCTGCTGCCCGCCGGAAAGATGACCCGGTTTGCGCCCGGAAAAATCTTCCAGCTGCACCATTTTCAGGGCATCGTCCACACGCTGTGTGATTTCATTTTCCGGGGTCTTCTGCATACGCAGCCCGAATGCCACGTTTTCAAAGACCGTCATGTGCGGAAACAAGGCGTAGCTCTGGAAAACGGTATTGATATGGCGCTGTTCGGCAGGGATATGGGTGATATCCTGGTTGCCGAGCATAATTGTGCCTTCATCGGCATCCTCAAGCCCGGCGATCAGACGTAAAACCGTGGTTTTACCGCATCCGGACGGACCCAGAATGGTGACGAACTCACCATGGTTAATTGTGAGGTCGAAATGATTAATTATGTTCTTGTCATCAAAGCTTTTGCTCAGCCCTTTCAGGGTGACAAGTGGTGTCAGAGAGGTTGTCTCAGTCATTTATGCTATTCACTCTATCCCGGAGGTCATGCAGATAGAACCGTAACTGAAAAAAGACTGTTAAAGCAGATTGGTCTACTTATGGCCAATGCCCAAAACCAGTTACGCCGTCAAAAAAAGAAGAGGGCATAATAAACACAGCGACCTTAAAATGAAAGCTGAAACGTCATCACGCCACTAATTTTTTGTTCATCTTTATTCATACATATCTTAACAATCATCCCCCTGATTGAATGCATTTTCAAACAGGAATGCGATCTTATTGTCCGTGCGCAATATCTGCCTTTTTGGCGCTGTAAACTATTAAAATAAATCCATCCTTAGGTAAAACCTATCACATCGATAGCAGCAAGCCATTGGCCTCCCTGCGCCGCTTCCCGTATTGTTATTTTCAACGAAACAGGAGGAATCATATATGTCTTTAATTAATACCCCAATCAAACCTTTCACAAACATGGCATTCAAAAACGGTGAATTCGTTGAAGTTACCGAAAAAGACACCGAAGGCAAATGGAGCATTTTCTTCTTTTATCCTGCTGACTTCACCTTTGTCTGCCCGACTGAGTTAGGTGACCTGGCTGACCATTACGACGAATTCCAGAAAATGGGCGTAGACATCTACTCTGTCTCCACTGACACCCATTTCACACACAAAGCATGGCACAGCAGCTCCGAAACCATCGGCAAAATCAAATATGCCATGATCGGCGACCCGACCGGCGCACTGACCCGTAACTTCGAAAACATGCGTGAACTGGAAGGTCTGGCTGACCGCGGTACGTTCGTTGTTGACCCGCAGGGCATTATCCAGGCGATTGAAATCACTGCTGAAGGTATCGGCCGTGACGCATCTGACCTGCTGCGTAAAGTGAAAGCGGCTCAGTATGTTGCCAGCCATCCGGGTGAAGTCTGCCCAGCCAAATGGAAAGAAGGTGAAGCGACTCTGTCTCCGTCACTGGACCTGGTCGGTAAAATCTAAGCCACCTCTCCGTCTTCTTTCTTATTTACTGTTATCGGGTGCATTGCACCCGATTTTTTAAGGGAATAATCATGCTCGATAACACTATCCTCGATAACACCATGAAAGCGCAGCTTAAAGCGTATCTCGAAAAATTAACCCGTCCGGTTGAACTGGTATCAACCCTTGACGACAGTGCTAAGTCCGGTGAAATCAGGACATTATTACAGGAAATTGCTGCGTTATCGCCGAAAATTACCGTTCGTGAAGATAACAGCACCGGCGCGCGTAAGCCGTCATTCCTGATTGTAAATCCGGGACAGACTCAGGGTATCCGTTTTGCCGGTTCCCCGCTGGGTCATGAATTCACTTCACTGGTGTTAGCACTGTTACAAGTCGGCGGCCATCCGTCGAAAGAAGCACAGGAATTACTGGATCAGGTGCGTAATCTGGAAGGTGAATTCCGGTTTGAGACCTATTATTCACTCTCCTGCCATAACTGCCCGGATGTGGTGCAGGCGCTGAACCTGATGGCGGTACTCAACCCGAATATCACTCATACCGCAATTGACGGCGGCCTGTTTCAGAATGAGATCACCGAACGCAACATCATGGGCGTTCCGGCAGTTTTCCTGAACGGTAACGAGTTCGGTCAGGGTCGTATGACACTGGCGGAAATCGTCAATAAAGTGGACAGTAATGCCGGTAAACGTGCGGCTGACGCTCTGAATCAGCAGGCACCTTATGAAGTCCTGATTGTCGGCAGCGGCCCTGCCGGGGCATCCGCAGCCGTATATTCGGCCCGTAAAGGGATACGTACCGGGCTTATCGGTGAACGTTTCGGCGGCCAGGTACTGGATACCGTGGATATTGAAAACTATATCTCCGTACCAAAAACCGAAGGCGCAAAACTGGCAGCGGCACTGAAAGTACACGTGGAAGATTACACCGCAGATGTGATTGATAACCAGAGCATCACAGCGCTGATCCCGGCCACGGAACCGGGCGGTCTGCATCAGTTACAGACAGCATCCGGTGCCACTCTGAAAGCACGCAGTGTCATTATCAGTACCGGTGCCCGCTGGCGTAACATGGGTGTTCCGGGTGAGCAGGAATACCGCACCAAAGGCGTGACGTATTGTCCGCACTGTGACGGCCCGCTGTTCAAAGGTAAATCTGTCGCGGTAATCGGCGGGGGTAACTCCGGCGCGGAAGCGGCTATCGACCTGGCCGGTGTGGTGGAACATGTCACCCTGCTGGAATTTGCCCCGGAACTGAAAGCTGATGCGGTTTTACAGCAGAAATTACGCAGCCTGGCAAACGTGGACATCATTGTGAATGCACAAACCACCGAAGTCCTCGGCGACGGCAGTAAAGTCACCGGATTACAGTACAAAGATCGCGTGTCGGGTGATGTTCACACTCTGACACTGGCGGGAATTTTCGTTCAGATTGGCCTGCTGCCGAATACGCAGTGGCTGAAAGGAACACTGGATCTGAACCCGATGGGTGAGATTGTGGTCGATGCCCGTAACGAAACCAGCATCAAAGGGGTGTTCGGTGCCGGTGACTGTACCACGGTTCCGTACAAACAAATTATTATCGCGGCAGGCGAAGGTGCCAAAGCGTCACTCAGTGCCTTTGACTATCTGATCCGTACCAGTACCAGAACCGCTGAATAGTCCGCTGTTCAGTTGTTGTACCCAAAGGCATCCGGGGGCGGATGCCTTTTTTTATTTCCCGGTAAATGCCGTTACCCGCTGCCGGATCTGTTCGCGCAGCCAGCGGGTTTTCTGATTATGCGCATTACGCTTATGCCAGAGCATCAGAAACGGAATATCCAGCTGCCGGTAAAACGATTCCTCAAACGGCAGCGGACGGCATTCCAGATCCAGCTGAAATTTCGTCACATAATGACGGCAATAACCCGGTGCACAGGTAATCAGCTGATGTCCGGGATGTGCCGCCATCTGCAAAGATTGTTCAAATGAAGAATAAGAGAGCCGGATCTGCCGGGAATGACCAAGATCATGCAGTAAATCATCCAGCGCCCACGGAATACGGTTCGCATATTCGGTACTGATATGCGGATATTTGATCAGATTACTGACTGTCCATGCCTCACTGAGCAGCGGATGCCCGCGCCGGATAAATGCCAGCGGTCTGTCCGTAAACAGCAGATCAAAAATTAACAATATCCGGAATAGTACTGATGCTTTCGCGTGATTTCGGGTAACTCTCACGCCCGAGCAGCCCGATATCCGCCTCTCCCGCGATCACCTCACTGAGCGAGTTATAATCCCAGTCACGGATGCTGACCGCTGATTCCGGATAGTGGTGCAGAATACCGACTGCCAGATCATGCAGCATCATCAGGTTCAGCGGCTCTTCCATCAGTAACCTGAACTGAACCCCTTTCGGGTTATCACTGCCGCGGATCTCCGACACCGATTTTGCGGTATGCAGAAATTCCGGCAGCACACTTTCCAGCCGCAGCATCAGCGGTGTCGGAACCAGCCCCTGCGGGCTCCGGATAAACAGCGGATCATCAAACCAGGTGCGCAGTTTGGTCAGCGCTTTACTGACAGCGGAAGGCGTAACGGCAAGCCGTGCGGCAACCCGGCTCACACTCCGTTCTTCCAGCAGATACTGGAGGATAATAAGCAGATTTAAATCAAGACGGTGCAGAGGGTTATTCATAAAGCGACCGGCGCTCTCCGCTGCTGACAGGATATCGTTTCAGTAATATCGCACCTGCCACAGGGGTTGTCAGCAGAATAATCAGCAGCATCGTCACCGCACCGGTTTCCGCAGCTGCCATAAGCCGGATATAGAGCGACGCAAAACTCAGCTGGGCGATAGCCAGCACTGAGCTGGCCACACCGGCGCGCTTTGCAAACGGAGACAGTGCCTGACTCATAATGATACCAAACATCAGTGAAAAACCGGCACCACACAAGGCAAATACGATCATCAGTATCAGCGTGTATTCCGCACCGGCCAGAAACAGGCTCAGCAATACCGCATTCAGCAGAAATAATCCCAGCGCAGTATACAAAATGGTATCAGTGCGGAAGAGAGCCATTATTTTCGGCATGGAAAAAGAAACACTCATGCTGACCACGGCGAGCAACGCCATCGCCGCCGAAAACTGACCGGAGGTGAATTGCATCTGCCCCATCAGAATAATCGGCGAAACATTCACATAGGTCAGGATCACGCCCATACCTAAACAGGAAACCGCCAGCCGTGTCAGAAAAAAAGCATTCAGAAAGCTTTCCTGCTGTCTGTTTCCGGCAGGCGGAATTATCTCTGTTGTCTGTTTATCCGGCCGGGTTTCCTTAATAAAGAACAGGCAAAAGAGAATACTCACAAGGGCATAACCCGCAGAAAAGTAAAACATCACAGACCAGTGAAAGTACCGCAGAATAATAAAGCCGATAACCGGGGCCAGCACCGGTGCAATACAGGTAATGCCATTCATCACAGAAAGGACTTTTGTTCTTGCCGGACCGGAAAGCACATCACGTAACAGGGCAAATGTCACTACATAGCAAAACCCGGCCCCGGCGCCCTGAGCAAAACGGGTGCCGAAGAAAAACCCGGTTGTGGTTGCCGCTCCCGCAGCCACCGACGCCAGACAAAAAATAACGGCCCCGGCCAGTGCCACCGGCCTGCGTCCGATATGATCAGCACACCACCCGGCAATCAGCATCATCGCCGCCATTCCGGCGAGATACACGGAAAAAGCAATATGCAGCGCGCTCTCCGGAGCATTAAGATCTGCCGCAATCTGCGGAATACCGGTCAGATGCAGATCAACCCCGAGCGGGTACATCAGCACAATCCAGAAACTGAAAATCACATATTTAAGCATCACACCGTCCTTATCCGGGATTACCTGTGTGATTGTAACTATCTGTTTTTTATTACCCTACTGACGAATGGTAAAAGGGGATTTTCCGTTATGGAAAAGCGCGTTTCCTTCCGCGACACAACCGCATTCACGGGAACAAATACTTTTTTATTTGCTCAGCGGAAAAATACCGGTTATATATTATCGCTGAGACGGCCTGTTTATAATATGATATTTATTATCACTCCCGTAACGTGTATATAATCATATTTCCCGGTACAGTATTTACTATACTGAGTCACACCATATTAAATAATGAAAAAAACACTCATCGCTACATTTATCACTCCAATAACGAAAATCACAAACATGATATTATGTTTATTTCGTCACACTCTATTCATATACAAACACTATAAATATCCTTTAATGTATAGCCCTCTCTGTTTTTAAAATAAGATAAAAGACATACCCGCCAGAGGAGTTATTATGCGTTTTAAAACATTAATTCTGATTTCGGGATTACTGACCACACTATCCGGCTGTACCACCGCGTCACGGCAGGTACCGTCTCAGCCCGCACAACCTGCGGCAGAGCCGGCAAAACTGCTTCCGGCTCCGGCACAGAACTCCACCAGCAATAGCTGTATTGATGATATGTATCTGCTGCGTAAAACCAATGCCGGTGACTACCGTGTATTATCCGGTAAATACAGTGAAGTAATGAACGAATTTAATTTCCTGCGGGAAAATGAAAGTATCATGGATAATGATATTAAAATTTATATGAGAAACAGCCTGACGATAAAGCTTGGTAAGGTATGCAGTGATATAAAGCTGAGCGCATTCCGTTCAATCAAGAAAAAATCCAGCCTGAATGCCGGATCATAAACAAAAAAGGCTTGCAGTCAACACAAGCCTTTTTAATATCCGTTTACTATTACTCCGGATGCTTCCCGATAACTCCCCCGCAATACTCAGAAAACAGACGGAGAAATGAAAAGTAATTTTTTTCATTATAATACTGGAGTGCCAGAAAACGTTTTGCATCTGAATCGCCTTTTCCGGCCGCAATAAGCAAATAGTATTTTCCTTTTTCAACATCTTTTTCCACACCATAACGCCCGGTAAGATACAGTGTTCCCATTAAAAACTGAGCATTTGTCTCTCCCTGCCCCGCTTTTATACTCAGCATTTCCATATATTGCGGTCGCTCCCCCGCAGAACAAAGCAGCGGGATAAAAAGCATGGCAATCAGAACCCGTGAATATATTTTCATTTTCCTTTATCCGTTAACTGTGTGCCGGGGTAAAGATTACTTTTGATTTATTGTCTTTTCTTTACCGGCAACAACGATGTCAGGAGTCACTTTATTACTCTTATAAGGTTCGGACTGACCAACAAAACGCCCGCCGGTAATAATAGAAAATGTCTCAGCACGGCAAACACCATTAAGTTCGCCCTTTTGTAAAATTTCCGTATTTTTAGCGCAGCAGGTGCCCATCATAAGACCATTAACTGAAACATACTCCGCAGTCACGTCGCCTTCAATAACACCTTTTTCCATAACAGAAACCTTAAAAGTACCGGCGTTGATATTTCCTTTTACTTTTCCGTATATTTCGATATTACCACCCGGCATAATATCTCCTGTAATTTCACAACCGCTTCCTACGATCGTAATACTCTTACCGGCAGGTTCGTTTTTTACCGGCTCAGCTTTTACCTGTTCCGTTTTTACGGGTTCTGCTTTGTCTTTTTTATCATCTTTACTGAATAGTGCCATAAAAAAACGCCTTCCTGTTGTGATTGAAAATAATACAAAGAGCAGAAAAAAATATATGCCCATATGAAAATACAATTCTCTCCCGGAAGAGAGAATAACTATCAGCACACTCCCCCAGAGAAGCCAGAGGCTATATAAATAAAAATGTATTTTCATTTATTCAGCATCATTATGCCTGCTGATATACAGGCACATCACTGATACAATTTATATTGATCTGGATATGCACACCATTATCTTCATCAATATAAAAAACAACATTATCGCCATCATAATGATACTTAATATCACAATCCCGTTTAACAAATTTTTTCATAATATTTGCCAAATCGGTTTTCATATCATCAAAAATCATAATTCCTCCTGATGTACAGACTTAAAGTGACGATACATAAATATAAACAGAACTGCATAAAGCGAACCTATGGTTTTTCATCATAGATGACCATGTAACTGCTGGTATTTAACAGGTTATTTTTTTGATTATTTTTCAGGTCTTTTTCCAGATCACCGTTAAATCCGGCCTGTGCATCATTTTCTGTGTTATCAAAAAAAGCCTGCCAGGCACCGGCTACTTCATCAGAATAAAACTGATCGCCGGATTCATCGCGCTGCACCGGAACTGCCGGTAATGAACTGAACACATCACTGTGCGGAGCCCGGCTGCCGGGCGGTAATTTTCCGGCAGGTTCCGGCAGTATGGTCAGATCCATCGGAAACGGCATACCCCGTCTGCCGGATAAAAAACGATTCCTCAGATCATCCGGAGACACGGCGACAACTGCACCGATACCCTCTATTGTTTCCGATATCACCGGCTCAGATTGTTTGATAACCGGCTTCGATGCAGATGATACTGCGACTGAAACAGGAAAAATAAATGGTAAAGAAAACAGCAGATACAATCTTATTTTTTTCATATTAAACGTGTTATATGACTCAAACATAAATATGTCCCGGTCCCGGATGTTCAGAGTTAATGATGATAAAATAACTTATCAATAAGTACTTACGATATCCCCATCATAATGTTTTTATTCATTATTTCTGTATAAATATACTTTGTTATTGTTTAAATCATTTTCCGTAATCATTATAGTAAGATTGTTCTATCCGTCCTTCGTGTTCACCGACCTTGTGGTGATAATAGCTGCCTAATACAGAGAATAAATTATTAACATCGTTTGGTGTCATTTGAAGTGCAGCAAAATAGCGCATAAGCATATCCAGGTTAAAACAATTCACACCTCTTTCGTAACGGGAAATCTGTTGCTGACTGATACTTAAAATTCTTGAAAGTTCAATCCCTGATAACCCGAGCTGCCGGCGTTTATTTTTAAGAGCTTGCCCTATTACACTGGAAATAGGATGAATATTTTTAATCACAAATCCTCCTGACGACTACATTACACTCTGACTGCTATTTTTATAAATAAAACAATACGAATCAGTATTCTGTTTTATATGCCATGTGAAATAATGATAATCTCTGAAAAGATAAATCAATATACTGCGTTTCCTTTTCTGTTTTCGGATACCTCCCCCCCTCAGATTAAGAGATCAGAATAGTAATACATTTACACTCCGGATGAGAGTAAAAATGCTATTTTCAGTATTGATTTTATTAAGTAGCTAACTATTTTATTGATAACAATATCACAACAGCAGAGATTAATGCTCTCTGCTATCCCGTGCATAAATAAACATTATCGTCACTGATATGTCAGCTGTATTTCTTTTTTATCACAGAGGGAATTGGTATTACAAGACGCTCCCGCAGATCATTTTGTCGCCATTTACCCGTTATCGTTAATAACCTTCTTTATATAATTTATTTTATTTTCATGTAAAGAGTAAATGACTTATGGCGGTGTGTGCAAATTTTTATTCACCTCTCCATTCAAATCTAACAATAGCTTAAACCTATCAATAAAAATTTATCCATATCTAAAAAATAGCATAATAAGTCAAATTTACTAATTACATCAGTAAGTTAAATTGAAGTGCCTGTTTTTACACAATAAATACGATTTATCCTAAATATCCCGCCCACTCCTCTCGCGATTACGTTTGAAGCACTCTGTTACAAAATAAGCATTTTTTATTACCTTTGCCACAAAACGGAATACGAACTTACAACATATTATTAAAATTTTATTCCTTAAAATAATACTAAATCAGATGACAAAACCAGAATATTATTCATATAAATCAATAACCACCAAGATAATTAACCAGAATCATATCGTTATCACAAAATAAAGAAGCCACAGACATTTCTGTCTGTGGCTTTTATTATTGTTACTGATTAATAGTAACCTTTCTTATTAAGTTGGCTCAACTGATGTTACCGTTCCTTTTGGTACTACCTGAACCTCATTATTCTCATCAACAATAATATCAAATACAATCCATTGTGCTTTCGCAGGTACAACCACATCCGGTGCATCAAAACTCATCATCCTGGATGTACCTGATTTCAGTGTTAAATCCTTATTCAGGAAAAGTAATACTTTCGCTGTTGATAGTTTAGCATCAGCACCTGTGGAATAGCGTTTAACAAAGTAGGTATAAGTCCCCTTATGCCCTTTCCTGATCGTAATCGTTTCGACTCCAGGCGGACTTTGCTGATCTTTATCCAGTGATGCGTCCGCACCCGCCGGATTTTTAGAGGCGGAAGGGTAGTAAACATGGATTCTTGCTCCTCCCCCGACAGGCGGAACCAGTAAATGCGCATCCAGATCGTTAGGTGCTTCACTCCACTGCAGAATAATACGGCCGAACTCTGTTCCCAGCGCCGGAGATAACGCAAACTTAAAGTTGGTATCCGCACCGCTCTTCACGACCATAAAGTCATCGTAGTCGTCGTAATTATTCGCCGTGATCTTAACGGCATACTTTCCGCCAACCAGGTCAACCTTAAACTTACCGGTTGCATCCGTTGTCGTCTCGAACAGCAATTCTGTTCCATCTTCCGAGAAGATCTTAACGTGTGCTCCGTTAACCGGCTTATCTCCGGCTGCAATCGCATCAATCACCAGCACTGACGTTGAGAACAGCTCTTCAAAGGAAACTTCCTTATCCGCTTTAACCGTCTGGCTTCCCTGTGCAGCACTGATCACAATGTCATAGACCGGTGTCTTGGTACTGGTCAGTTTGACAGTCGCGTTACCCGCTGCATCGGTCTGCTGTGAAGTCTCAGATAATTTAGCTGAAGCACCGGCTGTACTGGTCCAGTTAACGGTCACACCACTCACCGGGTTGCCGTTCGCATCACGGACTTCGGCAATAAATTCAAAGGAATCTGTACCGTTTGCAATCTTCCGTGTCAGCGCACCGTTAAGCTTCACCTTCGTGATAGTCGCTGTTGCGGCATCACCTGTCAGGCTGACTGTTACACCCGCAACCGGCAGTGCTGTTCCGTTAACCGTCACTGTCAGCGGAGCATCGCCGGCGGTTTTCCCTTTCAGTGTCGCCGTATAGGTACCATCGCCATGATCCGTCACCGTACCAAACGTGGTGTTGGCCAGGGTGGTACTGAACAGTACGGTCTGTCCGGAAACCAGGTTGCCGTTAACGTCTTTCAGTGTCAGCTTCAGCGCCGAGGTCGCGGTGTCGTTTGCCACGATAGTCAGCGGATCGGCTGTCAGGACAGATTTATCCTTATCCAGATTACTGCTGTCCGCCGTCAGTTTCACCGTGACCGGTGAGACTGCCAGCTCCGTACCGTTAACGGTGACTTTCAGTAATGCATCACCGGCGGTTTTCCCTTTCAGTGTGGCGGTATAGGTACCGTCCTGATTATCCTTCACTGCTCCGAAGGTGGTATTGGTCAGGGTGGTACTGAACAGCACGGTCTGTCCGGAAACCAGGTTGCCGTTAACGTCTTTCAGTGTCAGCTTCAGTGCTGACGTTGTGGTGTCGTTTGCCACGATAGTCAGCGGATCGGCTGTCAGGACAGATTTGTCCTTATCCAGCTTACTGCTGTCTGCCGTCAGTTTCACCGTGACCGGTGCAACGGCCAGTTCCGTACCGTTAACGGTGACTTTCAGTAACGCATCACCGGCGGTTTTTCCTTTCAGGGTCGCGGTATAGGTACCGTCCTGATTATCCTTCACCGTTCCGAACGTGGTGTTGGCCAGGGTGGTACTGAACAGCACAGTCTGTCCGGAAACCGGGTTGTCGTTAACGTCTTTCAGCGTCAGCTTCAGCGCTGACGTCGTGCTGTCGTTTGCCACGATAGTCAGCGGGTCGGCCGTCAGGACAGATTTATCCTTATCCAGCTTACTGCTGTCCGCCGTCAGTTTCACCGTGACCGGTGCAACGGCCAGCACAGTGCCGTTAACGGTGACTTTCAGTAACGCATCACCGGCGGTTTTCCCTTTCAGGGTCGCGGTATAGGTACCATCCTGATTGTCCTTCACTGTTCCGAAGGTGGTGTTGGCCAGGGCGGTACTGAACAGCACAGTCTGTCCGGAAACCGGGTTATCGTTGACGTCTTTCAGCGTCAGTGTCAGCGTGGATTCTGTCGCATTATCCGCCACGATAGTCAGCGGTGTTGCAGTCAGGACAGATTTATCCTTATCCAGCTTACTGCTGTCCGCTGTCAGTTTCACCGTGACCGGTGCCACCTCCAGTGCATTACCGCCCACAGTAACTTTAATCACTGCAGCCCCGGCGGTTTTCCCTTTCAGGGTCGCAGTATAGGTACCGTCCTGATTATCCTTCACTGTTCCGAACGTGGTATTGGCCAGTTCAGTGCTGAACAATACAGTCTGTCCGGTCACCGGGTTATTGTGGATATCTTTCAGCGTCAGTTTCACCACAGACGTCGTGCTGTCGTTTGCCACGATAGTCAGCGGATCTGCCGTCAGTGCCGACTTATCTTTATCCAGGTTATCCTGGTCGCCGATCAGTTTCACTGTCACCGGCGTCACAGCCAGTTCAGCACTGTTTACCGTCACTTTCAGTAACGCATTACCGGCCGTTTTCCCTTTCAGTGTCGCGGTATAGGTACCATCCTGATTGTCTTTCACCGTACTGAACGTTGTGTTGGCCAGGCTGGTGCTGAACAATACCGTTTGTCCCGGAACCAGGTTGCCGTTGACGTCTTTCAGGGTCAGTGTCAGCGCGGACTCCGTCGTATTGTTTGCCACGATGCTCAGCGGTACAGCGATCAGCGAGGATTTATCCTTATCCAGCTTACTGCTGTCCGGGGTCAGGGTGACCGTTACCGGTGCAACGGCCAGCGCATTACCGCCAACGGTGACTTTGATCTCCGCAGCCCCGGCCGTTTTCCCTTTCAGCGTCGCGGTATAGGTACCGTCCTGATTATCCTTCACTGTTCCGAACGTGGTTCCGCCGAGCGTGGTACTGAACAGTACCGTCTGTCCGGACACCAGGTTACCGTTGACATCTTTCAGCGTCAGTTTCAGTGCGGATTCCGTCGCATTATCTGCCACAATACTCAGCGGAGCCGCTGTCAGTACGGATTTGTCCTTATCCAGGTTCGTACTGTCAGCCGTCAGTTTCACCGTAACCGGCGCCACATTCAGCGCATTACCACCCACAGTGACTTTAATTACTGCATCACCGGCGGTTTTCCCTTTCAGCGTCGCGGTATAGGTTCCATCGCCATGATCCGTCACCGTACCAAACGTGGTGTTGGCCAGCGTGGTACTGAACAGCACGGTCTGTCCGGCAACCAGGTTACCGTTGGCATCTTTCAGCGTCAGTTTCAGCGCTGATGTCGTGCTGTCGTTTGCCACAATCGTCAGCGGTGCTGCTTCCAGGAGAGATTTATCTTTATCCAGATTACCGCTGTCTGCCGTCAGTTTCACCGTGACCGGAGCGACTGCCAGTTCTGTGCCGTTAACGGTGACTTTCAGTAATGCATCACCGGCGGTTTTCCCTTTCAGCGTCGCGGTATAAGTCCCGTCCTGATTATCCTTAACGGTACCGAACGTGGTGTTGGCCAGTGTGGTGCTGAACAGCACGGTCTGACCGATCACCGGGTTGTCATGGACATCTCTCAGTGTCAGCGTCAGTGAAGAGGTCGTGCTGTTGTTTGCCACGATGCTCAGCGGTGCTGCTGTCAGTGAAGATTTATCCTTATCCAGATGATCTTTATCCCCGGTCAGTTTCACACTCACCGGTGCCACTGCCAGTTCCGCACCGTTCACGGTCACTTTCAGTGCCGCAGTACCAGATTTGGTCCCTTTCAGGGTCGCGGTATAGGTACCGTCCTGATTATCTTTCACGGTACTGAACGTGGTATCTGCCAGTGTGGTGCTGAACAGCACGGTCTGTCCCGGAATCAGGTTACCGAAAGTATCTTTCAGGGTCAGTTTCAGTGACGAAGTCTTGGTATTGTCCGCCACAATGGTCAGCGGGTCTGCAGTCAGCACTGACTTATCTTTATCCGGATTTGCGCTGTCCGGCGTCAGAACCACCGTTACCGGTGCAACTGACAGTCCGGTGCCGTTAACAATAACGGTCAGCGGAGCATCCCCGGATTTGGAGCCTTTCAGCGTCGCGGTATAAGTCCCGTCCTGATTATCCTTCACCACACCGAATGTGGTATCTGCCAGTGTGGTGGTGAACTGCACGGTCTGTCCGGACACCAGGTTACCGTTGACGTCTTTCAGGGTCAGTGTCAGTGACGAGGTCGTGCTGTTATTTGCCACGATACTCAGCGGTGTCGCAACCAGGACAGATTTATCTTTATCCAGATTGCCGTTATCCGCGGTCAGTTTCACCGTGACCGGCGCAACGGCCAGTACTGTACCGTTTACAGTCACTTTCAGTAACGCATCGCCGGCCGTTTTCCCTTTCAGGGTCGCGGTATAGGTGCCGTCCTGATTATCTTTCACCGTGCTGAAGGTGGTTCCGCCAAGCGTGGTACTGAACAGCACCGTTTGTCCCGGAACCAGGTTACCGTTGGCATCTTTCAGGGTCAGTTTCAGATCCGATAATGATGCATCATCTGCCACAATCGTCAGCGGTACCGCAGTCAGCGAGGATTTGTCTTTATCCAGATTTGTGTTGTCCGGAGTCAGGACAACAGTCACCGGCGCGACATCCAGCGGATTACCACCCACGGTGACTTTAATTGCTGCATCACCGGCCGTTTTCCCTTTCAGCGTCGCGGTATAGGTACCGTCCTGATTATCTTTCACGGTACCGAACGTGGTTCCGCCAAGCGTGGTACTGAACAGTACCGTCTGTCCGGACACCAGGTTACCGTTGGCATCTCTCAGTGTCAGCTTCAGCGTTGACGTCGTGGAGTCGTTTGCCACGATGCTCAGTGGTGCCGCTTCCAGGACAGATTTATCTTTATCCAGATTACCGCTGTCTGCGGTCAGTTTCACCGTGACCGGTGTAACCGCCAGCTCTGTGCCGTTAACGGTGACTTTCAGTAATGCGTTACCGGCAGTTTTACCTTTCAGGGTTGCGGTATAGGTACCGTCCTGATTATCTTTCACCGTACTGAAGGTGGTTCCGCCGAGCGTGGTACTGAACAGCACCGTCTGTCCCGGAACCAGGTTACCGTTGGCATCTTTCAGGGTCAGTTTCAGATCCGATAATGATGCATCATCTGCCACAATCGTCAGCGGTACTGCGGTCAGCGAGGATTTGTCTTTATCCAGATTCGTGCTGTCCGGGGTCAGGACAACAGTGACCGGCGCCACATCCAGCGGATTACCGCCCACGGTGACTTTAATTACTGCATCACCGGCAATTTTCCCTTTCAGCGTTGCGGTATAAGTACCGTCCTGATTATCTTTCACGGTACTGAAGGTAGTTCCGCCGAGCGTGGTACTGAACAACACCGTCTGTCCGGAAACCAGGTTACCGTTGACATCCCTCAGTGTCAGCTTCAGCGCGGACGTGGTGGTGTCATTTGCCACGATGCTCAGCGGTGCTGCTTCCAGGACAGATTTATCTTTATCCAGATTACCGCTGTCCGCGGTCAGTTTTACCGTCACCGGTGCAACGGCCAGAACAGCACCATTCACGGTCACTTTCAGTGCCGCATCACCGGCGGTTTTGCCTTTCAGCGTAGCGGTATAGGTACCGTCCTGATTATCTTTTACCGTACTGAAAGTGGTTCCGCCGAGCGTGGTACTGAACAGCACCGTCTGTCCCGGGACCGGGTTGTCGTTGGCATCTTTCAGTGTCAGCGTCAGCGCTGACGTTGTGGAGTCGTTTGCCACGATGCTCAGCGGTACTGCGGTCAGCGAGGATTTATCTTTATCCAGATTGCTGCTGTCCGGCGTCAGTTTCACGGTCACCGGTGCGACAGCAAAAGCCTTGCCGTTCAGCGTGACGCTGATTTGTGCATTACCGGATTTGGTTCCTTTCAGCGTCGCGGTATAGGTGCCGTCCTGATTATCCGTTACCGTACCGAAGGTCGTGCCTTGCAGGCCGGTAGTGAACAGTGCAGTCTGCCCCGCAACCGGGTTGTTATTCACATCCCGCAGCGTCAGCGTTATTGCAGATGTCGTATTACCGTCTGCCACGATGGTGTCCGGTACTGCTGTCAGTGAGGATTTATCCTTATCCAGCTTACTGGTGTCTGCGGTCAGTTTTACACTCACCTCAGTCACAGCCAGCACGGCATTATTCACGGTGACTTTGATTTTTGCAGTTCCGGCTTTAGTGCCTTTCAGAGTGGCTGTATAAGTACCGTCCGCATTATCTCTCACCGTACTGAACACGGTATCCGCCAGGGCGCTGCTGAATACCACAGTCTGGCCGCTCACGGCATTATCGTTCACGTCTTTCAGGCTCAGAGTCAGCGTTGAAGACGTCTTGCCATCAGCCACAATCGTGTCAGGAACAGCAGTCAGCTCTGATTTATCACCACTCAGATTACCGTTATCCGCCGTCAGTTTTACGGTGACCGGTGTAACCGCGAACGCTTTTCCGTTCAGCGTGATGCTGACTTTCGCATCCCCGGCTTTAACACCTTTCAGTGTCGCCGTGTAAGTACCATCCGGATTTTCGGTAGTACCGCTCACAGTGGTTCCCGCCAGCGCGGTTCCGAAGACCACGGTCTGACCCGGGATCAGGTTCCCCTGACGATCTTTTAAGATGAAATGCAGCGTTGATGTTGTCTGACCATCTGCCACGATCGTCACCGGATCGGCTGTCAGCGAGGATTTCTGAGCATCAGGGTTCGCACTGTCTGCCTTAAAGGTGACAGTAACAGATGGCTCACTGGAATTAATCTTCGCCTTAACCGCAACCTGTGCCGCACGGGTGCTGGTCATGCTGAACGTTACTTCACCCTGCTCATTGGTCAGCAGAGACTGTGAAGCCGGAGACGCGCCGTTGTCAGCAGTGAAAAGAACGGCCACATACGGCACAACGTTACCCTGTGCATCAGTGACAATCGCTTTCACGCTGTTGACGGATGTACCATCAGCCGCGCTGTTATCTGCGGTGATCGTGAGATTTGATGCCTTAATTTCCGCTGTCGTGCTGTCTGCTGTAAACATCACGGTTTTTGATGCGAATTTAGTATTGACCTGTGCAATAACGCTGGTGTTACCCGCACGGGTGTTAGTCAGTTCAAACAGTGCATTACCGTCAGCATCCGTATTGATCAGCATCTGAGACGGAAGTGCACCGTGATCGGCGACAAACTTCACGGCAATTCCCGGGACCGGGTTATTGTAGGCATCAACAATAGTGGCTTTCACACTGTTTGCTGCCGCACCATCCGCTTTCTGATTATTGGTGACGATAACCAGGCTTGCATCCGTAATGGTTGCTGTGGTTTCATCCGCCACAAATTTCAGTGCGCGTACCGCATCATCGCCGTTAATGCTGAAGGTATAGTTATCAGAACCGGCTTTGGTATTGCTGATACTGATACGCAGCTGACCACGGCTGTCTGTCAGACCGCTGACAGGCTGGGTCTGATAGCGTGCGGTTCCCGGTACTTTGATAGTTACCGGCGCACCGGCTAACGGGTTATTGCGGCTGTCAGTGACAGTCACCAGAACCTCGTTTTTCGCTTTGCCGTCGGCTTTCGCACCATCCTGAGTCACGACCGCGCTCTGGATCTTCGCGGTACTGATATCCGCGACAAACTGCGAGGTCACACTCTTCGACGTGCCCGTCCCCTCTACCACCAGTTTTGAATCACCGGCAGTCTCACTGCTGAACCGGACAGTGACCTGGCCGTTAGTGTCAGTCTGCTGGTTCGGATCGGTGACTGTTGCGCCGTTATCCGCTCTGGCGGTTAACGGGAAGTTTTCCACCTGGTTATCGAACTGGTCAGTAACCGTTGCCACGGCGATATTTTTCGCCTGGCCGTCAGCCACTGCTTTGTTATTGGTTAATTCAAGCGTTTTGATTTTTGCGGTACTGATATCCGCAATATAGACGATCGATTCCGTACGGCTGTTACCGTTACGCATCTTGGCTTTCAGCAATCCTTTACCTGCGGATTTACTGATAATTTTCACGGTCGCCGTACCGTCCGGCCCGGAGATCACGGTCAGGGTCTGGCCGCTGTTGCCGTCTGCGTCATAAATGGTCACGCCTTCCGGGTTTTTCAGCCCGGAAACACTGAACGTGACAGCTTTGTTCGCCAGCACTTCGCCCTTGTCATTCTGTAACAGGGCAACAGCAGTGAACTGGTCGCTGTTATTAGCAATTAGTGACTGATTTGGCGTTACCGTCAGCTTAGTGATGGTTTCCACAGACGGGATAACATTCACCCACATTTCTGCGGTGTTGGACGGGTTGCCCTCGTTATCTTCACCGACAGCTGTTACACGGTAGCCCTGCGGCCCGCCATTGCGATCCATAAAGATATATTCCGGCAGGGTAATATCTGCCGTGGTCAGCCCGGTCTGTTTGATTTCACCGCCGTTTGCCAGCAGTTCAGGCGCTGACCAGCGCAGTGATTTCAGACCGTATTTGGCTTTCAGCACACTGACCGTCACCGGCAGTGTCTGTGCCGCTTCACCGTTGAGTGCCGGCGGCAGTGCGATCCGCAGCAGTTCCTGCTTACGGTACTGCATCACGATATTGTAGTTTCTGTCGACAAAGTCGTAACGGTTACCCGCCAGATTGCGCATCAGGTCAACATTGTCGGTATCCAGCTGCTGTGATAACGGCACGCCGAAACGGTAGGAAAGCTCCATACCAATCTGGCTGTCATTGGAATCACCGCGGGATGTCTGACCTTTAAATGTGATCAGCGGGAACGGAGTATAACTGAGCCCGATGGTGGAGACCGACGGGTTACTTTTCAGTTCACCGGAAGAGGTGGTACTGGCCAGGCTGACGCCGTCGCCGAAGTACTGTTCATATTTTGCAAATGCGCCTAACTGCGGATAATCAGGCAGATAGCCCTCCGCACGGATATCAAACCCGTTCGCCGGGCGTTCGTCGTAATCGCGCATTTCATGCAGTTTTGACTGGTGCCAGTCTGTTACTCTGAAGTAGCCGTTGGCCGCAAACTTCAGGTAGTTGGCCCATAACTCACCGCCGACACCGACCCGCGAGTTACTGCCGGTGATATCGTAGTCATAAAAGCTGTTCACACCCCACATCCAGCCATCTTCATACTGACGATAGCCCAGACCGAGGTTGGTGGTGGTACGTTCCTCATTGGCACGAAGCCCGATCTGTGAAAACAGCAGGCTGTTCGGGTTATCGATTAACGGCACCAGGACATCCGCATCACCGGTTTTATTACTGCCGAACTGAATGCGGGCATGGCCCACCTGGTTCAGCCAGTCATTGACCTGCTGGTTCAGCAGGTTTTCACCGATACCGCGCACATAACCGAGGGATGCATCCACCGCATCCTCACTGGAGAGGATCTGCCCCGCCTGTGAGGCGTTGCCCGCCCAGCGGGATTCATTCTGCGCCGCTTCATCTTCCGGAGAGATATCCGGCAGACCGAGGGTCGGCAACGCACTGAAGATATCGTCAGTCCGCACCGTGTTATCACGCGGTGCAGGGTTTGCCGGGTCCGGCAGTGTGCTTACACCCATCGGGAACGGCATACCATTCTGTCCGGAGATAAAACCACTGTCTGAACCGGCCGGCATTACGCCGTATTCACTGCCGGACGGCATTTCAACGGTAAATCCCTCACCGCTCAGCGTACTGCCGGAAGCCGGTTTTCCGCTCTGTGGCTGCGGAGGCGGCGTCGAACCCGGAGATGTACCCATCAGTGCATTAAGTCCGTCAAACGTTTCTGACATCACTAATGCATCATTTTGCTCTGCCGCATAGGCAACAGATAATGTTGCCGTCGACACCGGAAAAAATAACTGCAAAAAGAGCAACAGATAGGCTGTTACTCTTTTTGTTTTTGAGTAATACGAAGTCACAGGCATGAATACATCCCCGAAAGTAAGATTAAAGCCATAAATTAATTATCAAAAGATACGTCTTCCATTATTTCCGCTAATAAATCCAATTACCGGATACCTTATAAAAATATGTTGTTTTTACTCTCACTGAATGTTTACATATTATGGGAGTATTTATTTCTTGTTACGCTATTCAACCCGGATGTTATCTCAGCACAAATACATATACCCGCCGCCTGTAAAGGCAGCAGGGAATAATAAAATCACCTTGCCGGATTTAATATCAGCAATTAACTTTAATACTTATTATTTGAGTTACACGCACATCACAGAAAGTAAAAAACAAGACATACTTTTACATTATCACACAGTATATACAGAGCTCAGAAACAGGTCAAAAATCAACAAAAACACTAATAAATCAATTTGTTAACCAAAATTCAAACCTGAAACACCGTGAATTACTCACTCAATAGATTTTTATTTAACTATTTTTTACAAAAAAAATTAAATATAAGAATTATCACGGCAAATTTCATCATTAAATAATTGATAAAATTATCATTACTTATTATTTGAGTTAAGGCTTCGGTTTATTAAAATATAACAACCAAAAAATACCAACTAAAGGAGTTTTAGTTAATAAATAACTAAGTGAGGGGGATAAAAAGGAAAACACGATTATCTGATACGGACGAACACTAATACAGTGACACTCATTTAGTGTCCGTCCGTACAGATGAGTTATTGCACTGATTCAGTCAGTGTCTATTATTTTATCTCTGTTGATAACGGGAAATTACAATCGAATGAAACGGACGTTTGTGCACTCCCTGAAGGTGAGGAGACATAAAAGCCCAAAAATGCTTCCGGAATTTTAAACGTCTCATCTTTTGTCGAAAATCCTGAAATCGTCATCTTATTCGTTGACGATGACGGTGACGTTGTTCCGGTATTGTTACCGAATAATTTACAGGTCAGCTGAGTGTCGCCGTCAGCCACTGTTTTTTCCAGAACATCATATTTGAGCGTAACATCTTTTGATATTGCCGTTGAAAGCCAGTTAACACAGTCAACCGACACATTATCCACATCATAGTTATAGGACAGTATTTTCTGATTGGCAGCGCCATCATATAAATACAGGTTATCCTCAGATAATGATGTTTTCACGGATACATCCTTACTGGTGAATTCACAGGCAACCTGTAAATCTGTCATTGTCGTGAAATTTAATGTGTTATTGGTATAACCAGTACCTGAACCATCTTTACATGTTGCCGGAGAATCTGCATTACACACGCGACCCGCCGATGACGTATCAACTGTATATCGGTTGTTGCCGCCGGTCAGTGATGTAATATCGTTTCGCGGAATCTCAACAAGCTGAGTTAAATCAACGCCATGAGCCTCTGCCACCCGTAATGCATCATAATGTGTTGCGGCATTCATCAGTTCCTGATCAAAACTGCCGTTTCCCCGCAAATCAACAAAACCGGTTTTAATCACTTTATTATTCCCGCCGGATGTCACTTTATAATTCAGCGTACAGGATTCCAGTATGTTATTTGTGTAGTTTTTTTTACATGTATTAGGATGAGTTTCATGACCACTCAGATACTTATGTACCAATTCAAATGAAAATATCCTTGTGGTCGTTTTTACATTCTCGACCTGATAATGTGCATATGCATTGCCCGACAACACAACCAATGCCATGGCAATTATTTTATTTTTCATTGCATTACCCTTATAAAAACAGAGCTGAATTGCCGGTACAATATTGATACCGGCAATTCAGTAACGGATTAATTGGTTACGATGGCTGACTTCAGAGTGAATTTCACCAGGTCAAATATCAGTGCATAATCTTCATTAATGTCGACTCCGTCTGTATCTTTTGCTGATACAGATAAACTGACATTCTGAATTTTACTTCTGACGCCCGGTTTAAATACCCCGTCCGCACCGGTAACACCTTCCGCATTGTCTATCATCACCATTGCAGGCTGCGTTTTTTCGGTGACTTTGATATTCACGCCACTAATCGGGTTATCATTTGCATCAACAATTTTTATCTCTAAATTGTTGACCGATACCGTATCGGCAACAGCATGTTTATCCTGATTTAAATTCGTGATAACCATTTTTGCCGTACTCTTATCCGCAACCAGTTTCACTGTTTTTGATGCAATGCCGAAATCTGCACCATTCACTTTCACTTTGATCTCCGCATTACCGGCTGTTTTTCCTTTCAGCACAGCATTGTATGTACCCTGCGGTGATTCCGGTTTAGCAGTGATAGTGGTATTGGTTAATTCTGTAGTGAATTCAACAGTCTGTCCGGTGATCAGGTTATTGTTAACATCGCGCAGAACCAGTTTCAGTGCTGATGTCTCTGTATCATTGGCTGTAATCGTCTCCGGTGTTACCACCAGTTCTGATTTACCGCTGTCCGGATTGTTCTTATCTCCGGTCAGTGTGACATCTTTGGTCAGCCCCGCCAGTTCTGTTCCGTTAACCGTCACAGTGACCGTCGCCGTTCCGGCTTTTGTGCCTTTCAGGGTTCCGGTATAGACACCGTTCTGATCTCCCGGCGTCATTGTGATATCCGTATTTTCCAGCGTTGTTTTGAGCACAACCGTCTGTCCGGAGATCAGGTTACCGTTGGCATCTTTCAGGGTCAGCTTCAGTACTGATTCATCCGTGTCATTTGCCACAATCGTATCCGGTTCCGCCGTCAGCTCTGACTTACCGCTGTCCGGATGATCCTTATCTGCCGTCAGCGTGACCTCTGCCGCAGTGACTGCAAGCGCAGCACCGTTGACCGTCACACTGATCGTTGTCTTACCGGATGTCGTCCCTGTCAGGCTGGCGGTATACGTCCCGCCGGTATTTTCAGATGTACTGCCGGCCGTGGTATTTTCCAGCGTTGATTCGAAACTGACTACCTGGCCGGTGATCAGGTTACCGTTGATATCCCGCAGAACCAGTTTCAGTTCCGATTCAGCGGTACCATTAGCCACAATCGTATCAGGCAGTGCCGTCAGTACTGATTTAGTCGCATCCGGATTATTTTTATCACCAATTAGTATCACATCAGTGGTAATACCCGTCAGTTCAGTACCGTTTACCTTCACTTTGATCGTTGCTGTACCGGCCGTTGTCCCTTTCAGCGTCGCGGTATAAACGCCATCCTGAGGTTCGTCATTGTCCGTTATTGCCGTATTTCCCAGCGCGGTAATGAACTCCACGGTCTGGCCCGGCAGCAGGTTGTTATTGACATCACGCAGGGTCAGTTTCAGTACAGAGCCTTCCTTGCCATCAGCCACAATCTGGTCAGGTAATGCGGTCAGCTCAGATTTTGTGCTGTCCGGTTTAGTCTTATCACCAATCAGTGTCACATCGGTGGTAATACCTGCCAGTTCAGTCCCGTTTAAGCTGACTTTGATGGTTGCCGTACCGGCCGTTGTTCCTTTCAGCGTCGCGGTATAGGTACCGCCCAGCGCTTCCGCATTGTCCGTTATTGCGGTATTTCCCAGTGCCGTGCTGAACAATACGGTCTGGCCGGTGATCAGGTTACCGTTGACGTCACGCAGGATAAGCTTCAGTGCTGATCCTTCCTGACCGTCAGCCACAATCGTATCCGGTGTTGCTGTCAGTTCAGATTTAGTGATATCAGGGTTAGTCTTATCACCAATCAGCGTCACATCTTTGGTCATACCCGCCAGTTCAGTACCATTTAAACTGACTTTGATGGTTGCTGTACCGGCCGTTGTCCCTTTCAGTGTCGCGGTATAAGTACCGCCCTGCGCTTCCGCATTGTCCGTTATTGCGGTATTTCCCAGTGCCGTACTGAACAATACAGTCTGGCCGGTGATCAGGTTACCGTTAACGTCACGCAGGATCAGTTTCAGCGCAGAACCATCTTTGCCGTCAGCCACAATCGTATCCGGTAATGCCGTCAGTTCTGATTTACTGATATCAGGATGGTTTTTATCACCGGTGAGTGTCACATTCACCGACGTTGCCGGCAGTTCCGTACCATTGACGGTGACCTTCACCGCCACCGTACCTGCGGTGGTGCCTTTCAGGTCAGCAGTGTAAGTACCGCTGCTGTTCTCTGCTGCCGCGCTGACAGAAACATTCCCCGGAGTTGCAATGAATACCACATCCTGTCCGGTGATCAGGTTGTCGTTGGCATCACGCAGGATCAGTTTCAGTACCGATTTGTCAGCGCCGTCCGCGACAATCGTGTCCGGTGTTGCTGTCAGTTCAGACTTACCGTTGTCCGGATTCGTGCTGTCTGCGGTCAGTGTGACGGTGGTGCCTGCCACGCTGAATGCATTACCGTTCAGTGTAACGGTGATATGCGCATCGCCGGATTTGGTGCCTTTCAGTGCTGCGGTATAGATACCCGCAGAATCTTCAGACGTACCACTGATAACCGTACCGCCCAGATCCGCTTTGAACAGAACCGTCTGTCCCGGAATCAGGTTACCGTTGACATCACGCAGTGTCAGTTTGAGTACTGATTCCTTGGTATTATCAGCCACGATGGTCGCAGGTGCGGCTTCCAGAAGTGACTTACCGCTGTCCGGTTTTGAACTGTCGGCTGTCAGTTCCACACTCACCGTATTTACCGCCAGTTCCGTGCCGTTGACAGAGACCTTAACCGGTGCCGTACCGGCGACAGTACCTTTCAGGGATGAAGTATAAATACCATCCTGATCCTCTGCCGTTCCGGAGATAGTCACACCGTTAAGCACGGTGGTAAATGTCACCGTTTGTCCGGAGATCAGGTTATTGTTCGCATCCCGCAGGATCAGTTTGAGTGCCGATTGCTGTGAATTATTCGCCACAATCGTTGCAGGCGCGGCACTCAGCTCTGATTTGCTGCCATCCGGATTCGTGCTGTCAGCGGTCAGTTTTACGGTAAGCGGCGCAACAGCGAACGCTTTTCCGTTAAGTACAATCGTGATTTTGGCATTACCGGCTTTGGTTCCCGTCAGTGTTGCACTGTAAGTTCCGTCCGGATTTTCCGTTGTTGTACTCAGGTTGCTGTCAGCAAGGTCAGATTTAAACTTCACATCCTGAGAAGGGATATTGTTTCCGAATTTATCTTTCAGGATAAATGTCAGTGCCGATTCAGTATGGCCATCTGCCACAATGGTCATCGGATCAGCCGACAGCGAAGATTTACCGGCATCCGGATTGGTGGTATCGGCCTTAAACGTCACCACCGCACTCATATCACTGTTGTTCACTTTGGCAGTCACATTGACCTGCGTTGCCACGGTATTGGTCAGGCTGAATACGATTTTACCGTTCTCATCCGTCATCAGTGACTGTGATGCAGGCTGTGCACTGTTATCTGTGGTGAAAAGGACAGCCACATACGGTACAACGTTACCGGAAATATCCGTGACAGTAACTTCCACAGCGTTCTGTGCGTCACCGTTCGCCGGACGGTTATCCGCCGTAATCGTCATATCCGCAATTCTTGCTGTGGTGCTGTCAGCCGTAAATGTCACCGTTGCGGATGCCTGTTTATTGTTAACCTGCACGATAACCTTCGTTTTCCCGGCTTTGGTGTTCGTCAGGTCAAAGAGGGTTTCACCGTTGCTGTCCGTCGTCAGCTGAGACTGCGACGGCTGTGCATTGTTATCCGTGATGAACTGTACGGTATAGCCCGGAATGCGGTTACCATAAGCATCCGTGACAGTTGCCTGTACCCGGTTTGCCGATGTGCCGTCTGCTTTCTGACCATCAGTCACGATTTTCAGTTGTGAGTCAGTGATGGAGGCCGTAGATTCATCCGGTTTAAACAACAACTGTTTGGTGACACTGCTGTTATTGATGCTGAAGGTATAGTCATCAGAACCGGCTTTGGTGTTCGTGATATAAACACGCAGACGACCCTGGTTATCTGTCATTCCGCTTGCCGGCTGAGTCTGATAACGGGCAGTTCCCGGTACGCTGATAGTCACCGGTGCACCCGCCAGCGGGTTATTGCGGTTATCTGTCACAGTCACCAGTACGCTGTTCTTCGCCTGTCCGTTTGCCACCGCACCGTCAGTTTCAGTGGTTACACTGTGAATTTCTGCGGTACTCATATCGGCGACAAACTGCGAGGTCACACTCTTCGACGTGCCCGTACCTTCAACCACCAGTTTTGAATCCCCGGCAGTCTCACTGCTGAACCGGACAGTGACCTGGCCGTTATCATCAGTCTGCTGGTTCGGATCAGCGACTGTTGCACCGTTATCCGCTCTGGCGGTTAACGGGAAGTTTTCCACCTGGTTATCAAACTGGTCAGTCACTGTTGCCACGGCGATATTTTTCGCCTGGCCGTCAGCCACCGCTTTGTTATTGGTTAACTCAAGGGTTTTGATTTTTGCGGTACTGAGATCCGCAATATAGATGATCGATTCTGCACGGCTGTTACCGTTACGCATCTTCGCCTGCAACTGCGCTTTACCGGCAGATTTACTGATGATTTTCACGGTCGCCGTGCCGTCCGGCCCGGAGATCACGGTCAGGGTCCGGCCGTTATTGCCGTCTGCATCATAAATGGTCACGCCTTCCGGATTTTTCAGGCCGGAAACACTGAACGTGACGGCTTTATTCGCCAGCACTTCGCCCTTGTCATTCTGTAACAGCGCCACCGCTGTGAACTGATCACGGTTATTCGCCACCAGTGACTGGTTCGGCGTCACGGTCAGCTTAGTGATGGTTTCCACAGACGGGATCACATTCACCCACATTTCTGCGGTGTTAGACGGGTTACCCTCGTTATCTTCACCAACGGCTGTTACACGGTAGCCCTGAGGTTCTCCGCTGCGGTTAGCAAACATATAAGCAGGCAGAGTAATATCCGCCGTGGTCAGCCCGGTCTGTTTGATTTCACCACCGTTTGCCAGCAGTTCAGGTGCTGACCAGCGCAGTGATTTCAGGCCGTATTTGGCTTTCAGCACACTGACCGTCACCGGCAGTGTTTGTGCTGCTTCGCCGCGCAGTGCAGGCGGCAGTGCGATCCGCAGCAGTTCCTGCTTACGGTACTGCATCACAATGTTGTAGTTTCTGTCGACAAAGTCGTAACGGTTACCCGCCAGGTTGCGCATCAGGTCAACATTGTCGGTATCCAGCTGCTGTGATAACGGCACGCCGAAACGGTAGGAAAGCTCCATACCGACCTGGCTGTCATTGGAATCACCGCGGGATGTCTGACCTTTAAACGTGATCAGCGGGAACGGAGTATAACTGAGCCCGATGGTGGAGACCGACGGGTTACTTTTCAGTTCACCGGAAGAGGTGGTACTGGCCAGGCTGACGCCATCGCCGAAGTACTGTTCATATTTTGCAAATGCACCTAACTGCGGATAATCAGGCAGATAGCCCTCAGCGCGGATATCAAACCCGTTCGCCGGGCGTTCGTCGTAATCGCGCATTTCATGCAGTTTTGACTGGTGCCAGTCTGTTACCCTGAAGTAGCCGTTGGCGGCAAGCTTCAGGTAATCAGCCCATAATTCACCACCGACACCGACCCGCGAGTTGCTGCCGGTGATATCGTAATCATAAAAGCTGTTCACACCCCACATCCAGCCGTCTTCATACTGACGATAGCCCAGGCCGAGGTTGGTGGTGGTGCGTTCTTCATTGGCACGAAGCCCGACCTGTGAAAACAGCAGGCTGTTCGGATTATCAATTAACGGTACGAGGACATCCGCATCACCGGTTTTATTACTGCCGAACTGAATGCGGGCATGGCCCACCTGGTTCAGCCAGTCATTCACCTGCTGGTTCAGCAGGTTTTCACCGATACCGCGTACGTAACCGATAGATGCGTCAACCGCATCCTCACTGGAGAGGATCTGCCCCGCCTGTGAAGCATTGCCCGCCCAGCGGGATTCATTCTGCTTCGCATCATCTTCCGGAGAGGTATCCGGCAGACCGAGGGTCGGTAATGCGCTGAAGACGTCATCTGTCCGCACGGTGTTATCACGCGGAGCAGGATTTGCCGGGTCCGGCAGTGTGCTGACACTCATCGGGAACGGCATACCGTTCTGTCCGGAGATAAAACCACTGTCTGAACCGGCCGGCATTACGCCGTATTCACTGCCGGACGGCATTTCAACGGTAAATCCCTCACCGCTGAACGTACTGCCGGAAGCTGTTTTCCCGCCCTGCGGTTGCGGAGGCGGTTCCGGGGATGTATCCATCAGTGCATTAAGTCCGTCAAACGTTTCTGACATCACTAATGCGTCATTTTGCTCTGCCGCATAGGCAACAGATAATGTTGCCGTCGACACCGGAAAAAATAACTGCAAAAAGAGCAACAGATATGCCGTTACCCTCTTTGTTTTTGAGTAATACGAAGTAACAGGCATGAATACATCCCCGAAATGAGATTAAAAATTCAGAAAAATTAAATATCAGAAAGTGCTTTTATTTTATCCTTCACGCCAATGAAACCTGCGTACTGAACTTTAGTACATAAGGTGTCCAGTTTTTTATTCAGTGTCATGGATAACACTTCACGGGAGTCTTTATCCATAATCTCTTTATTGACGTTTAAGAAGGTGTAGTTCTGATTAATACGTCCGTAGCTTGATGAAAAATCATTAAACTCAGCCTGATTGACACCCTTAAGGAAATTGAATCCGTCAACACATGCGTTATTGGTGGATGCAATAACAATTCCCTGCGATGCTAATTGTTTACTTCCCACATACGCCTGTGCCGCGTTATTACCGGTCACATTAGGAGTGGCAGAACGGGTTTGCTGTTTGACCGGCGGATTTTTAACTGCAGCCGTATTTTTCTTTACCGGTGATGTTGAGCAGGCAGAAATAACCAGTGAAAGACCGGCTACAACGAGTGCTTTTTTGTTAATCATCATTTTCATTCATTCCTATTTATAAAATTAACTCTTACAGAGAGAAATTACAGGTTTAATAAAAACACCTGACTGCCGATGATATGAAGTTAATGCAACATATTATTAACAGTGTTCAGATGTCATCAGACAGAAAAAGGTTGGTGATATTAAATACACGAGTAAAGGGAGAGTCATAACAGTTGGATAGTCAGCATTACGGATTATCAGTGTCATCTGTATTTTCCTCTCCGGAAATAACAGACTGATAGTGAGTGCTGATAATGGAGAAAAGTTCGCTGATCTCGCGCTCCGTCATTCCCAGCGCCGCACAGTATCTGAGCATGACATCCGGACTGAGCACCGACAGCCCGCGTTCATAGCGGGATATCTGCTGCTGGCTGATATTCAGTTTTTCAGCTACTTCCGAGCCTGTTAATCCCTGACTTTTTCGCCTTCTTTTTAAAAAAAAACCAACTTCTTTCAATAGAGATATATTATTATCACACATAGCAAAACCTGATTTACCCGGGATATTTAACTCCTTTTAGGTTTATCCGGAATAATTAACGACAGTAATAAACATAAAAATCCTGTTATTACGCACTATATTCACCGGAGAATCAGACCGGAAAGGTAACGATCCCTGTTAATTACTGCATCCTTTATCGGAAAAGAAGCCAGCCACTGCTTTTATTTTCAGCTGATATTATTTAGCCAAATACAAGTTAAGTGAGTTTAATCACCATTATTCAGCAGCAATAAGATCACTGATAACAAAATAATACCGATAAATCATCACTATCAGATCGGGTAAAGAATAAGTGAATCCTGAGCAGTCATGCAAATAATCATTCTTCTTTCGTTACCTTAAGAACAATTGGTAAAATCTATCTGTGAGTAACCATAAATAGTAATAACGGGTGAAATAACCATGTAATTTCAGGTTATTATATAAAAAAAAACAGGATGGGTAATGATGGCGCGGGAAAAAGGATATTTGAGATAACTCCCCGCATGATTAAATCTGTATCACTTTGTTACAGTTTTTATCCTCTTTTTGTTCATCTGATAATAATAAAAAGAATTTTATTATGATTTATTAAATATAACTCTAATAACTTGTATTTTATGACAGTTAAATAAAAACACCGGCCTGTCGGAAGAGGCCGGTGTAATACAGATGAAATATAGCATTAAGAAAAACGATTTTCGTCCCTGTATATTGCAGGGTTATCGGTTATCAGCATTCCCACACCCCAGTCCGCAAAATGCGCAACCAGTTCCGGATAATTCGGTGTATAGCAAAAAACCTGATAACCGGCTTTTCTCAGCGATTTTGCCATATCTTCCCGCAGAAACAGCCAGTCACAGTGTACGCTGAACGCGTCAATCTCCTGAAGCAGCGTCAGGGGCTGAGACGGGATTTTTTCCCAGAGTTGTCCGCGCCGGATGTGCGGCATCCGTTTGTGCATATACCGCAGTGTGCGGGTATCAAAGCCGGAAAACAAAATCCGCTCTGCGGGGAAATTCTGCATTTCAAGAACGGCTGCTGTGGCTTCACACAACTGCGCAATCGCGTGGTCACTGTCTGTGAGCTCTGTTTTCAGTTCCAGATTCAGATGCAGCCCGGATTCCTCCGCCAGCGCCAGCAGATCCGTCAGCAGCGGAATTTTTTCGCCCCGGTATGCTTCGCCTGCCCATAACCCGGCATCCAGTGCCCGCAGTTCGCGTAAGGTCAGATCCGTCACTTTTCCGCTGCCGTTGGTGGTGCGGTTAACGGTTTCGTCGTGGATCAGTACCGGTACGCCGTCAGCACTGAGCTGAACATCGGTTTCAATCCACAGACAGCCGAACTCCGCAGCCTGCCGGAATGCCGCCATGGTATTTTCCGGTGCGCGGGCGGCAAAGCCGCGGTGTGCTGCAATAATCATAATCTGTTCCTTTATATACAGGCCGGTCAAAGAATCATGCGGATATTATTTGTTCTGTAGTACCCAGACCGCTGCTTCCACCCGCGATTTTACTTTCATCTTTTTCATCAGGTTTTTCACATGCACTTTTACCGTGCTTTCGGTGATGTCCAGTTTGCGGGCGATCATTTTATTCGGCTGCCCCTGAGCGATCAGTTTCAGTATATCGCGCTCACGCGGGGTCAGTGCATTGATATCCGGTTCATCATCACTGCGTACTTCACGCAGCGCACCGGCCAGTACTTCAGTCAGTGCCGGGGAGACCACCATTTTACCGGCAGCCGCCTGGCGCAGTGCCACCAGCAGCTCTTCCGGCTCCATATCTTTGAGCAGATAACCGTCCGCGCCCCGGCGCAGGGCCGTAATCAGGTCTTCCCGGTAGTTGGACACACTGAATACCACCACCCGGCCGGACAGCGGTTTGCGCCGCAAAATATCCAGGGTTTCAAAACCGTTCATTTCCGGCATATTCAGATCCAGTAAAATCAGATCCGGGTCGAGTGATTCCGCCAGCGCAATGCCGTCACGGCCATTCCCCGCTTCACCGGCCACCGTCAGTGACGGCTCCATGCTGATTAATTGCCTGACGCCGTTACGCAGCATCGGGTGATCATCTATCAGCAGGATCGTGGCGGGAGAGGCCGGATCAGCGGCTTCATCCGGATCACTGAGTATAATCTCTCCGGCAGAAAGTATTCTGTTCGTCATTGTTTACCTTGCTCCTGAATCGTCTTCATTTATTTTTATAGTTGTATTCGCGGGAAAGCTTATCAGCACCTGAGTGCCGCCCTGCTCCCGTGAGGTTATCCGGCAGGCTCCGTGCAGTGTTGCTGCCCGTTCCCGCATAATGGATAACCCGTAATGGTTATTTTTTTCCGGATGCTCGGGGATGCCTTCCCCGTTATCTTCCACACAGATATAAATCATCTGATCTTCTGACCGGCACACCACCCGCGCCTCCGATGCATTAGCATGCTGGAGAATGTTACTCAGCGCCTCACGGACAATCTGTACCACATGAATAGTCTGGTGCGCAGAGACCAGCCGCCCTGAAAGCTGAAAATCAAAGCCGATACGGTAACCCAGCCGCTGCTCAAACTCATCCAGCGTACTCTGTAACGCAGCGAACAGCCCGGGTTCGGTCAGTTTCAGACGAAAAGTGGTCAGCAGCTCACGCAGCTGATGATAAGCACCGTTTACTTCCCGGCGCATTTCTGTCAGCAGTGTCTGGCAATTTTCCGGGATCTGCGCGGAATGCATCTGTAAATAGCTTATCTGAATTTTCAGGCAGGATAATGACTGTGCGATAGAATCGTGAAGTTCGCGGGCAATCACTGACCGCTCATCCATCAGAATCAGCTGCTGCTGCTGCTCATGCTGATAAGCCAGCGCAAAGGCCGAGATAATTTGTTTGCTCAGCATCTGCATCATATTCTGCTGTTCGCTGTTGAGCTGCTTACCGGCCGGCAACAGAAGCTTCAATACCCCGTAACGGTTAATCGGCCCGCTCAGATTCCAGCTCAGCTGTTCCTGTGCCTGTGACGGCCCCCGGCCGCAGTTCCCGATTTCAGTGAAACGGGAGGCGTTGTTATCCTCAAAAATCCGCAGACACAACACGCCTTCCGGCACAATCTGATGCAGATCCCGCAAAATATCCGTCAGCTGTGTGGTCAGGTCTTTGGTGTTATTCAGCCGCTGCCCGCTCTTATATAAGAAAGCCAGCATCTGGTTTTTTTCCTGCAGATCCTGTGTTTTCGCCGCCACCCGTGATTCCAGCTCCCCGTAGAGCGCAGACAGTTCCTCTGCCGTACGGTTAAGGGTATTGCCGATCATGGTGATTTCGTCGCGGTGGTTGTAATCCGCGAAGCGCGGCTGAAAGTTCCCCTGTCCCATGGCGTCAGCCTGTGCCAGCAGCCGCTGCCACGGATGGAGTATCCGGCGGCGGAAATGGCGCGCCGACAACAGCAGCAGCAAAATCATCAGTGCGATAAAAACCAGCTGAATAGCCGCCACCAGCCGGATAGTGGATTCGGTCTGGTGGTCAATGGCAGATACCAGGCTGTCAATCTGACCGACAAACGCGGCCACCGGGGCACGGGCCTCTTCCGGCTGTTTTGCCGCTTCCAGTGCCGGGCGCAGCTTTTGCCGCCAGGTCTGCTCAATAGCCAGAAACTGCTGTTGTATTTTTGCAGGACTCACCGCTTTCATCCCGGAAAGCAGCGTTAAATCCGATTCAAAATCATTGAGATATTGCTGTGAATGCCCGGCCAGCGGGATTTCAGATAAGAAACGGTAGCTCTGCATCCGCAATGTGCCGGATTTATTAATCGCATGTGCATTGCCCTGCACACTTTCGGTGATCTGATTGGTCAGCCCCATGCCAATCACCGCAAAAACGGTAAGCAGCACCATGAAACCGGTGATTTGAGTGAGAATAGATGTGTGTTTCAGCATTCACTGATGCTCCTCTGAACGGACCGGTTATTCTCTCCGATTTATCTGAAAAAACACTTACCACTAAAGTAGTACCCCTTAAAACCTTGAGGGATTAGCCTTTATAAACCACACTAATAATACTGATACTAACCTTTTGATTTTACGTATTTTCATCAGATTAACAACCGTACCTCTAAAGTAGAATGACCGTTTTACGCTTAAAAATCAATCGGTTCACCCTTTGATTAAGATCAGTATCAGTACCTTATAACCCACGTAAAACGCCTTTAATTTCAGCATAATTTTGAGGTGTATTATGGCTCAGATATCCAAAGGCAAGGCAGCCGCGGGCGTCATTACCGACTGGCGCCCGGAAGAGGAAAAATTCTGGGCAGAGAGCGGGCACCGGGTTGCATCACGCAATCTGTGGATCTCCGTTCCCTGTCTGTTACTGGCATTCTGCGTATGGATGCTGTTCAGCGCCGTTGCGGTCAATCTCCCGAAAGTCGGTTTTAACTTTACCACCGATCAGCTGTTTATGCTGACTGCCCTGCCTTCCGTTTCCGGGGCTCTCCTGCGGGTTCCTTACTCCTTCGTGATCCCGATTTTCGGCGGCCGCCGCTGGACCGCATTCAGTACGCTGATCCTGATTGTGCCGTGTGTGTGGCTCGGGTTTGCAGTACAGAACCCGTCAACACCGTATGCGGTGTTTGTGATTATCGCCCTGCTGTGCGGCTTTGCCGGGGCAAACTTTGCCTCCAGCATGGGTAATATCAGCTTCTTTTTCCCGAAAGCAAAACAGGGCGGCGCCCTGGGTATCAACGGCGGTCTGGGTAATCTCGGCGTCAGCGTGATGCAGCTGGTCGCCCCGTTTATTGTGACGTTCGGTGTATTCAGCTTTATGGGCGGCTCCGGCGTGACCCAGCCTGACGGCTCTGAGTTATGGTTACAGAATGCCGCGTGGATCTGGGTACCGTTCCTGCTGCTGTTTACTGTTGCGGCATGGCTGGGAATGAATGACCTCTCCGCCAACAAAGCATCCCTGAAAGAGCAGTTACCGGTTCTGAAACGCAAGCATTTGTGGATTCTGAGTTTCCTCTATCTCTCCACGTTCGGATCGTTTATCGGGTTTTCCGCCGGGTTTGCCATGCTGTCAAAAACCCAGTTCCCGGATATCGTTATCCTGAAGTTCGCCTTCTTCGGCCCGTTACTGGGTGCACTGGCACGTCCGCTGGGCGGCTTCCTTTCCGATAAATTCGGCGGTATCCGCGTGACCTTTATTAACTTTGTGGTCATGGCAGTTTTCGCCTTCCTGCTGTTCTTCACACTGCCGGGTAAAAATGATGCCGGTTCATTTGCCGCCTTCTTCGGCGTGTTTATGGTGCTGTTTTTTACGGCCGGTCTCGGCAGCGGCTCCACATTCCAGATGATTGCGGTGGTCTTCCGCAAAATCACCACTGAGCGTGTGCTGGCAGAGGGCGGAACCGAAAAAGAGGCTCAGCATGAAGCTATCACCGAAAGTGCAGCTGCACTTGGTTTTATCTCTGCCATCGGTGCTATCGGCGGGTTCTTTATCCCGAATGCCTTTGGTATTTCACTGACGCTGACCGGCTCGCCTGCCGGTGCAATGAAAGTGTTTGTTGTCTTTTATGTGGTCTGCATTCTGACCACATGGCTGGTATACGGCCGTAAAAAATAATTAATTCAATTCTGATAATCAGAGCAATGTGAGCGCCCGGCGCTTATCGGGGGATTACCGAATGAGCAAGTTTTTAGACAGATTCCGTTATTTTAAGCAGCGCGGGGAAACCTTCTCCGGCGACCACGGACAAGAGCTGAACGTCAACCGCGACTGGGAAGATGGTTACCGCAGCCGCTGGCAGCATGACAAAGTTGTCCGTTCCACCCACGGCGTGAACTGTACCGGTTCATGCAGCTGGAAAATCTACGTAAAAAACGGGCTGGTGACCTGGGAGACGCAGCAGACTGACTACCCGCGTACCCGTCCTGACCTGCCTGACCATGAGCCGCGCGGCTGTCCGCGCGGTGCCAGCTATTCCTGGTATCTGTACAGCGCAAACCGCGTGAAGTATCCGATGGTGCGCAAACGCCTGATCACGCTGTGGCGTGCAGCAAAAGCACAGCACGCAGACCCGGTGGATGCGTGGGCTTCCATTATTAATGATGAAGCAAAAGCCAAAAGCTACAAACAGGCACGCGGCCGCGGCGGATTTGTCCGCTCCGACTGGCAGGAAGTGAATGAAATGATTGCGGCAGCCAATATTGTGACTGCCAAACAATTCGGCCCTGACCGTATTATCGGCTTCTCACCGATCCCGGCGATGTCGATGGTTTCCTATGCCTCCGGCGCCCGTTATTTATCCCTGATCGGCGGCGCCTGTCTGAGTTTCTATGACTGGTACTGCGACTTACCGCCGGCCTCCCCGCAGACCTGGGGCGAGCAGACCGACGTACCGGAATCCGCTGACTGGTATAACTCCTCCTATCTGATCGCCTGGGGTTCCAACGTCCCGCAGACCCGTACCCCGGATGCGCACTTCTTCACCGAAGTCCGCTATAAAGGGACCAAAACGGTCGCGATCACGCCCGATTATGCTGAAATCGCCAAACTGTGTGACCAGTGGCTGAACCCGAAACAGGGAACAGACAGTGCCGTTGCGCTGGCCATGGGGCATGTGATCCTCAATGAGTTCCACGCGAAGCGCCAGGCGGAATACTTCACCAATTATGTCCGCACTTACAGCGACATGCCGATGCTGGTAATGCTGGAGCCGCGTGCGGAAGGCGGTTATGTGCCGGGCCGTATGCTGCGGGCATCCGATCTGGTGGATTCACTCGGTGAGAAAGAAAATGCCGAGTGGAAAACCATCGCTATTGATGAAAACAGCCGGCAGTTAGTGGCACCGCAAGGCTCTATCGGATTCCGCTGGGATAAATCCCGCAAATGGAACCTGGAACCGCGTGACGGCAAAAACGGTGATGAGATCACCATGCAGCTGAGCCTGCTGGATAAGCACGATGATGTTGCTGATGTCGCTTTCCCGTATTTCGGCGGCATTGAAAATGAATTCTTTGAAGGTGTGGCACTGGATGAAGTGCTGATGCACAAACTACCGGTGAAAGTGGTGCGTCTGGCAGACGGCAGTGACGTCCGTGTGGCGAGTGTCTTCGATTTAACCCTCGCCAACTACGGTATCGATCGCGGTCTGAATGATGTGAACTGCGCGGCGGATTACAGCGAAATCAAGGCCTATACCCCGGCCTGGGCAGAAAAAGTGACCGGAGTCAGCCAGCATCACATCTCCCGCATTGCCCGTGAGTTTGCCGATAACGCAGAGAAAACCCACGGCCGTTCGATGGTGATTGTCGGTGCCGGTATCAACCACTGGTATCACATGGATATGACCTACCGCGGCATCATCAATATGCTGGTGTTCTGCGGCTGTGTCGGCCAGAGCGGCGGCGGCTGGTCACACTATGTGGGCCAGGAAAAACTGCGTCCGCAGACCGGCTGGTTACCGCTGGCGTTCGGGCTGGACTGGTCACGTCCGCCGCGTCATATGAACAGCACCTCGTTCTTCTATAACCACTCAAGCCAGTGGCGTTATGAAACTGTTCAGCCGCAGGAGCTTCTCTCCCCGCTGGCGGACAAATCCCGCTTCAGCGGCAGTCTGCTGGACTTCAATATCCGTGCCGAACGCATGGGCTGGCTGCCGTCCGCACCGCAGCTGAACGTGAACCCGCTGACTATCGCGGCAAAAGCGAAAGAAGCCGGTCAGGATCCGCAGGCCTACACCGCAGAAGCCCTGAAAAGCGGTGCTATCCGCTTTGCGGCGGAACAACCGGATAATCCGCAGAACTTCCCGCGCAACCTGTTTATCTGGCGCTCCAACCTGCTCGGCTCTGCCGGTAAAGGCCATGAGTATCTGCTGAAATACCTGCTCGGCACCGAAAACGGTCTGCTGGGTAAAGATCTCGGCGAACAGGGCAGTGTGAAACCGGAAGAAGCGGAATGGGTGGATAATGCCCCGGAAGGGAAAGTGGATCTGGTGGTAACACTCGATTTCCGTATGTCCAGTACCTGTCTGTTCTCCGATATCGTGCTGCCGACTGCCACCTGGTATGAAAAAGATGATATGAACACCTCGGATATGCATCCGTTCATTCATCCGCTGACCGCCGCTGTTGATCCGGCCTGGGAATCCAAAACCGACTGGGAAATCTACAAAGGGATCGCCAAATCCTTCTCTGAACTCTGTCCGGGCCACCTGGGCAAAGAGACGGATGTTGTCACCCTGCCAATCCAGCATGACTCCGCTGCCGAAATGGCGCAGCCGTTTGATGTGAAAGACTGGAAAAAAGGCGAATGTGATCTGATTCCGGGCAAAACCGCACCGCACCTGATGGTGGTGGAGCGCGATTATCCGAACACCTATGCCCGCTTTACCTCACTGGGACCACTGCTGGATAAACTCGGCAACGGCGGCAAAGGCATCAGCTGGAATACGCAGGAAGAAGTCGATTTCCTGAAAAAACTCAACCGCACCCGTACTGAAGGCGCTGCCGAAGGTCGTCCGGCGATTGAAACCGCGATTGATGCGGCAGAAGTCGTGCTTTCTCTGGCACCGGAAACCAACGGCCATGTGGCGGTGAAAGCGTGGGATGCGCTCGGTAAAGTAACCGGCCGCGACCATACCCATCTTGCCATCCATAAAGAAGATGAAAAAATCCGCTTCCGCGATATCGTGGCGCAGCCGCGCAAAATTATCTCCAGCCCGACCTGGTCCGGCCTCGAAGATGAGCACGTCTCTTATAACGCGGGTTACACCAACGTTCACGAGATGATCCCGTGGCGCACCCTGAGCGGCCGTCAGCAGTTGTATCAGGATCATGAATGGATGCGTGCATTCGGTGAGGCACTGGTGGTGTATCGTCCGCCGGTCGATACCCGTGCGGCACAGCCGCTGCTGGGCGCGAAACCGAACGGCTATCCGGAGAAAGCCCTGAACTTCCTGACCCCGCACCAGAAATGGGGTATTCACTCCACCTACAGTGATAACCAGCTGATGCTGACCCTCGGCCGTGGTGGTCCGGTAGTATGGCTGAGTGAAGAAGATGCCCGTTCGCTGGGTATTGAGGATAACGACTGGATCGAAGCCTTCAACAGCAACGGCGCACTGACCGCCCGTGCGATTGTCAGCCAGCGTATCCCGGACGGCATGATCTTTATGTATCACGCCCAGGAACGTCAGATAAACCTGCCGGGCTCAGAAGTGACCGGTATGCGCGGCGGTATTCATAACTCCGTCACCCGTGTCTGCCCTAAACCGACCCATATGATCGGCGGCTACAGCCACCTGGCGTACAGCTTCAACTATTACGGCACTGTCGGCTCCAACCGTGACGAATTTGTGGTGGTCCGCAAAATGAAAAATGTGGACTGGCTCGACGGTGAGCAGGATGGTTATCAACAGACCCTGAGCGGGCAGGAGAAAGCATAATGAAGATACGTTCCCAAGTCGGCATGGTATTGAACCTGGATAAATGTATCGGTTGCCATACCTGCTCTGTCACCTGTAAAAACGTCTGGACCAGCCGCGAAGGTGTGGAATACGCGTGGTTCAATAACGTCGAAACCAAACCCGGACTGGGCTACCCGCATAACTGGGAAGACCAGGAAAAATGGAAAGGCGGCTGGATCAAAAATATCCGCGGCAAACTGGTTCCCCGTATGGGTAACAAAATCGGCCTGCTGTCAAAAATCTTCGCCAACCCTGACCAGCCGGAACTGGATGATTACTACGAGCCGTTCACTTACGACTATGATCATCTGAAAAACGCCCCGGAAGGCAATCTGCCGACCGCCCGTCCGCGCTCTCTGATCACCGGTCAGCGCATGACAAAAATTGAGAACGGCCCGAACTGGGAAGATGACCTCGGCGGCGAATTCAGCCGCCGCAGTGCGGACAAAAACTTCGCCGATATGCAGAAAGAGATGTACGGCCAGTTTGAGCAGACCTTTATGATGTATCTGCCGCGTCTGTGCGAACACTGTCTGAACCCGGCCTGCGTCGCAACCTGTCCGAGCGGTGCAATCTACAAACGTGCGGAAGACGGTATCGTGCTTATCGATCAGGATAAATGCCGCGGCTGGCGTATGTGCCTGACCGGCTGTCCGTACAAAAAAATCTACTTCAACTGGAAAAGCGGCAAATCCGAGAAATGTATTTTCTGCTATCCGCGTATCGAAGCCGGTCAGCCGACCGTGTGCTCGGAAACCTGTGTCGGCCGTATCCGTTACCTCGGTGTGCTGCTCTATGATGCGGATCGTATTGAAGAAGCGGCAAGTGCGGATAACGAAAAAGATCTGTATGAGCGTCAGCTCGGGATCTTCCTCGACCCGAACGACCCGGAAGTGATCCGCCAGGCACAGAAAGACGGCATTCCGCTGAGTGTGATTGACGCGGCACAGAAATCGCCGGTCTACAAAATGGCAATGGAGTGGAAACTCGCCCTGCCGCTGCACCCGGAATACCGCACCCTGCCGATGGTCTGGTATGTGCCGCCTCTGTCACCGATTCAGTCTGTCAGCGATGCGGGTATGCTGCCGCACAGCGGCGTACTGCCGGATGTGGAAAGTCTGCGCATCCCGGTTCAGTACCTCGCCAACCTGCTGACCGCCGGGGATACCGCGCCGGTACTGCGTGCCCTGAAACGGATGCTGGCCATGCGTCACTACAAACGTGCGGAAACCGTGGATAAAACCAGGGATATCAGTGCACTGGAAGAAGTGGGTCTGACAGAAGCTCAGGCACAGGAAATGTACCGCTATCTGGCTATCGCGAATTATGAGGATCGCTTTGTGATCCCGTCTTCACACCGCGAACTGGCCCGCGAGGCATTCCCTGAGCGCAACGGCTGCGGATTCAGCTTCGGTGACGGCTGCCACGGCAGCGATACCAAATTTAACCTGTTTAACAGCCGCCGTATCGATGCCATTGATATCACGCAGAAAACACCGGCAGATGCACCAATCTCAGAGAGGCATTCATCATGATTAGTTTAAAAATCATCGGCTGCCTGCTGGATTACCCGAATGAGGAGCTGTGGGCACACCGCGACGAACTGATTGCGGAAATTGAACAGGCGCATGAACTGCGCCTGACTCAGGCTGCCGCACTGATGTACTTCGTCGCTGAACTGACCTCGGAGCCGCTGCTCGACAGTCAGGCGCGCTACAGTGAATTGTTTGATCGCGGCAGAGCCACCTCTCTGCTGCTGTTTGAACACGTTTACGGTGAATCGCGGGATCGCGGCCAGGCGATGGTATCCCTGCTGGAGCAGTACGAGCAGGCCGGGATCACCCTCAACAGCCGCGAACTGCCGGATTATCTGCCGGTTTACCTGGAATATCTCTCTGTTATGCCGCCGGAACAGGCCTGTCAGGGACTGAAAGATATCGCACCAATCCTCGCCCTGCTCGGTGAACGCCTGCGCCAGCGCGAAAGTCATTACCATGAATTGTTCAGCCTGCTGCTGGCAATGGCGGACAGTGACCTGACACTCAGCGCACTGACCCGTCAGGTGAACGGTGAAGCCCGTGATGATACCCCGGCTGCACTGGATGCAGTCTGGGAAGAAGAACAGGTGACATTCCTGGCCGATAAAGGCTGTGATAATTCTGTTCTGACACAACATGAGCGTCGTTTTTCACAGAGTGTTGCCCCGAATTACATTCAGGTGGGTGACGCGCCGGTTTCCCCTGCGGCGAAAGGAGTAACTCCATGAATTTCCTGAATACGTTTTTCTTTGATATCTACCCGTATATCGCAGGCGCAGTGTTTATCATCGGCAGCTGGCTGCGTTACGACTACGGACAATACACCTGGCGTGCCGGTTCCAGTCAGATGCTGGATAAAAAAGGGATGCGTCTGGCTTCCAACCTGTTCCATATCGGGATCATCGGTATTTTCTTCGGACATTTCGTCGGGATGCTGACCCCGCACTGGATGTATGAACCGTTTATCACCGTGGCGCAGAAACAGATGCTGGCGATGGTGGCGGGCGGTGCCTGCGGGGTGATGACGCTGATCGGCGGCGGTATGCTGCTCAAACGCCGTCTGACCAACCCGCGTGTCCGTGCAACATCTTCAGCAGGCGATATCCTGATCATCACCCTGCTGGTGATCCAGGTCATTCTGGGCCTGGGTACTATTCCGTTCTCCGCACAGCACACTGACGGCAGTGAAATGATGAAGCTGGTCGGCTGGGCACAGTCTGTCGTGACATTTCAGGGTGGTGCATCAGAGCATCTGGAAGGCGTTGCCTTTATCTTCCGTATGCACCTGGTGCTGGGTATGACACTGTTCCTGATCTTCCCGTTCTGCCGTCTGGTGCATATCTGGAGTGCGCCGGTCGAATATATTACGCGCCGCTACCAGTTAGTGCGCAACCGTCATTAATTAACAACAACAGTCTCATCCTTTAAATGCACAGTTTTGGGTGGCTCCGGCCACCCTTTTTTTTACTATCGCGTGATATCTTCAACAAAAGTTGAAACGGTTTACCGGCACAGAGGCAAAATCCCTGCTTTCGCAGCCGTCGTAACGCCACGCTAACATTTTCAACATCAGCGCTTCTCAGAAAAATCACTTCTAAATCAATTCAGTAAATCATAACCAGCAGAAACACGCTGTTTTATCCCGGTTGTGATGCTCACATTTGCTATTTTTCACTGCTTTTTTGTTATTAAAATGATTTTGTAATCATTAAAAAATAGTTGAATTTAATGTTGACCCGCATCACAAAACTGGTATCATACCCCCATCGAAGCAAAACAGCTTACTAACCTAATTCACAAGCAGGAGTTCATTATGAAAAGTATCAAAACTTTCTTCTCTAATCTGAGCCGTGCTGCTGCTATCATTGCAAAATACAGCAAAGCATTCTGATTTATCAGACAGATTTAAGAAAAGCGCCCTCAGGGCGCTTTTTTATTGCCTGCGATCCGGCTTTCAACAAAAGTTGAAGCGGTTTACCGGCACAGAGGTAAAATCCCTGCTTTCGCAGCCGTCGTAACGCCCCGCTAACATTTTCAACATTTTACGCTTATCAAAAATTCCTGCTAAATCAATTCAGTAAATCATAACCAGCAGAAACACGCTGTTTTATTCCGGTTGTGATGTTCACATTTGCTATTTTTCACTGCTTTTTTGTTATTAAAATGATTTTGTAATCATTAAAAAATAGTTGAATTTAATGT